>JAKISY010000045.1 GCA_021648365.1 Verrucomicrobiales bacterium
CAACAGTCACCCCATGGTCACCATCAGCCAGATTTCCGCCATTACCGATCACCGCTTCTCCCCAACTGCCACCATTACCCCCGCGAAGTTCAATGTTGCTGCTTGCACCAAGCGCTATCACACTAATGCTGCCACTGGTATTGCCTTCAGGAGTAAAAGGAGCAGAGGTACTCGTTCCACCATTACCAATGCGAACGACCCCGCTATTGCCACCCTGCAATATCACCGAACCCGCGGTGGCGTTCACCGCAATGTTGCCTGATTTATTTCCCGTACTTTTACTTCCTCCATTGCCTATCTGAGCATAACTATCACTCCCACCACCTCCATTCAGTCCCACGCTCAATCCACTCACGGTGATATTATCACCGCTGTTGCCATCTGCGTCATAGCCACCATTACCAATTTGAGCAAACGCTTGCCCACCATTACCTCCAGTCAACTCCACCGAACCTGCACTAGCTGTCACCATTATAGTGCCGCCTTTAAGACCTATGCTACGCCCTCCCCCATTGCCAATTTGAGCGTAGGAATTTCCACCTCCTCCTTGCAATGCCACCAATCCGGTATTTGAAGTCACCGTGATATCACCCGATAAAGCACCATCAGTTTCATAGCCACCATTGCCGATTTGAGCATAGTTAAAGGAACCCGTTCCTCCCGTGATGCTAATGTCATTCTCAGCCGTCACAGTGATATCACCCGACATAGCGACATCCTGGTCATCGTTATCACGCCCCTTTCCTCCATTGCCAATCATCGCATAAGTCCTCGCGGAACTTCCACCTGTGATATCAATCAGCCCGCTGCTTGTCACTGTCACATCGCCACTCACCACAGCTCCAGTTCCCAACTGTCCACCGCCGTTACCAATCTGGACGTAAGACCAATTGGCAGCGCCTCCATCAACCGTGATATCGCCACCATCGACCGTGATCACACTCACATTCCCACCATAAGCCCCTGTTCCATTGAGTCCTCCCCCATTGCCTATTTGCACATAATTGATAGTGCCCGTGCCACCATTCAAATCCACTCCTCCAGCTTTTGCTCGCACATCGATATCGCCAGACGATGTCCCCCAATATCCAATTTGCGTCCCCCTATTAGATCCCCCGGTTAGTTCTCCATTAAGTATCACCCCATATCCCAGCACGTTAGTCTGTCCCAAACGCGAACCCACCACGATACGCGAAATCCGTGCACCATCACCAATAACCACCAACCCGTCACCTGGAACCCCCACGTCAGGAAAATCATTGCCCCAAGCTCCGACAAAATTCTTAATCGCGTCAAAATTAGACGGTGTCGTTGGGGTAACTGGAGCGAAGACACCGTAAGAATCGGTCAATCCATCCCAACCTGCGGCAACGTTGATTGCCCCAGTGTCTGTCACAACAACACCCGTGTTCTGCACACTAGCGTTGAAGGTAATATCTCCGGTAGCTCGCAATGTCAGGTCGTACTCCGAGCTGAAACTGATCTCACTATCAATGGTAATATACTGCGTACCCATATCCAGATCGGCAAAGGCTCCAAAATTGATTTGGCCAAGTTCACCAGATAGAACCACCTCGCCTGTAGCGAGCGCCGCACTGATGTTTCCGGCCTCGGCCGCATTCACAATGTAATTGTAAGGCCCCGCCCAGTCCAGATCGTAGTAGGCGAAATTGCCGCCCACAGGATTAGCGGCGGGACCAGGGTTGCTATAGCTCCCCTCACCAAAGAAGTTAACTGTCCCCATATCATTAGGAAAAGAAACTCCTCCATGAGCCACCCCATTTAACAAAGTGCCACCATCCACCAAATCATTTCCTCCCACATAAAACCGCAACTCCCCATCATTCGGAGATCCTGCTGCAAAGGTCGCACTATTAAACTGACTCGCTGCATCGGCAGTAATATCAACTCCCACTCCGACCCAGGTATTACCCGATACGTAGTTATCATCCACATTACCCACAAAAGCATTCACCAGAGTCATGCTACCACCCGCTCGCACCATCACATCACCCTCCACCGAGGCACTAACGTCATCTGTCGCGCCATGACCAATGATCGCTGCGCGATCTGTCACATTAGCCCCAGTCAAAGTGATGTTAGTGCCTGCCGTAACCGTGATATCCCCTGAAAGCGCGGTTGTTAATAAAGAGGTCGTCGTACCCACTAATCCGCCATTGCCAATTTGCGCATAAGCATCCGCTCCTCCAGCTATGAAGCTGATATTCGTGCCAGCCAGCAGCGTGATATTTCCCGATGCATCACCCGTAGTATTATAACCACCATTGCCGATCTGCACATAGCGATTACTTGCCGCTCCAGCTTGTCCAGTAATGGCACCTCCAGCCGTCACCGAGATATCGCCCGTTTTTGTGCCATCAGCCCCTCGACCGCCATGACCAATTTGTGCGTAATTTGAAGTTCCCGATGTACCACCACTCAAAGCGACATTACCACCCACATTGATCATGATATTTCCAGTTTTGCTTCCATTGGATCCACCAGCATCGTAACTAGCCCCACCGCCATGTCCAATCTGAGCATACGATTCATTGGCACCATTGCCACCTGTGAGAGTCAGATCACCATTCAGTGATGTCACCGAAATAGCGCCATCATTGGTGCCGCTGGAAGTTCGCCCCCCATGACCAATGCGAGCAGATGCACGACCACCCGCACCTGCAATCATATCGATATCCTCCACCGCCATCACATCTATCAGGCCAGTTTTAGTTCCACCGGCATCTCTGCCGATATGACCAATCGCCGCCCAGGTATCGCCCCCAGTTCCTCCCAGCAATCGTATTCTTCCTAAGCCTGCAATCGTAGCTGCAAAGGTGATCGTATCTGGACCCGCTATGCCATCAAAGTCACCCAGATCATCAAACTGCCCAAAACCCACACCGTTGAGGGAACCCGTGCCAGCACTCACGCTGATGTTTCCGGTAGAACCTCCACCGCCATTCAAAGCTCCGTGGCCAATCACCGCGTAGTCGCCAGAGTCAAGCCCTGCTTCTATGATCACATCCTGTGCCGCTCTCACTACTATATCGCCAGTCCTTGTGCCACCATTATCCACCCCTCCATTACCAATCTGCGCATAAGCACCTCGACCTAAACCATTGCTATTGCCAGCCGTCAGAATCACACTACCTTCAGTTGATGCCACGCTCACATTGCCATCATTCAGCCCATCCGCGTTCACTCCTCCGTTTCCTATCTGTGCATAAGTTCGTCCGCCTGTACCACCAGTGATGCTCACATCATTGACTGCGAGAACTTGAATATTCCCATTCTGATTCCCCGTTGCATCAACCCCACCGTTTCCTAACTGAGCGTAGGAGTCATCACCACCACCGGCAGTGAACGTGATAGCGGCTCCGGACTGAACACTGATGTCACCGCCAGTAGTTCCATTTGCGCCGATACCACCGTGTCCCAACTGAGCAAAGCTATTATCTCCTGCCCCAGCAGAAAACGTCACCACACCCGTCGTGCTTACCATGATATTTCCAGTTTTGGTGCCAGTCGCATTCAATCCCCCATGACCGATCTGCACCGAGCGGTGCGCTTGTGACCCGCTACCAGCTTCAAACACGATCCCGTCCGCTCCAGCACTCACGGCGATGTTACCAGTCTGGGTTCCGCTGGCAAAAGTGCCGCCGTGACCAATTTTCGCATAAGCTACTGCTCCGTTTATTGGTGTAGAAAAGTTAATTCCTGTCGCTGAATTCACCGTGATATCTCCACTCAAAGTGCCTGAAGCATTTCGTCCACCATTGCCAATCTGCGCGTAAGCTATAAATCCCCCATTCTCAAAAGTGATTCCTCCCGCACCTGTAGCATTGACATTAATCGCTCCCGAGTAATTTCCTTGAGCTCGTGTTCCTCCATTACCTATCTGCACATAAGCAGAAGTAGAACCTCCTTCAAAATCAATCCCTGCTGCTCCATTTGCCGTCACGTTTATATCCGCTACCCCAGATGCTCCTGGTGTATTCGCTGCGAAATACCCACCATTGCCGATCTGCACATAAGCTCGCGTGCCTCCACCATCACCACTGATCCCATTACCTGCGGTCACGGTTATAACGTCTCCCGAGACACCTTGCGCTCCCTCCGCTTCTGTCCCACCATTACCGATCTGCACGTAGGCATCAGCTCCAGATCCTCCATTCAGATCGATCAGATTGCCCGCATTCACCGTGATGCTACCGCTGCTACCACCATTCGCATCATATCCACCATTGCCAATTTGCGCGTAGCTTCGCGCTCCCGTGCTACCTGACACGCTCACGTCTCCGCTAGCCAGAACCTGCACCGACCCGCTCTTATCACCGGATACTGCACCTCTACCACCATTGCCAATTTGTACAAATGCGTCATTACCACCTGCATTCATTTGCACATCTCCCGCCGTGGCTTCAACATAAACATCGCCGCTAACCGCACCCAACGCAGTATTGCCTGCCCCAGATACACCTCCACCCGATCCTATCATGGTATAAGCAGATTGCCCGCTACCACTGGTCAGAGTCACCGCTGTGCCTGTCACAGAAACCCCCGCATCAGTCTTAGCTCCATCGAAAGCTATGCCTCCATTGCCGATCTGAGCATAGGTATGAATATCGCTACCCCCTATCAAACTCACCGTTCCTCCCGCAGCTACCGTGGTAGAAAATCCTCCGCCGCTCGGCATTCCAACAACTCCACCGACACCGAACGAGCCACCAGCACCAATTTGAGCATACGCATTAACTCCGCCATTCGTGGCATCAACTAATACATTACCTGTAGCCACCACACTGGTAGCCGTTGTGATCCCGCCACTAACTCCCGAGCTGCCATCATGACCTCCGCCCGCTCCGATCTGAGCGTAAGCCCGGCCTGCACTGCCCGTTACCACGCTGACATCAACCCCACTCACTGTCGTGATTCCCGATTTAGCGCCGTCGGAGTTCGCTCCACCATTACCAATCTGCGCGTAGCTGGCATCACCCGTTCCTCCAGTAATCGTGACGTTCCCAGCAGTAGCCGTCACAGTAACATCTCCAGACAAAATCCCTGTGCTATTGGAACCACCGTTGCCAATCTGCGCAAACGCATCAATGCCGCCACCTGCAGTCAAACTAACTGAGCCAGTTGTAGCCTCAACAGAGACATTACCAGCCACCGCTCCATCGGCATTATTATTCCCCTGAGAAATACCTCCACCCGATCCTATCATGGTATAAGCTGAAGCCACGCCGCCACTGGTCAGAGTCACCGATGTGCCTGTTACAGAGACTCCAGCATCCGTCTTAGCACCATCGAAACCTATGCCGCCGTTGCCGATCTGAGCATAGGTATGCAAATTGCTGCCACCGATCAAACTCACCGTTCCTCCCGCAGCTACTGTAGTAGAAAACCCACCGATCGGTATGCCAATAACTCCACCGACACCGAACCCGCCACCAGCGCCAATTTGAGCATAAGCGTTAATTCCGCCGTTCGAGGCATCAACTAATACATTACCTGTCGCCGTCACACTGGTAGCCGTTGTGATACCTCCGCTAATTCCTCCTTGGCCGTCACGATGACCTCCGCCCGCTCCGATCTGAGCGTAAGCCCGAATATTGCCTGATATTACACTGACATCAACCGCGCTTACAGTTGTCGTGCCCGTTTTAGCACCGTTGGAGCCCGTTCCACCATTACCAATTTGCGCGTAGCTGGTATCACCCGTTCCTCCAGTAACTGTAATGTTCCCAGTCGAAGTCACTGTAACATTTCCCGATACAGCTCCATCCGCATCGTAACCGCCATGCCCTATTTGCACATAAGTTCTCCGCGCAGCCCCTCCGTCCATGGCGATGCCGCCGACCGTGGTAGTGACCACTATATCACCAGCCTTCACACCATTGGCATTTGAACCGCCATTGCCTATTTGAGCATAGGCTTCCTGACTATTAGCGGTCGCGCCCACGCCTGCGTTCATATCAATCGAACCCGCTGTTACTGAAATCAGATCACCCGCAACTCCCTGGGTTCCCCCGTTATCATTGCCGCCATGACCTATTTGCACATAGTTCGGTGTAGCCCCATCATCGCCACCGCCCGCATTCATCGTCAACACACCCGTCGCGACTACGGTGATATTTCCTTGGTTGTTACTGCCTGTTTGTGGCCCGCCATTACCTATGATCGCATAACCATCGTCATCACTGCCTCCCACTTGAGGGTTAGCGGTGAGTGTGATATCCCGTCCCGCGGTGACTGAAATATCGGTATCGTTATTCCCCGATGCAGCAAGGCCACCATTACCCACTTGGGTGTAAGTATTGTTAAAATCCCCAGAGACCAACAACACATCCTGTCCCGCGTTCAGAACAATACTATCACCATCTACACCAAAGTTGGAATTGCCCGAAATACCACCGCTGCCGATAGCCGCGATAGCTCCATCCGCATTACCCCCGCGAATCTCGATATTACTAGTAGCCCCTGTCGCTGTCACTGTAACCGTCCCGCTGGTTGCGCCTGTCGCAGACCGCCCGCCATGCCCAATACGTGCACTCGAATTCACTCCGCTCCCTGCTTGTAATATAACTGAGCCAGCATTGGCTATTACCGATACATTTCCACTCTTCGTTCCGATACTATTCTGTCCGCCATTGCCTATTCTCGCCGAACTATTCCCCGCGCTGCCCCCAGTGAATGAAATGTCCCCTCCCGTGCTGGTCACTGAAATATTGTCAGTTTGCCCCCCCGTTGATTCGAATCCCCCATTACCGATTTGCACATAAGTATTGCCGCTACCCATGCCACCCGTAAAAGTCAAATCACCCACAGCACTCACTGTGATAGTTCCAGACTGCCCTCCTGCCGCACCGCGGCCTCCATTACCTAACTGCGCATACGCATTGCCACCATTAACCGCAGCGAAAGCCACCCCCGCCCCTGCATTCACTTCGATAGTGCCAGATTGACCTCCGGTTGCTTGAAACCCTCCATTACCCAACTGAGCATAGGCAGTGCCACCGGCGCCAGCACTAAAGTTGATAGTTCCCGTTGTTGCGGTCACTGTGATATTTCCAGACTGCCCTCCATCGGAACTACGCCCTCCGTTTCCTAACTGCGCGTATGCATCACTACCACCTCCTCCATTAAAGGTAATATTTCTATTAGCCGTGACGTTGACACTGTTGTCGCCAGCTGCAACCGCAACCGTATCGACATTGGCACCGCCGTAACCTATTTGGACAAAGCTGCGGTTCCCAGCTCCTGCGGTGGCAGTTATATCGCGCCCGGCAGTAACATCGATTCTCCCGCCTATCAACAACAAGGATTCTCCTGGGACCCCTGAAGAAGCATCCGTGCTACCATTTCCTATCTTAGCAAAATTCCGATCCCCATTTCCCGCCGTCAAAATAATATCGCGTCCTGCTTCTACTCTGATATCTCCAGTCAATTCTTTATTGCGCGCTTGCCCCCAACGCCCTCCGTGCCCTATCTGACCGAAGGCGTATCTATTTCCCGCCCCAGAGGCCGGGCCGTTAGGTCCACCAGTGATCGTCACATCGTTCAAAACCTCTACCCGAATATCACCCCTAGCATCATCCACGCCAACTAGAATATCCCCGTCTCCGCCCGCGTCTGCATACCCGAGATTCACAGCATCGTCATCCGTCCCACCCGCAATAATATGCAGGTCGTAGCCCACCACATTGGTACTACCCAAACGACTCGCTACCATCATTGCACTAGTCACTACCGTCCCGCTTTCCCGCCTTCCTAGAAACACGCTGCCAAAATGAGCTAATGGATCGGCTGCATCCGTGCCTCCATCGCTAGCTGTATCCTGACCATATAGCCCACTGCCATAAACTAGAGCCATATCCACATCCCCCTCAAGGAAAGGCAACGAGAAAGGGTTGGGCTGGGTTTCACTTCCCGATCCGAAGGCACTAAAGGCCGTAGCGGTATCCCAACCTGCAATCAAATTGACATTACCCGTGCCCCGATTTCGAATATCATCCTCTACATAAATATCATCCTCAGCCAACAAGGTCAGACTAAAGTCACTATCCCACCGGATATCGGATATCACATTGATCCACCCCTCTTCAGCCTCGCCTGAAAATGTAGAAATAACCACATTGTTAGCCCCTAAAGCCGCCTGTAAATTATTATTATTCACATTATTAGCCCCGGTCACAGCTCCAGATATTGTCACATTTGAAGGATCCAATAATAGAACTCCAGCTGTTCCATTTTCGGCAAGAGTCACCACTCCACCATAAAACCCAAGCCGCTCTTTGCCTGACACCTCCACAAATCCTCCATTACCTACACCTGCACCTCGTGCACTGATCTCCCCCTCATACAAAGTATCCTGATCCGCCCATATCACCACCAACCCGCCATTACCATCACCAGTCGCATCGGCTCTGATCACGGCGCCTGATGCCACGGTGGTATTCATTGCATTAATGATATCCGCATCCCTGCCCTGAAACCCTCCACCAATATTAACCTGTCCACCACCAGCAAATCCGCTCGCATTCACTCGTGCCGATGCTACCATTTCCACCGCAACACCCAAGGCCTGAATCTGTCCACCCTGTCCACTACCTCCCACAGAATTCACCGTTCCCGCCACCGTCGTCGTGCCACCTCCAGTGATGGTCACCATACCACCATTCACTGAACCACCCGCATCAATCGTCGCCGTCGATCCCACCGTGGTGCTATTACCACCGCTAATGTTGATCACCCCGCCATTGCCCGCACTACCCACCGCATTCAAATTACCATTCACCATTGCCGAGTTCTCACCTGTCACCGTGATCACTCCGCCATTGACTCCACTAGCATCCAAAATCGAAGTCTGGGTCACGTTCACATCGCCACCCTCGATCACTATAATACCACCATCACCACTCTGACTGGTCGCGCTCACCGCGCCTGCCACCATCACATTGCTATCTGCTCCTCCCGAGATCACTACCATGCCGCCCGGTCCACTTCCTCCGTTAGCCGAAATGCTCGACCCTGCCTGCACCGCCACATTCTGCGCATCCACCCCGTCACCCGATCCAATCTGCACAAAGCCACCGCCACCTTCGCCATTAGCTTTGATGTTAGCCCCACCTGGAACCGTCACGGTTTCTCCACTGATCATCACCACCCCACCAATTTTGCCCTGACCCGTAGCGCTGGCATCGATCGTGCCACCCGCGTTCACCGTGCCACCGATACCTGCATCCAAAATAATCCGTCCACCTGTGCCATTCGGCAAAGTCGCCGCGATACTACCACTATTAGTGATCGTCCCTCCAATCGCACGCAAAGTCACTCTACCTCCGCGAACCGTCGCGCCTGTCGCACGAATCGAACCGCTATTATTGATCGCTAGCGCATACATATTACCATGCGCCTTCAGCTCCACCATCGCCCCTTGAATCGTGCCGCTGTTATCCACGCCCGTTCCCGATGCCACGCCCGCCGTCGGTCTCACAAACACTCGCTCTCCCGCAGCATCCGGTGCGGCGGTGATCAGCACTTCCTGTCCCGCTGCCAAACCCACCGTGCCGTTCGCTGCAGTGATCGATCCACTGTTGCTGACGCTTTTACCGATCAAAAACACATCGCCGCCCACCGCGTTGATACGTCCCATGTTCGTCACCCCCGCAGCTCCGCTGCCTTTGAAAAGCATATCGCCACCGCCCATGAAATCTGCATTGCTCACATCCAGCGTCGACATCAACAGCCCATTCACGTCAATCGTGCCGCTCGGTCCGACCAAAATACCTGCCGTATTGATAATGGCAACATTGCCATTCGCCCGCAGCGCCCCAAAAATTGCTGTCGACACTCCACCAGTCACCCTATTGAGCACCGCAGAATTTGATCCCGGCTGGATAAACTCCGTCAACTCCCCCGCTGCAATCGAAAAACTCGCCCAATCGATCACCGCCCGTTGGCTCATCTGATGGATCTGCAGAGTTCCACCCAAGCCCAGTCCAATTTCAGCCGCACCACCCGTGACCACACCTCCGCTCGGGTTCGCCTGCAAGTTCGCTGGCAACAATACCAAACTCGGAAACAAGGTTAACAAGACCAGCGCCTGCAGCCTCTTACTGCGGCGAATGATTTGAGTGAATATATTCATGATAATGAATTTGAGATTTGAGATAAACAAAAACTAGAAAAAAGAAGCGGAAAAACTACCCATGAAGCAAACATCGCACCGCACCCTAGAGCGCAATCGATGTTCACAAGAAAACTGATGGTTTATTAACGTTATTTTAATAAATTATCGACTCTCCACAAGCTTAAATTGTCAGCAATCTCACCTTTGTGACCAAAAAAGCCGTTTTTTTCTAAAAAATGCGAGCCAATCACCTACTTCACCCCATTCCCCCAAAGTTATACGACTCCTTTTTGCAGTGCGAGCGGCTCGACGCCGCTTTGTTTCGCAGCCTTCCACGGCAAATCCAGCTCCCCCGCCCACGCATTGTATCACAGGTTTCCAACCTGTCTTTCTCCCACAGCCTACAAAGCTGTTTCACACTCCTCCCCCGCCATTGTATCACAGGTTTCCAACCTGTCTTTCTCCCACAGCTTACAAAGCTGTTTCACACTCCCGCCCACGCATTGTATCGCAGGTTTCCGACCTGTCTTTCTCCCACAGCTTACAAAGCTGTTTCACACTCCTGCCCACACATTGTATCACAGGTTTCCAACCTGTCTTTTCTCCCACAGCTTACAAAGCTGTTTCACACTCCTGCCCACACATTGTATCACAGGTTTCCAACCGGTCTTTCTCCCACAGCTTACAAAGCTGTTTCAAAAGAGGGGCAATCCGTTCTCCCTCTCGACACACACCCTCTACTGAAAAGCGGCGTCGAGCCGCCGCACTCCACATTCCCTTCTTCCTCCAGCTATCTCTCTGCGTTCTTTGCGTCTTGAGCGTAGCGGGCGTGAGCACCTCTTCTCTTCATCGACCAAGCCCCCATCGATGTTGAAGTCTAAACTTTCTTCATCCCCCCTCTTGCAACCAAAAAAAACCTTCCTTCATGATCTTCATGGTGGAAATCTCCCCTCCTGCCTCCTCTTCATTCTTCCTCCACTGTCCCCCTACCCACTTAGGAGCCGCACAAAAATAACTTACCCAACTCCACTTCGATTTTCGTCTGGCTTCTGTGTTGGAATTCGACTCATTTAGCCCGCTAAACTCTGTCAAATTCCGCCTTGAAGCCAAACAAAACTCTTTGCGGAGTTAATCAATTTATTTCTGCGCGACTCCTTAGCCAAGCTTCCCCCCATTCCTCTTCCTCATAATAAAATAAATTTTCCGTGTAAATCCGTGCTTTTCCGTGGTTAAAAAATCCTTCTCCAGCTGTGTTGCTTTCGGGTATTTACCTCCAGCTATTTGCCTCCGGCTATCTCCACTTCGTTACGGTTCCATTGCATTCCGATTCCCTTCGTTGCGACCGTGGTTAGAAGCTCTTCTCCCCACCTACCGTTAAAAGTTCGCCCGACCACCAAAATGGATGCGGCCATTCTCTCCATCATCAAAATTCCTTTCAATCATTTGATACCCGTAATCTAGGCGCAGGCTAAAATTATCATCCAACTGATAGCGCAGCCCCACTCCCACACTACCCATACCAAAGGAACTAGGGATCCCAGCCGCACGATTGAGCGAGCTGACATAACCATAATCAAAAAAGGTCAAAAACTGCATGCCATCCTGCGTATTGTGAAAACCTATCAAATTAGCAGGACTCATCGATGGCGTGCGTAACTCCACATTCGCCACCGCTCCCTGATCACCAAGCACAATTCGCTGCTCCCAACCACGCACGGTATCAAAACCACCAGCACCCAGAGTTTCGCTAGCCAGCAAACTCGCGCTAGACAACTGACCAACCACCCGTGTGATCAAGCCCCAGCCCTTGGGCAAAAAGAAATTCCGCTCAATCGACGAACGCCCATAGACATAATTTGCCTCAGCGCCGCCGCGCTGCGCTCGGAAGCTCTGTGTAGTGTTTTCACCAGTAATCCCACCAGGACTCCAAATGACTTCGTTATCAATCTTGGTTGAACCCCATCTATCACTTTGAATAATATTATAACCTAAACCTAACTGCAAAATCTGAGTCGTGGTATCAAACACCTCCAGACCACCAAAGGCCAAATTGCTATTCGATGATTTATAATCAAAACCCACCTCAGCTTCATGAACCCAACGACCACTACCTTTAAGCGGTATCGTGTAGCGCACACTGCCCTGCTGGTTCTTACCGCCAATATTAACAACTTCTCCCGCCGCCATCGTATCGATATCCTGATTCACCCATGCACCGAGCAAGGTCAAATGATGGCGCCATGGCAAGTAACTCGTCCACACCACAGAGTGACTGGTCATTTTATCAAAATCCAAATCGCTAGAGTATTGATAGTTCAAGGTATTCTCCTGACCAAAAAACAACGGCCCCGCCCAGTTGAAACCGCTAATAAAACGATTGTCCCCTAACAAGCTATTACCCGAGTTCTCCACCCCAACATAAAACGACAGCGGCTTGACATCGTGAGTACGCAAGATCAAATCCGTAGTCCCGTAGTCAAAACCAGGGCTGTAAATCATATCCACCTGGCGGAATGGGTTTTTGTTCATCCACTGCAAATCTGCTAACAAGGAACTCTCTTTTAAGACCTGCCCCTTTTTCAAACTGATCTGATCCTTGAGAAATTGAGGGTCCGTGTATTTAGCACCCTCCACGATCACCTTGCCCACACGCCCCTCGATCACCACCAGTTGCAACACCCCATCATTGATCTCCTGCTCTGGCACCAAGACATCCACCACCGGCATGTCACTCGAACGATACGCCACCACTGCCTTACGCACCATCTCATCCAATACCGCCAACGAAAGAGCTTTACCCAAATACTCAGCCAAACTGTCCTGAACCTTTTGTGGCAACTCCACACCCTCGGTCAAAACTCCGCTCACTCCAGAGCGACCGCTCTTTTTCACATCAAGCGTGCGAGGCACGATCACCACCCCTCTCAAATTAGCTAACAACTGAGTCTCATCCGTCACACCTGGCGCAGCTATACCAGAACCATCCGGCCCACTCACTTCCCCACCCGCCTGAGCTCCTGCTACAGGCACCGCATGCATGCCCGCTTTGCGACGCACAGGATTATTGAATGGATTCTCCCAAGACCATTTGGATCCAGAAGGCTCCTCACTCTGAATATCCTTAGCACGACTCAACCAACGAACGCCACCGCTCGGCGGCAAAGTCCCTTTCGCCACCACTTGCTGATTTTGAATATGACGCGAACTACGGTTAAAAGCACGCAGCGGCTTACCTGACGGGGTAGTCGGATCTATAGCTGGACCAGTGTATTCATAATAAACTGGCTCGGGCATTGTCTTCGCAACTTGGGTAGCCTCATGGCTAACTCCCACACTGCTCTGACCTTGGAACACATGCTCTAACTGCGGCTGTTGCACTTGGTGAACTTTCTGGTTACGCTTAGCTTTGCGTTTAGCCAACCAACCTACTGGCTGCTTTTGAAAAGCACTCGGCATCGGTGGCAAAACCGACAAGTCTCCTGACGATCTAACTGGCACATCATCAGCTGTCTCACGATAAGTCTGTACACGTTTTGTCTTAGGTCGCTTCACCCACCTCTTTCTTTTTTTCTTACCAGGCTGATAAGCCTGCATTGCTCGACCTGACGTAGAAGTGGGTGCCACTGAGTAGCTCGACGACGGAGCTGGCGACACATAGCCACTGCTCTCTTGCGCAAACAAGGGTGCATTAAATAACAAAAGAGCTAGTCCTGAGAAACTCAGGACTTTTACTAGCTGCTGATTGATGGTTTTTTGGTCTTTCATTACAAAATAAATAACGCCACAGCGAACATTCTATTACCGGGTCAGAATGTTCAAAATGGTCTCAGATATGAATCTTGAACGATTCGCGCCCAAACCGCAAGGGAAAACCAAAATAATTTCATTAAGGATTCACTTGAAAAATAGCAGTCCTACAGCTCCTCAAACCTAGCAGAATAAGGCTAAATTCACTCGATTCTCACATTTTGACAAAAGAATAGTTTCATCCCCCTCAAGATGGCATCATGTTTCCGCAGTCAACCAACAAGCAAAACCCAAACATCTCTGCCGCTGCAATGAGCATTTTAGCTACCTCTACCCCGTCCCGCTATCTGATGATCGGAGGCTTTCTCGGTGCCGGGAAAACCACGTCGATCCAAAAATTTGCCCAATACTTAAGTGATCAAGGTCTAAAAGTCGGGCTCATCACCAATGATCAAGGTGCAGGTCTCGTCGATTCCGCCTTAGGTCGTAGCAACCGCTTTCCCGTCGAAGAAATCTCAGGCGGCTGTTTCTGTTGCCGCTTCAACTCGCTCATCGATGCCGCTCGCCATCTCAGTGAAAAAACTCGACCCGACGTCTTCCTCGCCGAACCCGTCGGATCCTGTACCGATCTAGTAGCCACCGTCAGCCTGCCCTTAGAAAAAATTTACGGCGAAGAATTTGTTGTCGCCCCCCTCTCCGTACTGATCGACCCCACTCGCGCTCGCCGAGTTTTTGGACTTGAAGATTCCAAGCGCAAGCTTTCCGACAACGTGCGTTATATCTACCGCAAACAACTCGAAGAAGCTGAGATCATCGTCATCAACAAAATCGACACCCTCGCGGAAGCCGAACTCGATCAACTGCAAGACTTCTTAGCCAAACAATACCCCGATGCTACGATCTACAAAATTTCCGCCCGTGATGGGCTCGGTCTAGCAGCTTGGTTCACCGCCACCCTCGAAGCAGAAATGAACGTCTCCCGCTTCCTAGAAATCGACTATCAACGTTATGGTGATGGCGAAGCCCTACTCGGTTGGCTCAATAGCACCATAAAAATCACCACCGACAACGACCAAGATGAATTCGACGGCAATCAAATCCTCGTCGAACTCGCGCAAAACCTACGCACTGCACTAGCCAAACAAGAGGTCGAGATCGCCCACCTGAAAATGACCCTAACCCCCTTGTATGATCCAATGGAAATTGCCGCTATCAATCTCACCCGATCCGATGCCAAACCCGAACTCTCCCACCACCTCATCGACCCCCTCGAAGACGGCGAACTCCTACTCAACATCCGCGCCGAAGCCGCGCCAGAAACCCTCGATCAAGCCGTCACCCACGCCTTAGAATACGTGTTAACAAAAACCCATCAACTCAAACACAACATCACCCACAGCGAACACTTCCGCCCAGGCATGCCCAAACCAACTCACCGGCTTACGGGAAAAAACAAACCTTAGACAGAAGAGTTTAACCGCAGATTTCGCAGATGAACGCAGATAAGAAAAAACATCAAAAAAATGCAGCCCTCATTACAGTAATGGAATCACACCGGACTTCACATTGTGATTTTCCAGATAGTAAATAGTATCAAATAAAAAAAAACTTCTTCCTCCTCCGCATTCCGATCTGTGCACATCTGCGTCATTTGCCTTCGGGTAGTATCCTCCAACTATCTTCGCTACGCTTCGATTGCGGTTCCACCTCTTATTTCCATCACCTTCTCGCAAAGTAACCCTACCCACAGATGAACGCAGATAAGAATGAAGACCCAAAAACCTACGCAGTCATCGGCGCAGCAATGGAAGTTCACAGCGTATTGGGGTGCGGTTTTTTGGAGGGAGTTTATCAAGATGCACTTGAGTGGGAATTCACCCAACGCAATATTCCTTATGCAAGAGAAAGAAAAATTCCTGTCATCTATAAAGGTCAAACACTCGGCACTCCGTATCGAGCTGACTTCATATGCTTTGACTCCATCATCATTGAACTCAAAGCAATGCAATCGCTTACTAACATCGAGTCAGCACAAGTCCTCCACTATTTAAAAACTACATCTCTCGAAAAAGCTCTACTCATTAATTTCGGCACTCCGCGTCTCAACTACAAACGCTTCATCAACTCAAAAAAATAATTCTTTCTTCATTCATTCCCCATCTGCGCACGGAAAAAACTGAACAGCAGATGTCACAGATGAACGCAGATAAGAAAAGGAATTTAGGCAATCAGACAATTATCATTACAGCAAAAACCACACTAGTCTTTACCGCGGGCTTTCCTAAAGAGTAATTATTATAGCCACCTAGAACGAACCCTTATCCATTCTTCATCAACTCAAAAAAATAATTCTTTCTTCATTCCCCATCTGCGCACGGAAAAAACTGAACCGCAGATGTCACAGATGAACGCAGATAAGAAAAGGAATTTAGGCAATCAGACAATTATCATTACAGCAAAAACCTCACTAGTCTTTACCGCGGGCTTTCCTAAAGAGTAATTATTATAGCCACCTAGAACGAACCCATATCCATTCTTCATCAACTCAAAAAAATAATTCTTTCTTCATTCCCCATCTGCGCACATCTGCGACATCTGCGGTTCCACCTCTTATATTATGCTCATCCCTTCCCTCCAATTCGCTGCCCGCACTCTTGCCACGGCAGACAAACGCCATCTCGCCAAGTTCATGTGGAACTTCGGCTTCAAAGGTGTGCGCTCCGTCCAGCTGTTCAAAAAACGCATCAAAAAGGGCGAATACTTCCCACCTTTCCTCTACCTCTCCATCCTCAACTCCTGCAACCTACGTTGCCAAGGCTGCTGGGTCGATGTCGACAAACCGCAGGTCAAAATCGACTTCGATCGGCTCAACCAAGTGGTCAACGATGCCCGCGAACACGGTAATTCCTTTTTTGGCATCCTCGGTGGCGAACCCTTCATGCACACTGAGCTGCTCGATTTCCTCGCCCAGCACCCTGACTGCTTTTTCCAAGTCTTCACCAACGGACAACTGATCACCGACAAGGTCGCCAAACGCCTGCGTCAGATCGGCAATGCCACCCCGCTGGTCTCCATCGAAGGCAACGAAGTGGTTTCCAATGAAAGACGAGGCGGCAAAGACGTTTACAAACGAACCCTGCGCGGTCTCGACAACTGTCTCAACCATGGGCTGCTCACCGGCGTCGCCACCTCCCTCTGCCAAACCAATATCGACGAACTACTCACCGAAGATTGGCTGCGCTCGCTCGCCAAACGCGGGGTTCACTACGCCTGGTATCACACCTACCGCCCCGTCGGTCCTCAAATTCACGAAGAACTCGCCCTCACCCCCGAGCAAGCGCGACGAGTTCGCCAATTCGTCGTCGACATGCGCGTCAAAGTCCCCATCGCCATCATCGACGCTTACTACGACGGTCAAGGCAAAGCTCTCTGCCCGATGGCAACTGGCATCTCTCATCACATCGGACCCAGCGGCAGCATCGAACCCTGCCCCATCATCCAATTTGCCGCCGAGAACATTCACGACAGCGACTCGATCTACGAGCAAATGACCAAATCCGAATTCCTACGAGATTTCCGCCAAGTCGCCGCCCAACACACCCGCGGCTGTGTGGTACTTGAACGCCCCGATTTAGTTCAACAAATAGCCAAAAAACACGGAGCCAAAGACAGCACCATTCGCCAAACAGCGATGGCTGAACTCGAGAGCATGACCCCGCGCGGCAGCCAATTCCTCCCCACCGGCGAAGAAATCCCCGAAAAACACCCCGCCTACTGGTTGGCGAAAAAAATCTTGTTCAATGACTTTGGTGTTTATAAAAATCTGGATAAAGGTAAATAAGTGAGTGATCCCAAACATAAAATTCTCTACTGCCGCTGCGCCTACGCCAAAGTCGTGCCCGACGAGGTAAAAAACGAAGTACTAGAAAAGCTCTGCTCTTCAGGAGCGACCTTCGAATGTGTCGCCGACCTCTGCGAAATGTCCGCCCGCAAAGACCCGCAACTGCAAAACCTCATTGACAGCGAAGAGGACGTCAAAATCATCGCCTGTTATCACCGCGCCGTGAAATGGCTGTTCCACTCCGCCGGCCACCCCTTCCCCGAAGAGAACAATGACCGCATCGAAGTGCTCAACATGCGCGAACAAAGCGCCGAGGAGATCATGGATGAGCTCACTTCGTGAGCATTTGAGCCAGAGCGTAGCGGAGACAGCCAGAGGACATTACCCGAAGGCAAATTTGAGATTTGAGATTTGAGATACGCATCACCTCTTCTCTTCTCCCCAATGTAAAACAGCTTTTCAAGCTGTGCATTCATCCCCTCTGCTTACCCGATCCCAACCAAAAAATTCTTCCTTCATGCCCTTCATGCCCTTCATGTCCTTCATGCCCTTCATGCCCTTCATGCCCTTCATGGTGAAAAATCCCCCTCTGCGTCTCCGCGCCTTTGGCCGCTATGCTCGCCCCTTCGGGTAACCTGTCTCCACTCCGTTACGATTGCGTGAGAAGCACTTCTCTTCTACCCGAAGTTTAAGTTTAAGTTTTTTTCAGAACCCTATCCCGCCCAAATACCAAGCGACGATCCGCTCACCGTAAAACATCCACACAAAAGCTCCCGCCGCCAAATAAGGACCAAAAGGCAAAGGCTGCGCCCACGAATCGCGCAGCAACATTTTTTGCGTCAAGCCCAACACCGCACCTAAAATCGAAGCCACAAACACCGTCAGCAAAACCGCCTGCCAGCCTAAAAAAGCCCCAATCATCGCGATGAATTTCACATCGCCAAAACCCATCGCCTCGCGAGGAATCACCACCTGCGTGCACTTGCCCTCGACGTGTTTCACCTCCTCCAGCGGAAAACTTCTATCCCCCGCCACGAAGCGGTCATGCCACACCACCAACTGATCCACCTGCAAGCTCTCCCCATTGATCCTCAGCTCCGTCACATCGACGATCATGCGATCCGATGAACGAAAAAACACATCCGTCCACGGTTGCACCTCATCAGCAATCTTGATCATCGGCTCGTCCGCATCCTCCTCCTGACCAATGCTCCAGTCCACCGGTTCATCAAAACTACGCTTCGTTTTGCCAAAAGCCAATTTACCAAACTGCACCACCCCCCACAGCAAGCCATAACCCGCCGCCGCCCCCACCACCGACAACCACAAAGCCTGCAAACGAGAGGTCTGCCCCATCAGGTCAGGCACGATCAAAACCGCGATCAAGCCCACCACCAAACCTCCCAGAGTGATCGAATCCGGAATGATATAATGATCGATATCGATAAAAATCGCACAAATCAACAACGACGCCAATATCCAATAGGCCATCGCCACCCCCACGCCCATCTCAAACCCCGGTCCATACGCAGGCACGAACACCATCCAAATCACGAAAAAAACCACTGCCGTCAGCAGCTCCACCCCAAAATACCTCACAGGAATCGACTTCTTACAAGAGGAACAACGTCCGCGCAACAACAGCCAACTGAGCAGAGGCAAGTTTTGATACCAAGGGATATCATACTTACACAAAGGACAAAACGAGCGCTTCGGTTCATTCACACTCAAACCAATCGGCACCCGATAGATCACCACATTGAGAAAAGAACCCACACAGGAGCCCACAAAAAGAGCCACACCAGGTAAAATAATCTGAAAAAAAGTCTCTAAGGACAACATAGTATCAATGGGTAAGTAAAAAGGAAAGTCTGATTTTCCAAGGGCTTTGCTTGCGAGAGCATGAATCATCGCCCAAACTCATCAAAAGTCTATACCAACTCGAGCAAGCGTGTCCAAGGCATTTCTCTACCATTTTCAAAATCCAAAAATCTTCCCAACAAGAAGATTCCTTCTATGCGTGCTGCTATTAAGCCTAACCCTGCTGCTACCCTATCCTTCACAGGGACAAGCCAAAAAAAACAGCACCCTCACCCGCATCGACATCCTTAACCGAGCCACCGCCCTCAATCTCGCCCCGGTAGGCACCCTCATTCCCGATATCGTTATCGACCTCAAATACGCCACCCGTGATAACTTCACCAGCCAATCCCTCTACCCGCCCGACATGCCCTGCCTGCTTCACCGCATGACCTTATCCCGTCTCAAGCAAGCACAGAAAATTCTCCGCAAAAAAAAGCTCCGCCTCAAAGTTTGGGACGCCTATCGCCCGCCAACCGTGCACCGTCAACTCTGGGCAGCCGCCAAAAGCTCCACCTACCTCGTGCCACCCGAAAAAGGACTTTCCCTGCACTGCTATGGAGTCGCCGTAGATGTCACCCTCGTCGATCAAGACGGTCAAGAACTGCTCATGCCCAGTCGCCACGATGAATTCTCATCCTCCGCATCTTCCACCTACACAGGGCCTAACAAGGTGATTTTACGCAATTTAAAAACCTTACAAAAAGCCATGAAAAAAGCTGGATTCAGCACCATCAAAGACGAATGGTGGCACTTCACCAACATGGAAGCAGCCTCCGCAAAAATCATCACCGCCCAACAGCTCGGCATCCAATTACCAGGCAAATCTACGCGCAAAGCCAAGCCTGTTCCCGTAGCCGTCCCGATCACCCGACCATGAAAAAACGTGCACAAGACATCATCGCCCATTTGAAAAAACACGGTCACCAAGCCTACTTTGCAGGTGGCTGCGTACGCGACCACCTGCGTGGCGTCGCCCCCAAAGACTTCGACATCGCCACCAGCGCCCACCCCGCAGAGATCCTCAAACTCTATCCAGGAGCCAACACCGTCGGTGCTCATTTTGGTGTCATCCTGATTCGCCACCACGGCTGGGATTTCGAAATCGCCACCTTCCGTGCCGATAGCGAAGCCTCCGATGGACGCCGCCCCGATCACGTCACTTTTACTGATGCCAAAGAAGACGCCCAACGCCGCGACTTCACCATCAACGGGATGTTTTTTGACCCCGAAAAACAACAAGTCATCGACTACGTTGGCGGACAAAAAGACCTCGCCAAAGGCCTCATCCGCGCCATCGGCGATCCAGAGAAACGCTTCGAAGAAGACTACCTGCGCCTGATGCGAGCGATACGCTTTGCCACCGTGCTCGATTTCGAAATCGAAAAAAACACCTGGCAAGCCCTGCAACTCCACGCCCCAGAAATCAACCAAATCAGCCCCGAACGCATCCGCGACGAACTCGACCGCATCTGGCTCAGCCCGCGCCGCGTAAAAGGCTTCGACCTCCTGGTCGAGAGCGGACTGATGCAAGCCATCTTCCCCGAGATCATCACCCTGCAAGGATGTGAGCAACCCCCTCAGTTTCATCCAGAAGGAGACGTTTTTACGCATACTCGACTGATGCTCAGCCTGCTTCCAGATGAGATCGACTCCCTCCCCTTAGTGCTCTCCGTACTGTTTCACGACATCGCCAAACCCGCCACCCAGACCTTTGATCAAGCCGACCAGCGCATTCGTTTCAACGGGCACGACAGCCTCGGAGCACAGATGACCGCCGACATCCTACGCCGCCTACGTTACAAAAACGAGGTCATCGAAGATGCCAGCCTCGCCGTGAAACACCACATGAGTTTCATCAACGTGCAAGACATGCGCACCGCCAAACTCAAACGCATGATGGCACGCCCCACCTTCCCCGACGAACTCGAACTGCACCGCGTCGATTGCCTCGGCAGCAACGGCATGCTCGACAACTATCACTTCATCCAACAAAAAGAACAAGAATTCGCAGCAGAACCCCTCATCCCCCCGCCGCTGATCAACGGCAAAGACCTCATCGCCCTCGGATGGAAACCTGGTCCCGCCATGGGAGAAATCCTGCTGAAAATCCAAGACCTACAACTCGAATCCACCCTCACCACTCACGACGAGGCCATCGAGTGGGTGAAAAACAAGCTGATTTGACCCTTCACCGTCCGTGGAGGGGCGAGCTCCGCCGAGACCGCATCCGGCAGGCAAATTCCCAGGACACCTGATATGGGATAAGCATATTTTGATACCATTCTGAACTAACGCCCGCAGAACATTAGAACTTTGCGCGTTAGCATCAGCATGTGGCATGGATTGACAATTTGCCTTCGGGTAGTTTCCTCCAGCTGTCTTCGCTACGCTACGGCTGTGTTTTCTGTCTCGGTATCACTTTTAACTGTAATTCCAAATGTAGCTACCCCTATTCCAACAACATTTCTCCAGAACGTGTCCGGTGTTCTGGGCCCACGACCTCACCGTCGCGCTTTCGAACGCACTGCACTCCCTCTGACCACCTTCACCTCACCCCAACGGGGTGAAAGGCGACAGACCACGGTGCAACCGTGGTGAACATCGTAAAATAATTCTTGCCCCAAAGGGGCAACACCCGCAGCATGATTCCATATTCCAGCCGATCTCCACCATGCCACGCACTAAAAACAGACCCGACTTCCTCGTCATCGGCGCGATGAAATGTGGCACCACCAGCCTCTATCACGACCTACTCTCTCACCCCGACATCTTCCTGCCCGACAAAGAATCCAATCTACTGCTCAGCACCGATCCCGCCAGCGCTTACGCCAGCGCCTACCAAAAATCCACCGCCCACCAAATCTGCGGCGAAGTCTGCCCCGACTACAGCAAGCTACCCGATTTCCCCAACCCCGTCCCAGCAGCCAAGGCACTTTTCCCCGACACCGCCCCGCGCATCCTCTACCTCGTACGCGAACCACTCGCCCGCACCCTCAGTCACCATCGCTTCGTCAGCAGTCGCCGCGATACCCGCTTCGCCACCATGCCCGCCGACATCAATCGCTGCTTGCACGATCACCCCGAACTCATCCACTACAGCCGCTACGCCATGCAACTGCGCCCTTGGATCGAAGCCTTTGGCAAAAACTCTATCCAAGTCATTCGCTTCGAAGACTACATCGAAAATCGCCAATCCACCCTCCATCAAATCACCCGCTTCCTCGATTTACCCGATCTGCCAACCACTCCAACAAAAATCCACAACGCCACCCAATCACGCCCCATCCTCACCCCCACTTGGCAACGCTTCATCACACATAACTTCTACCGCCGTATCCTACGCCCCCTCATCCCCTCCAACTTACGCGAAAAATTAAGGCAACTCGTCTTACCAAAAGCAGACCCTAGCTACATCCCTCCCACCGCAGCCACTCAACAAAAACTCATCGACCAGCTACGCGATGATGCAGCCGAACTGCAACAACTCCTCGAACGCGACTCCCCACTCTGGCAGCTTGATTAACACCCTATTCAAAAAAGCCACAAAGCACCAACAATCAGACCGCCATCAAATTCTCTCGGATTAGTGACTGGAAACTGATAACCCAAACGTAAATTAAAAGCTTCAGTCACTCCATAATAAGCCCCCAGAATCCCCTCAACTGCCACCGAACCTTTTTCCGCATCTCCAGACAACCCCACCCGCGTATCCAGCTCGAGAATCAAACTGAGCAACCCCTTGGGTAAATGTTTATGTGCATCATCATGTTCATGCCCTTCGTGATCTAACAAATTTCGTTTTTTACTACCCAGCGTATGAATCAAAGAAGTCAGGAAAAATAATTCATTGCTACTAGAGCTACTTTCTAAACCCGTCTGAGTATTGAGCACCCACCAATTCCCCAAATCATGCCAAGTCGAAATGGACGGTGCATACGCCACCTCGCCACCCCCTAGTCCACGCGCTTCATCGCCAGTAGGCAGCTCCACTTCAATATTAAAAGCAAGCGAAAAGCGCTCATACTCAGCGAGTAAAAAACGTGGAGCGATAGCCAAGTCCCCCAAACCATCCACACTCGCCCCGCCTTTTGGGTTCAAATAACTATACGGCACCTCCACCACCAAGCCGATCCGTCGTGTTAGCGCAAACTCCATCTCCATTTCAGCCTCCTGCTCGTTACCCTCCGCCCCCTTGCGGAAACTGTAATCCACAAAAACGTCGCTGTGAATCGATGCCGGCTCTAAGCGAAACGGATGCGCCATCGGCGTTCCCAAAGCACTGACATGACGATGCTCCGCTCGATCAAACCACCCCTCGGTAAAATCGAAACCAAAAGAACGATACTCGCTCGAATCGGCATCCACCCCATGATCATGTTCGCCAGCAAGCAAAGAAGGCGCACTGCAACTGAGCCCTAAAAACAAAATTGCCCTCAGTGATAGACTAAATAGATTCTTCATGGAAGGTATGTAACTATGATAGCGATGAAGTCAATCGCAAACCTGAAAGACCCAACCGCTTATGGCTATGCCTGCGTGACCGCTCTCACGACCGTTGCCGCCCTGGTTTTCAGTCTCATTGCCGTTTTTCTCACCCCCATTCACCTTTTTGCAGCTGTCGGACTCTGGAGCCTAAGCATCGTCATGCTCCCCCCCGCCCTCAGCCCCCGCTACGACCTCTTCTCCCCCTGGTCCTTCATCATCCTCAGCGTCCTAGTCGGCCTCACCCTGCGTGGATTTTACATCAGCTTCGCTTACCCCAATCCCGCCATCATCGAGCGCCTTTTCCTACGCGGAGAAAAGCCCGGATTTTTCCTCAAACCCGCCCTCATTCTACTCACTGGACTGATCGCATTAACCACCGCTTACCTATGGAACCCGTTCAAAAAACTCCGCACCGCGCTACCTAACAATCCTATCCAGAAGCAACGCCTTTACACCCTCATCTTCGCCATCCTCGCCATCTCACTAGTCAGCACCACGCTCTACATCATCCTCACCGGCGGGCTCGAATCCCGCTTCATCTCCGCCAAGCGCACCCCCATCCCCGGACTCGAACTCAGTGGAAAAAACTACCAATCCTACGGCAGCCTACGCTTCTTCTCTTCGCTCGCCATCTTCGCCCATCTACTCGTTCTCGGCGATCTATTGAAATCCAAGTCACTCGGACGTTTTTGGAAAATCCCCCTCGCCTTGATTCTATTCCTGCTCGCCTGCAGCCTACCCTTTTACGCCAGCGTGCGCAGCACCATCGCCACTTACGTCTTCCTCTCCGCCGCCGTCTTCTATTACTCCAGCAAAAAACTCCCCATCTTCAAGTTCGCCCTAGCCGGCATCATCCTGATCATTGCCGTGTATGTCATGACCCTGCTACGAGCCGAACGAGACGACAGCTCCGCACTTTCAAAATTCAGCCCCGGCAGCCAAGCCTTCAACTCCCTCATCCTCAACCGCAACCAAATCGAACTAGCAAAAACCGCCCACATCATCAACGCCATACCCGATCAACTCCCTTACCAATACGGCAAGACCATCGCCATCTGGGCACTCGCCCCCATCCCCCGCAGCCTGTGGCGCGACAAACCCCTGATCCAACCCGGCCCCATCATTGGCAATCAGATCTATCAACAAAAACGCGCCGGAGTACCACCCTCTTTGATCGCCGAGCTGTGCTGGAACTTCGCCCTACCTGGAGTCCTAATCGGCAGCTTACTGCTCGGTGCCATGCTGCGATTCCTACATCAAAGCTTCGCCCCACAACGAACCAATGGCGACCCCAATCCAGCACAGATTTTCTTCTACGTCGTCGCCCCGATGCTGTTTGGCTTTCAAGCCATCGGCAGCAACCTCGGTTACGCCCTTTTCTGGCTGGTCATGAACACCATCATCGCCCTCGTCATTTTGAAACTCATCACCCCTCGCACCACCACTACCACTTGATGATCCACCTGCTGCACAGTGTCGATACCCTGCGTTTGGAAAACGGTGGCCTGCCCCTAGCCGTCAGCGAACTCTGTAGCGCACTCGCCACCAGCGACTCCCCAACTTCCAGTCCAAAAGTCACCCTGCTCACTCACCCTAGTCAAAGCACCTGGCAACCCGCCCCCCAAGTCCACCTCCAGCAAACACAAAGCTGGCACGCTACCCTAAGCAAGCTCCATGCCCACCAAAAACTCAAGCTGATCCACCAACATGGCATCTGGGTGCGCTCCTCCCACACCACCTGCAACTTCGCCCAGCAACAAAAGCTCCCCATCGTCCTCTCCCCCCACGGCATGCTCGAACCCTGGGCTCTGCAACATCACGCCTGGCGTAAAAAAATCGCCCTCGCCCTTTACCAAAAAAACCACCTCAAACGCGCCACCGCCCTGCACGCCACCAGCGAAGCCGAAGCCCAACAGCTGCGCGACCTCGGTCTCACCCAGCCCATCGCCATCATCGCCAATGGCGTGCAGCTCCCAGACCCAGAAGACCCGCCACCCCCACACCAAGGCAGCACCACCCGTCACGCCCTCTTCCTCTCCCGCCTGCATCCCAAAAAAGGCATCCCCATGCTACTGCAAGCTTGGGCTCAACTCAAGCTACCCGACTGGCAACTCACCATCGCCGGCAATGACGAAGCCGGCCACCTCGCCGAACTCAAACAACAAGTCCAACAACTGAACATAACCTCCACCCTCACCTTCACTGGCCCACTTTACGGCGAAGCCAAAGAGCGCGCCTTCCAGCAAGCCGAACTCTTCATCCTGCCCAGCCACTCCGAAAACTTCGCCATCGTCATCGCCGAAGCCCTCGCCCACGGACTCCCTGTCATCACCACCCGCGAAACCCCCTGGCAAAGCCTCGAACAACACCAGTGCGGTTGGTGGGTCGAAGCCCAAAGCGAAACCATCGCCCATGCCTTAAAAAACGCCACCACCCTGTCTCCAGCCAAACTACAAGCCATGGGTCAACGAGGCAAAACCCTCGTCAGCGAAAAATTCCACTGGCCAAACATCGCCAAACAGATGTTATCGTATTACCATTGGCTCATCGACGAACAAGCCAGCACCCGCCCCGACTTCGTAATTTAAATCCCCCCTCTTCATCTGCGCCCATCTGCGAAATCTGCGGTTTCATCCTCTCTCTGAAAACATCGTATCAACCCGCATAGTCACCCATGATCGATCTCAGCACCTACAACAAGCAAAACTACGACCCCGGCCCGCTCCCACGCCGCATCGCTTGGTATGTTGTCAGCCTACTATTTTTCGAAACCCGCCTACCCTGGCCCTACTCCCTCAAACGAACCCTGCTCTCACTTTTTGGCTGCACCTTGCGCGATGGACTGATCATCAAACCCAAGGTCAAAATCAAATACCCTTGGTTCCTCGACATCGGAGCCCACTGCTGGATCGGCGAAGGCGTCTGGATCGACAACCTCTGCCAAGTCACCCTCGGCGACCACGTCGTGCTCTCCCAAGGAGCCTACCTAGTCACCGGCAACCACGACCACAAAAAAGAAAGCTTCGACCTCATCCTCGCCCCCATAGAAGTCCAATCAGGTGCCTGGATCACCGCCAAAAGCATCGTCTGCCCCGGCGTCACTATCGGCGAAAACTCCATCCTCACCTGTGGCTCCGTAGCCACCCACTCCCTCGCAGCCAACCACACCTACTCCGGCAACCCCGCCACCCCCAAAACTTAAACTTAAACTCCCCATCCCCTCACTCTTCATCTGCGCCCATCTGCGTCATTTGACTCCGTCTATCTACCCTGCGTTCCGGTTGCGGTTCCCTTCTTCTACCCAAAAATGCTCAGTCAAAGCCGCCATATCCAATCCCCCATCATCATCCTCGGTGCCCCTCGCTCCGGCACCACCCTACTCGGCAAGCTCATCGCCGCCCACCCCGACGTCGCCTACTGGGAAGAGCCCCGCACCGTCTGGAGCACCGGCAACCAACAGCTACCCGACGACGTCCTAACTCCAGAACACCTCAGCCAAAAAACCGCCGACCAAATCGACCAGCGCTTTGCCGACTTTCTCACCAAAAGCGGCAAAACCCGCTTCGCCGAAAAAACCCCCTGCAACCTGCTGCGCATCCCCTTCATCCACGCCCTCTACCCCGACGCCAAATTCATCTACATCCACCGTGATCCCTATTCCGTCATCGCCTCCGCCCTACGCATGCTCGAAACTCCACCTGACCTCAACCGCATCACCGCCCGTATCCGCGAAGCCAGACTACGCGACTACCCCAACCTACTCAGCCTCTTCGTCCGCGACACTCTCGCCCGACGCTTCAATCACGGCAAAAAGCCCTTCTGGGGACCACGCCCCCCCGAATGGCAAACATGGCAAAAACTCCCCCCCGCCACCATGCTCAGCAAGCAATGGCTCGCCCTCACCCAAAGCGCCAACCACGACCTACAGCAGCTACCGAACAACTGCTGGATGCAAATCAACTACCCAGACCTCATCGAAAAACCCGAGCAGACACTACCACAAATCCTAGACTTCTCAGAACTCAGCCCCAGTCCATCCGTCACCGACCTAGCGAAAAAAATCATCCACCTCCAAAACCCAGAAGCCTGGCGAAAACAACTGAGCCCTGAACAAATACAACAGATCGAAGAACAGATCCGCTAAGCTCCACTTCGCGCCAGTTGCACCATCTGAGGTTCCCTTCTTCTTCAAAAAAGCCACCAGCGCTCTGGTATCTTTACGATACCAGATTTTTCACATCTCAAATAATCCTCATTCCCCTTCTTCCTTTGCACCTCATTGCGCCTTTGCGAGAACCCATCTTCACTCCCTCTTCCCATAAAGTTTAGAAAATTGCTCCCAGCTCTGATCTATCTCCCTTTTCTCTCTACGGTCCGCATGAATCAGAATGCGAAAAGTAAACGATATCTTATCCCCAGCTTTCAACGCAACTGGAGCGTCAAAAATGGGCGCCTGATGAAACTCATGCGGCATCGCCGCCACATGCCAAGGACTAGGATGATGAAAATTCGACGGATGATCCATGATCATCACCCCTGCATGTTTGTCATCATTCCACTCAAGATACAAATCTACCCAATTCGCAGCTTTGCCGTGCATCACAGCCAGGCTTTCCCTCGTCTCCTTAGTGATGTTTTTAGCATCACTCCGCACATGCTCATCACCACTATTGGAAATCGTCCAGCTAGTCACCTTCTCAAGATCCGCCACGCGGAACTGTAAACCCGCATAGCCTCCAAACCATTTGCCGTCCTGCTCCCCCTCTATCGGCGTGCGATCCAGAACCGCTCCCTTGGCACCTGCTGTGAAAACGCCATGCCAATCGATATGATAATCCCCCTTTTCATCGGGAGCACTGACGCTAATCGTGCGCTTTTCAATAAGGTCAGCAGGCTCTCCCGGTGGATGATAACTCAACTGCAACTCAAAGGTTGCACTAAAATCATCATTAGCGATCACCTTCACCTCCGTCACCTCCGTGCGCCCCATTTTTTTATCTGGCCAACGTTTTTGTCCATCCGGCCACACCCAATACCCCTCCAATCCATTGATCTTTTTCCAAGCAAAACGCAAACCCCGATGCCAGAGATGATCCCCAGGACGCAAATCTGTCAACACCGCCCCATCCAGCGTTGCCAGAGGGTGGAAATACGGGCACCCTTTTTCTTTACCCTCTTGCAAATGATTGAATTGCCACACCACCTGATCGCCGTTCATCAAAGCCAGAGACTCACTCGTTTCCCTCCAGCTCAAACTAGGTTTTTTTTTCTCGCCCAAAACGTCGCACACCTGCGTAAAACAAAGTCCCAGACTCAGCAGCGTAAAAAACCATAATCGTTTGTTCTGTCGGTACATAGTGCTAAACTCTGTGAAAACTCAGTGAAAGGCAATATAAAGTATTGTTTTAATCACACTAATACAGCCACTCTTTCATGAAAATCACAGCAAAAAAAACGCTCTTCCATTTTTCTACAACAGCCGCGATATTAAGTGCGTCGCTCGCCCTTACCTCACTCAACAGTCTGGCGAAAGATGAAAATAAAGTCACCCCCACCAAAACAACCGAAATCAAAACGGTGCCGCTCAACCTCTTCGAGATACCTGAAGGCATGGAGATCACTCGCTGGGCAAGCTCTCCCATGTTGCACAACCCTACCAACATCGACATCGACAAAGATGGACGCATCTGGGTCGCCGAAGGTCGCCGCTACCGCCACAGTATGGAAAAATTTCCCAAAGGTGATCGCATCGTCGTGCTCGAAGATACCAACCAAGATGGCAAAGCCGACAGCTCCCATACCTTCGTGCAAGACCCCGATCTCGTAGCCCCTCTCGGCGTCGCGGTCATCGACAATCAAATCGTCGTCTCACAACCACCCAATCTCATCGTCTATACCGACGTCAACCGTGACCTCAAATTTGATCCCGCAGTAGATAAAAAAGAAATCTTGCTCACCGGCTTCTCGGGTAAAAATCACGATCACTCCCTGCACTCCGTCACCGCAGGCCCCGACGGCAAATGGCACTTCAACGCAGGCAACACCGGAGCCAAGTTCACCGACCAATCTGGCAAAACCTTTCGCATCGCTGGTCCCTACAACCCCAAACCCGTCGGCCCAGTCGAGTTCCCCTTCAAATCCTCCGATGTCGCCGGCAAACGCAGCGATGACGGACACATCTACGTCGGAGGTTTTGCCGTGCGCATGAACCCCGATGGCACCCATGCCGAAATCACCGGACACAACTTTCGCAACAGCTACGAACAGTCGATCAACTCCTTCGGCGACGTTTTTCAAAACGACAACGATGACCCACCAGCCTGCCGAGTTTCCCATGTGCTCGAATACGGTAATGCAGGTTTCGCATCAGCTGACGGCAAACGCTCATGGCAAGCAGATCGACGCCCAGGACAGAGCATCCCCACCGCCGAATGGCGTCAAGAAGATCCCGGCACCATGCCCATCGGCGACGTCTATGGCGGAGGTTCCCCTACCGGCAACGTCTATTATGAAAACGGCGCTCTCGGTGAAAAATGGCGCGGCACCTTCCTCGCCTGCGAAGCTGGTCGCAATATCGTCTTCGCTTACCAACCCATCCCCAATGGAGCAGGTTTCAAACTAGAACAACAACGCTTCGTCACCTCCAACCCAGAAGAAAAATGGGCAGGCTCAGACTTCCTCGGCGGAGAAAAAAGAAAAGGCAATGCCGACATCCGCACCCTCTTCCGCCCATCTGACGTCGCCGTAGGCCCCGATGGAGCCATCTATATCTCCGATTGGATCGATCCACGAGTCGGCGGACACCAAGCACTCGATACCACCCAATCTGGAGCCATCTACCGCATCGCCCCCATAGGCTTCAAACCACAAGTCCCGCAGCTCGATCTCACCACCACCGCAGGACTGATCCTAGCCCTACAATCCCCCGCCATCAACGTGCGCAACCTGGGTTTTGTCGGTCTGAAAAAACAAGGCGAATCCGCCCTACCAGCCGTGCAAGCATTGCTCAAAAATGAAAACCCCTACATCCAAGGGCGCGCGATTTTCCTCATGCCTCATCTTGGCGCCAAAGGCGTACAAGCCACGACCGAGCTAGCCAAAGGCGGCAATGACGCCATCACCAGAGTGACCGCCTTCCGCGCCCTACGACGCGCCGACCAGCCCTTGCCCGACTTATCCGCCGACCCCTCACCCGCCGTGCGCAGAGAAGTCGCCCTCAGTTGCCGCAACCTAAGCCTCTATGACAGCCGAGATGCCCTCGTCAACATCGCCAAAAAATTCGACGGCGACGACCGAACTTACCTCGAAGCTTTTGGCATCGGTTCCACCAGTAAAGAATCAGGCATCTATGATGCCGTGCAAGCATCCATCGGCGATGAGAATCCTCTCAAATGGAGCAAAGCCTTCGCTCGCATCGCTTGGCGGCTACACCCCAATCAAGCGATCAAAAATTTGCTAACTCGCGCCCTCTCCGACTCACTGCCCACCGCTGACCGTAAGTTGGCAATGACCGCTATCGCTTTCAACGATAGCTCAGCGGCAGCCCAAGCCATGCTTGAGATCGCCGCTCAAGAAAAATCTCCACTCAAATCCACCGCCACCTGGTGGTTGCTCAACCGCTCCGGCAACCTCTGGACCCATCACGGCCTGATGCCCAAACTCAAATCGCGCGGCATCTACGATCCCGACAGCATTACGCTGCAAGAAATCATCATCCCAGATCCAAAAGGCACTCCCAAAAAACTACCCGCCGTAGCAGAGATCCTCAAACTCGACGGCAATGCTAGCAAAGGCAAAATCACCGCCCAGCGCTGCATCATGTGCCACCAAATCGACGGCATCGGTATCGAATATGGCCCCACCCTCACTGGCTTCGGCAAAACTCAAACCTCAGAAGTTCTAGTGGACGCCATCGTCAATCCAAGCAGCGGAATCTCCCACGGCTACGAAGGCACCGAGATCCAAAGCAAAGATGGCAAACTGATCCATGGTTTACTGATCAAAAAATCGAACCCCTTCATCATGCAATCCATGGGCGGAGTCACCCAAATCGTGCCTGGCAAAAAAATCAAATCGCGCAAAGACCTCGGCCGCTCCCTGATGCTCTCCGCAGATCAGCTAGGACTCACCGCCCAAGACGTCGCCGATATAGTCGCCTATCTCAAAACCATCTAAACCAAGTGGCATGGGGCTTCCAGCCCATGTTTTCACAACTAGGATACCCGAACTACGATTAACGTGAACCTTAAACTAACTGGTTCCCATCTCTTCAACTTCCAAAATGAACGCAACTTTCCTGAAACGCCTAATCGCAGAAAAACAGTTTATTGATGTTTTTGACGATAACGCAGAGGAATCATTTTATGGCTACCTCCTCGCTTTCTCGGAAAACCTTCTACACCTCGAAACTTACGATGAGGAAGGTCGATTTCATGGTTCCTTAGTCATAGAAATCGAAGATACATCTCGCATCCGCTGGGGAGGAAGAGAACGTGACCTAACTGAACAACTAATCTCTCAACGCCAAGATGTTAGTGCTATCAACCTGCACGACATGAAAAGTGCTGCTGCCGACATATCTAACACCTACGGTTATATCTGCGTAACCATGGGAGCGTATGGCACTGACATGATTTACGTTGGTGAAATTTCGGAAGACTGTGATGACTCGCTGATCTTGCACGAATACGGCACCAGAGCTCGTAATGAGAGAAGTTTCTTACTGTTAAGATGGGATGACATCTCAAGAGTTCAAGCAGGTGGTATTTACGAACACAATTTACATACTCTTTATTCAAAAAGCTAAACCACAAAAAAATCATGCACGCCATCGTCGTCACACTCGAAGCCAATCCTGGAAAAACAGAAGCTCTGCTCGCAGCACTCGAAGCCAATGCCATCGGCTCACGCCAAGAAGCAGGCTGCCACAAATGGGAATACTCACAACACGTCGATCATCCCAACCAGTTCGCCATCTACGAACTCTACGATGATCTAGCCGCCATCAAAGCCCACAAAAGCAGCGAACATTTCCTCGCTTGGGTCAAGTGCATTCAAACAGGTGAACTGATCGCCAACAAACAAGCCGGCATCTACCAAGTGATCTAAGCTACAAACTCACTTACCGTGTCCCTACGCCTAGAAATGTTACAAGTCGCCCGCCTCGGGCCATCCGTATTGGGCGAAGAAGCCTCGCAGCTGATCGAAGCCTTCATCCGCAGTCAGCAAAACCCTGACGGCGGCTTCAAAGATCGCGACAGCACCTCCGACCTCTATTATACCAGCTTCGCCATCGACGCGCTCACCGCCCTGCAAGCCGACCTACCCGAAGACAGCATCGCCGCTTACCTTAATGGCCAGTTCAAAAAAATCTCCGAACTCGACTTTGTCCACCTCTGCTGTCTCGCACGCGCCAGCTCCGCTTTAGATTCATATCGAGGCCATAATCGCCTAACTCCAGTGCTCAATCGACTCGAAGAATTTCGCACCGCAGACGGCGGCTACAACCAAATCTCCGATCATCCCACCGGCTCCACCTACGCCTGCTTTCTCGCATGGGGAGCCTACAGTGACCATGGCATCCCCCTACCCCGACAAGAAACCCTGAGCGACTGTCTCAACAGCCTCGCCAGTGAAGACGGAGCTTGGAGCAACGACGTCGAGTTCCCAGTGCCCAATGCCCCCTCCACCGCCGCCGCTGTTGCCGTCTATCGTAACCTCCGCTTAGCGATCCCAGAGAAAACCACTCACTGGATTCTATCCTGCTACCACCCCGCCAGCGGAGGCTTCCTCGCCTTCCCCGATGCCCCCATGCCCGACCTGCTCACCACCGCAGTCGCCCTGCATACCTTAGATGCTCTGCAAGCCCCACTAGAAAACTTGCGCGAAGGCTGCCTCGACTTCATCGACACCCTATGGAACGCAAAAGGCGGCTTCCACGGCAACTGGAGCGATGACCAACTCGACGTCGAATACACCTACTACGGCCTACTCGCCCTCGGCCACCTAGCTTTGTGATTTCTTTTCCTACATCAGTACTCATCAGTGCCATCAGTGGTTATATCTTTTTTGTCGTGTAGTGTGACCCATGAGTTTCTCCACAAAACTTCAAACCACAGTCAACAGCGCCCGAGAGCAACTGCTCGCAGAGCGCAATGCCTCTGGCTGGTGGCAAGGCGAACTCTCCACCAGTGCCCTGTCCACCGCCACCGCCTGCATCGCCCTGCACTGCGTCGATCCAGACTTATACCGCAGCCCCATCGAACGCGGACTACAATGGTTGATCGATCACCAAAACCAAGACGGTGGCTGGGGCGATACCACCATCAGTTTTTCCAATATCTCCACCACCCTCTTATGCTGGTCGGCGCTTAATTTGACCCAGCTCCCCGCAAGCGATCAAGCCACACAAAAAGCCGCCTCTTGGATCAAAACCTACGTCGGCTCACTCAACCCCAATGCCATCGCCACCGCCGTCGATCTACGCTACGGCAAAGACCGCACCTTCTCCGTTCCCATCCTCATGGCATGCGCCATCTGCGGGCGCCTAGGAGATGACCCACAGACCGCCTGGCAAAAAGTCCTGCCGCTACCTTTCGAACTCGCCACCTTTCCAAAAACCTGGTTCGCCGCACTGCAACTCCCCGTCGTCAGTTACGCTCTGCCCGCACTCATCGCCATCGGCTACGCCCGCTTCATCCACATCCGCCCGTGGCTACCACTGCGACTCATCAAACAATGGGCTTGGACCAAAGCCTCCCAAGTCCTACAAGAAATTCAACCCAGCAGCGGCGGCTACCTCGAAGCCACCCCACTCACCAGCTTTGTCACCATGGCACTCGCCTCTAGTGGTCAAAAAAACCACCCCGTGGTGCAGGCAGCCATCCCCTTTCTGCTCGCCTCTGCTCGACCCGATGGCTCTTGGCCGATCGACAGCAATCTCGCTACTTGGGCAAGCACCCTAGCGATCAAAGCCCTAGCAGCAGCCCCTCCCACCCAACCTTTCCTCCCCCTCGAAGATCAACGACCCATTCTGCATTGGCTGCAAGCCCAGCAATACCTAAGCACCCACGCCTACACCAACGCCCCACCTGGGGGCTGGGCATGGACCGATCTACCCGGCGGCGTACCCGACGCCGACGACACCGCCGGTGCGCTCTTAGCCCTGCACGCCCTCGACACCTCCAACTGCGATCCCGACCAGATACAAACCTCCGTCACCGCAGCGATCACCTGGTTAGTTAACCTACAAAACCGCGACGGCGGCATCCCCACCTTCTGTCGCGGATGGGGAGCCCTACCCTTCGATCGCTCCAGCCCCGACCTCACCGCGCACGCCCTGCGTGCATGGACCGTCTGGCTCCACCGCATCCCTCCCGCCCTACGCGCCCGCGTCAGGCTAGCCATCGAACACGCTCTCGATTACCTCAAAAATACCCAACAAACCGACGGCTCATGGGTTCCACTTTGGTTTGGCAATCAACATCTTGAACAAGAGAACAACCCCACCTACGGCACCGCCATGGTCTTACAATCCCTGACCTCCTTAGACCACAGTCACCACCCCGCCCTCAGCGACATGCGTCAACGCGCCCTCGCTTGGTTACAAAAAAACCAAAACCCCGACGGCGGTTGGGGCGGCGGATCCGATACCCCAAGTAGCATCGAAGAAAGTGCCCTCGCTCTTGATGCCCTATGCGTCAATTTCAAGCACATCGAAAATCCCACTCAAGCACGAAAAAGCATCCAAGCAGCCAGCGAAAGCCTCATGCAACTCACCAGCCAAGGCAAACAATTCCCCGCCACCCCCATCGGCTTCTATTTCGCCAAACTCTGGTATCACGAAAAAATCTACCCCCTAGTCTGGTCCGTCTCCGCCCTGCAACAAGCCCAAAAAATCCTCTCCCCCACATCATAATCCCCCAATGTGAAACAGCTTTCCAAGCTGTCCCCACCACGCAATACCATTGCGTCCCACATCATCAATCAAAAATCACCA
>JAKISY010000046.1 GCA_021648365.1 Verrucomicrobiales bacterium
CCAGAGAGGAAGAGAAGAGTCTCCTTAGAGGAGTAAAACACTGACCGGAGAGCCGTGTGCGGGAGATCCGCACGCACGGTTCGGAGGGAGGGGCGGCGCAAATCAATGCGTCGTTCCTACCCCTATCATCCCCTTTCAAACTTCACCCCCTCACCATCCTATTTATCCATGTGAATTTCTTCCTCTGCGTCTCCTCGTCAGACTTATTAAGTGAAGTTGACTTATTGACTTATTGACTTATTGACTTATTGACTTTGGTTTAGTACGAAAATTGTAAGAAAATTTCTCCTTGGTTTAGTAAAAAAACAGAACGCTCCTTTCCTGAATTTATAGACACATACTCCTTTATGAAAAACTCGCCGCACAGCAAGTCTCCATCCAAGTTCATTAATCGCGCTAAAAAACGTCCTAAGCAGGCACGTGTGTTGGAGTTTGAGCCGTTGGAGCCACGGATTTTGTTTGCTGCGGACCCTGTGGCTACGGTGGAAAATTTGCCGACTGAGGAGATGGTGAATGAGGAGATTTCTTTTGATATCCAGTTTGATAATGCGAGCACTACTCCAGGGGATGTGGGCTATAAGCCGTATGTGGATTTTATCGCGCCGCCTGAGATGGTGGTGACGGAGATTCAAGTATATGATCAGAATGGCAGCAATCCAGCAGGAGGATCTTTGACGCCGATTGGTGAGATCGATTTGGCGGGTAATCTGGTAGCCGTGGGAAGCTCAAGCATGGGTACGACTTTGGGTGCAGTTGTGGATCATCCCGAATATGATGGGAATCCAGCGGGTTCATTTGGCACGATTGGTTCGGGGGCGCCACCAGTTCTGTATGATGTGAGTTTGGCGGGGCAGTATGTTTATTCGGTGTCGTTGCCTTTTGGTAGCTTTTCGGAGAGTAATCCGCCAGTATCGGTCAATGTGAAGGCTACGATCAATACTGCTGATGGCGTGGTTCCCGATCAGCCGCTGAGCGTAACGGCGCAGGGGGGCTTTGCTTATGGGCAGGATGCTTTGAATAATCCATTGACAGATGCTCCTTTGAGTGGGGCTTTGAGTAGCAGCACGATCAATCCGCAGGTGATTGAGTTGGTGAAAACGGCTTCGGTGCCAGAGGAAGATGGAGTCTTGACGGGGGAGAATGTATCTGGGCCGAATTTTCCGTTGACCTATACTTTGACGGTGGATGTGGCGACTTTGGAAGATATCACAGGGTTGACGATCACTGATACCTTGCCGGATGACTTGGCGTATTTGGGGAATTTGCAGGTGGAAGATGGGAATGGGAATGCGTTGGCATTCACCCTTAACAGTGTACCCAATGTGACGATAGATGGAATTTCGGCGGTGGGCTCTACATCAAATACGCTTAGCATCACCATCACGGGAACGACCACGGGGGTTGTAGGTTCGGATATTGTGGTCACCTACGAGGCTTTCGTTCCTTATGTGGAGTCCGACGGCACGACGCCAGTGGTGGATCCAGTTACTGGTGATCAAGGCGATTTGGATCCTAATGAATACAATGATGCGGCGGTGACGGGTAGTTACGATCATCCCGACCCTTTGATCGGACCAGTGACTGTGACGGATAATCGCGGACCAATGAACTCTAGTGATCCAGATGGGCTGACGGATTATCGGATCGAAGAGCACTCTTTGGCGATTCAGAAGAGCGTGAATTTGGAGGTGGATAATAATGCTCCTGGCTTGACTCCTTTTGATGTATTGGAATATACGATGGATTTTCAGTTATCGGACTATTTTGCAGTCGATAATTTGGTGATCACCGATACCTTGGGAGATGCGCAGGAGTTTTTGTTTGGAACAGGCGTGGATGCCGATGGAATAGTGCCCGTGTTGACTTTTCAAATGCAGGGGCTTGGATCGCCTGTAGGCAGCCCGATCACGGTCGATTTTGATTTATCCAATGTGAGTATAGGAGCTCCTGATGCAGTGACAGGGGCGACGACGATCGTGTTCGACGTATATCAGCAGTTGATTGACAGTAGTTTCATACTTCCAGGATCAGCTCTTTTGGGCGGAATGATTCCAACTGGTGGTTTGAGTGGAGCGGCGATGGGCTCTTTTAATTCTGGTGTAGCGACGCAGGGTACGGTGACTTTTCGAGCGAAGGTGTTGAATCAATATAACGGATCAGGAACGGGTGCGGGACACCCCGAGGTCAGTCAGGGGGACGTGATCGGGAATGAAGTGGTGATAGATGCACAGAACTTGGATGTAGATACCTTAGTGCCGATTGGAGCTATCACGACTGATGGCAGCTCTGCGGAGTCACGTATGGGGGTGGGGGAGTTGAAGAAGAGTGTTTATTCGATTACTGATGCTGCGGGAAATACGCAAATCATTGCACCTGGAACTGCCCCTGGAGATATTGTATTAGCGATTGGAGATGTGGTCACCTATCTTATCACCTATGATTTGCCTTTGAGTGAGTTTGAGCAATTGAGGTTTAATGATTTCCTTCCGCAGCCAGTGTTTGATGTCAATACCATAGATCTTTCTGGGGTCTTTGCTTTTGCAGATCCATTAAACCCTTATACAACAGCAGGTCAGGTCAGCTATGGACCTAATGACACATTTTTTGGCAATGGAGGACCAGCTGATATTGCGGATGGAGGTATTGATGATAGCAGCGGTAGCTATCCAACCGTGCCGATTCCAACTCTTTCGATAGTCGGATCTGCGAACGAACTGGTGATCACGGTAGGGGATTATTCCACGCTTACTCAGGATCCTGTAGCCACTACAATAGAGTTATTGATTTCGGTGGCGGTGCAGGATGGTGTTTTTGAAGACGGTTTGTTGTTCACCAATCAGGTGGGGGCGACGGAGTCTAATACTTTTGCCGCAGCTGAGACGGGGGAGAGTATCGCTGGTACGCAGATCTCTACTCCAGAATTGGAGATCACCAAGGGGGTGGTGGCGTCGGATAAAATGACGGCGACTTTGGTAGGTTCTGTCGGGCCAGTATCATTTAATTCGCCAGGATCTGGATCTGCTTTCACTGGCATTATTAATTCGACAGATTTGGAGTTAGCTCCGATTGACGCAAATATCACCGGTTTGGATGCTGGAGATCTGGTCACTTTTGTGATTGTGGTCGAGAATATTGGTTCGGGGCAGTATGGGGCTTTTGATGTGAATATTCAGGATACCATGCCAGCTAGTTTTGCAGTGCCGAGTGGTGGAGCTGGCTTGAATTTGCGAGTGACGGATGGAACGGGGGCTGCTTTGGCTTATACGGGGGACTTGTTTTTAGGCACGTTTCAACTGACAGACCCAAGTGGCACTCAAGGCGCTCTGGAGGAGTATGACGACACCAATGGCTTAAATCTGGTGGTGATCGCCTATGATTTGGTGGTGGATACGGATGCCGAGGCGGGTTCTCTGATTATCAATACGGCGATTTTGAGTAACTATGCTGCTAGCGAGGGTGGAGCAGATTACACGCCTGACAAGCTGAGTATCCCTGGTGACCCGTCTAGCCCAATGATAGTGGGGCCAGGTGATGTAGCCAGTGCGAGCATCGTACAGCCAGAGATCAACAAGGTGCTGGTGGAGACCGAGATCACTGGCACGGGTAATAATCTTGCCAATCAGGCGGTGGTGGGCGAACTGGTGACTTACCGAGTGACGCTGACGATCCCAGAAGGCACGACGGTCGGAGCAGTGTTGCAGGATACGATGGATCCAGGGCTAGCTTTTGTCGGGATCACTTCGGTGACGGCTTCTGCTGGGCTGAGTGTTGCTAATTTACCAGGAATAGGCACGGGGCCAGTGAACGTGACCGTGGGAAATGCTGGCGGTGGCGAAGGCAATCGCCTGACGATGAATCTGGGGGATGTGATCAACAGCAACACAGATGACAGCGTGACGGAAACGCTGGTGATCGAATATACGGCGGTGGTGCTGAATACTAATTTGGTGCCAAGCTCTCCTGGGAATCAAGCGGGCACGCAGTTGAATAATGTGGCACAGTTGGACTTTACTTGGACGGACGATGATGCGCTTGCGATTCCACCGACGACGGGATCAAATACACTGACTGACAGTTCTGCCAATGTGACGGTGGTCGAGCCTAACTTGACGGTTGATAAACAGGCTTCGGCAGATAATAGCACTTATAGCGATACTCTGACTGGGGTGGATTCTGGCGATACTGTGTATTATCGCATACGCATTTCTAATGCGGCGGGGCAGCCGACGGCGTTTGAAACTGAATTGCAGGATACTTTGCCAGTAATAGCAAGTCTGGGAACGATTGTCTCGGTATCGGGTGGAGGTTTTGGGCTGGCGGATTTTCAGATTGCTGGCGGGGTTCTTTCGACGACTGCTCCGATAGATATCATGGCGGGCACCACGGTGGAAATTGTGGTGCAGGGGCTACTGGGTGTAACGGTGCAACCAAACCAAACGATTGATAATACGGCAAATATCACTTGGACGAGTATCGATGGTGATCCTGGGACTCGGTCGATCCATAATGTGAGCAGCACGGAGAGGGGTGGGACGGACGGCGAGGGATCGGATGCCAGCACGTTGAATAATTACGCGGGTAGTGATGACTCGGATATACGGGTTTCGGTGCCGATTAATACGAAGAGCATTGTGGAGACTTCTGAGAGTTTCACGGGGCTGGTAGCTGGAACTGAACGGGTGGCGATTGGTGAGATCGTAAGATACCGCTTGCAGGTCGAGTGGCCAGAGGGGTCGGCGAACAATGTGCAGATCGTGGATCGCTTACCGGTGGGGATGGTGTTTATTAATGACGGCACGGCTATGGTAGGTTTTGTTTCATCAGGAGGGAATTTGTCCTCTACCACTTTGTCTGGAACTGGACTTAATTTAGGAACTGCTATCATCGCTCCGACTTTTGTTTTGCCCGATGGTGCGGTTTCTAGAAGTGTTAGCAGTGATAATGATAATTACAATGCAGGGATAGATGTGCGGTTTAAGCTGGGCGATTTGGTTAACAATAATACTGATAATGGAGCTCCAGAGTATATCATAATCGAGTTCAATGCTCTGGTGTTGAATAGGGCGAATATTGGGAATCAAAGCGGAAGTGTTAATAGGAATGATTTTCAGACTTTTATCGATGGGGATACCCAGGTAGGATCGACTTCGAATCAGGTGATCGTGAGAACAGCGGAGCCTAACTTGGCAGTCACTAAGGTTGCTTCGACCGCTGGGCCAGTGGATGCGGGGGATACTTTTGATTATACGATTACGGTCACCAACAATGCCACGAACGACAATGCTGCCCCAGCCTTTGATGTGCGTTTGCAGGATGTATTGGATGAAATCAATGCGAATAATCCAACGGTGGAGTTGGAGCTGGTGACTCCGCCGACAGGAACTTTGCTTAGCTTCGTAGGGAATGATGTGAGCATTGCTGGCTTAGGTGCGACTACGATTCTTGTTAATGCTTCCAATAATGCTGGGATTGATTTAACTTTTAATCGTATCAACGCAGGGCAAACAATCACTTTGACGGTAACGGTGCGAGTAGTTACGGGAGCTTTTGCAGGAGCGGAGATTGAAAATACTGCGGTGGTGGATTATACCAGTTTACCTGGAGATTCGGGGACGGATAGTGCTGCGATTGCCGCTACTTATGGAACTACTGAGGTGGATTTGAATCCAGGGACGGATTCTGTTCTAGCGGACGCTGATGCCAATAATGGCGGGATAAATCTGGGAGCGAATGCAGGTGAGCGCACTGGAGCGGATGTGCCTAACCCGACGGATAATTCATCGCCAACGGATGACACTGTTCGCAACAACTACGCCGTCGCCGCCAACTCGCCAGCCGATTTGACCATAGCGGTACCGAGTATTGACAAGACTTTCAAAGACGGCACGATCACGGCGGATGATTCTACTGTGGCTAGTAGCACCGGCTCTGATCTGGTGGTGGGTGAGCAAATCACCTACGATATCACCGTGACTTTGCCTGAGGGAGTGACTCAGGATGTGCGGATTGAGGATGTATTGCCAGCAGGTTTGCGGATTGACAGTTTTTCCATCATCACTACTGCGGCAGGTGGATCCGCTTTGGTAACGGCTGATTTTGATGGCACGATCACGACCACTCCCTCTTCGTCTGCTTTGAATGGGCCGGGAACGTTGTCGATGGACTTTGATAATGTCATCGTGAACGTGGGTGCAGCGGCGGGGAATGCGAATAGATTTGTGATTCGAGTGCTGGCAACGGTCACGAATATACCAGCTAATCAGCAGGGTGTTACTCGCAGTAACGTAGCTCGATTGGTCTTTTCCGACCCAGATGGTAGCGGCAATGCTTCAGTGACGGCTGAGGATGTCACTATTACAGATCCGACCGACAATACCACAATCACGGTGGTGGAACCTACGCTAGCGATCACTAAGTCGGTGGACAATGCGGCGGCGGATGCAGGAGATTTGTTGACTTATACTTTGACGTTTTCGAACGGTTCTGGGCAGGTGGCTTATGATACGCAGCTGCAGGATATATTGGATGTAAATTTGGATGGGATGGGTGCGAGCATTACGGCGGTTTCAAACACTGGGTTTGGATCTTTTACCGCTCCGACTAGTGGCGATTTTGAAATCGTGCAAGTGACTGCTGTTAACCTAAGTGAATTCACTTCGGCAGTAGCGGTCGGTGATTTCGTGGTGCGAGTGAATCCTGGTTTTGATCTCGACATGCCAGATGGTTCTTCCGTGACTTTGACATTCACTGCTGAGGTAGAAGTGTCTTTGGTGGCTGGAACGACGATCAATAACAAGGCAGATGTCTATTGGACTTCCACAGACGGTGTCAATCCAGATGAGAGGGATGGCACGGACGATCCTGATCCGGGTAGCACGCAAAGTAGCAATCTGGACAATTACGCCATCGCATCGAGTGTGGCGACAACTGTCAGTAATCCAACTGTGGTATCTAAGGTGGTGGTATCCACGTCTGATGCCAATACATCAGGTTTAAATGTGACGATTGGAGAGATCGTGACTTACCGCATAGCGGTGACTTTGCCAGAGGGAACCGTGCCAGAACTCGTTCTGACGGATGACTTGCCAGCGGGAATGGCATTTATTCCTGGTTCGGCAGCATTGACCGCAGCTTATCCTGGCGGTCCTGCATTGAACGCGGCTCACCCTGGTTCTGGAACAGCAGCTTTTAATGGCACTTATGCTGGATCGGCTTTGGATACGACGGATATGGTGATCACGCCAGCTGTGGCAGTGGACGGAACGGATATCACCTTCACTTTTGATCAGGTGTTTGTGGTAGCTGCGGATAATGACGTCAATAACAACACCTTTTATTTTACTTACCAAGCGGTGGTGACGGATAATCCCGCGACCACTGGTTTGCTAGGAAGTCAGGATACTCTTGATAATAACATTGCTTATGAGATCAGGAATGCTGGTGGCACGGTGACACAATCTGGCACGGGGCTGACCGACCCAGATGGCAAAATCGTGACGGTGGTCGAGCCTGATCTCAATGCTGTGAAATCGGTGGTGGTGAATGGATCAGGTAACTCTGGTGATGCGGGGGATCCAGTGGTTTATACTATTTTGATAGATCACGATGCTAACAGCTTGTCAGGTGCCTATGATCTGACTTTCGCTGATACTCTGCCGACTCAGATTGGTGATAGTGCGACCACCGCTTTGACGATGGCTGGGGTGACGGTGATTGGGGCTGGGGGAGCGAATGTGACCAGTAGTTTTGAGATTGTTGCTGGGGTTTTGCAGACTACAACTGCCGCGAATATTGATTTGGCTTCGGGAGAAACTTTGACGGTCACGATCAACGGAGTTTTACGTCAGGCGGTAGCACCAGGCACGAGCTTTGATAACCAGGCATCTTTTACTTATACTAACCGCGATGGTGATTTCACCGACCCGGCTTATAATCCAACACCTGATATCACTACTGACCGTGAGCGCACCGTATCGGAGAACTCGAATGTGGTGACGGTGGATGTGCCCGCGTCATTAGCTCTAACGAAGGTCCTCGTTTCGACTAGCGAAACAGGTGCCAATGATACTACTGGCAATAATCTAGCGATTGGCGAGACGGCACTTTATCGTTTGGGGGTGACTCTGCAAGATGGCACAACTTCTATTTTGACTATTACTGACACCACTCCAGCCGGCATGAGATATGTGGCTGGAGGTAGCGGTAGTGGGGTGTTTTTCCGCTCTGTGGATGGAGTGGTCGCGACAGGGGCTACCAGTAATACGGTTTATAGTGATGGTGATGAAATTGCTGTCGCAGATTTCACGGAATCGACCAGTGATACTGTGGCGGGTTCGTTGCAGTTTAATTTTGTGAATATAGTGGTTCCCGCTACAGTTGGGATCGACACAGATGCCTTTCAGGTTGAATACACCATGCGGGCGGTCAATGTGAGCGGTAACCAGGATAGTAGTGCTGCTAAAATTAACTCAGCCGTGGCATCTGCAGATCTCAACGGAGATGGAGATCTTACCGACTCAGGGGAGACGACAGGTCCACAGACTGTGACGGTGACTATCGTCGAACCAGAGGTGACTCCAGTTAAGTCGATCACCAGTGTGGTGCCAGCCTCTCCTGATGCTGGTGACGTTATTAGTTATCAGGTGGTGCTTACGGGTGATGGAGGAGCAACAGCTTTTGATATTTTGTTTGAGGACACAGCACCTGCAGGATTGGAAATCAGCACGGGCACATTTACGGTAGCGGGCACTGGTTTGGCAGTAGGCGTGGTGGCAGCTGATTTTACCGTTACGGCTTCTGGAATTGTTTTGAACACAGCAGGAATTGATCTAGCAGTAGGCAATACGATCACGATCACTTACGATGCGGTGATCCAAGATACGGTGACCGATGGTCAGAGTCTTTTGAACAGCGCGGGTGTGGAGTGGACATCCCTTGATGGCACGGTAACAGGCGAACGAACAGGTGATGGGGATCCGAGCAATGCACCTGCACCAGGCGCTTTGAATAATTACGAGGATACGGCTACTGCCGAAGTGGTGGTGGACTTGGTGCATGGTCTAACGAAAGAAATCATCTCGACCTCTGCGCCGCATACGCTTAACGATCAATTGACGATAGGGGAAGAGGTGACTTACCGTTTGGTGGTGAGTATGGCAGAAGGCACGACTAATCAAGTGGTGCTCTCGGATGTGGTGAATCTTACTAATGGCATCTTGGATATCCGTAATGTGAACATAGTGTCGTTTGGTTCTAACTTATCGGTTTCTGGTGCTGCAGTGGGTAGTGCGGTCACCATTAACGATGTGGGTGGCTATGGTAATAATTTCTCTATTGATTTTGCCAGTGTGATAAACAATGCTTCGAGTAGTGCAGCTGCGGATGCACAAATCGTGATTGAGGTGACGGCGGTGGTGGTCAATGTGGTGGAGAATCAGGGCGGCGATGTGATCAATAATGAAGCGACGCTGGCTTTCTTGTCCGACTTGGACAATGACGGCAATGCCGATGATCTTACAACCATTGTGGATGATGTGGATATCACTCTTGTCGAACCCAGTGCAACGGCGGAGAAAACAACCACCAGCGTGCCTACTGAACCTGAAGCGGGTGATACGGTGGGCTATCAAGTCTTGGTGACCAATAATGGATCTATCGATGCTTTTGATATGACTTTTTCCGATGTCTTGCCAGCGGAGATGGATTTGCAGGTTGGCACTTTCATTGCGATTCGCAATTCTGATGGTGCGAATGTCAGCGGTGATTTTGCGGTGAGCACAGCCGGCATAGCTAGCATGGTAGGGGGATTTGATCTTGCTGCGGGAGACTTCATCACCATCACTTACGATGCACTGATCTTGCCGACAGTGACGGATGGTCAGAATTTGACTAACAATGTGGACATCGAATGGACCTCATTGGATGGTGTGGATCCCGACGAGAGAACAGGGGATGAAGATTTTAATAGCTCTACTGATACTCTGGACAACTACGAAGACGAAAGCAGCGCAACTGTGGTGGCGGATCTGAATCCGGTTTATAGCTTCGTCAAAGAGATCACCTCCACTTCAGCTACTCATACGGGTGTGACGGGAGGCACGGATGCGACCATCACGGATCTGACGATAGGAGAAGAAGTCGTCTATCGTCTGATAGCGACAATGGCAAACGGCACGACTCCGCAGGTGCAAATATCAGATGTGATCGCACTGACTAATGGGATATTGGATATCCGTGATGTTACGGTGATTGTGGGAACTAATCTCAGTTTCGATGGGTCGGGTTTAGCTGTATTAGTTAATAGCAACCCCGGCACAGGAGCTGGTCTGGATAGCTACGATGATCAGTTCACAGTGGATTTTGGCACGGTGGTGAATAATCTGACTTTTGGTGATGCGGCGGCTAACCAAATCGTGATCGAAGTGCGAGCGGTGGTGGTTAATGTTATAGAAAATCAGCAGGGAGATATTATCAACAATGCGGCGACGCTTAGTTTGCTCGCAGATCTAGATGGTGGTGGTGTTGCGGACGATCCGTGGTCAGATACACAAGATGTGAACATTGAGATCGTTGAGCCGACTTTGGGGGTGACGGAGACTATCACTTCGATCCCGCTTAACCCTGGTGAGGGAGATACTGTGGGTTATGAAGTCGTGGTGACTAATACGAGTCCTGTGGATTCATTCGAGCTGACTTTCTCCAACATCATGCCGCCTGAGTTGGAAATACAGCCAGCTACGTTCACTGCAATCCGTGATTCGGATGGAGCGGATGTGAGCGCGTTTTTTGTGGTGACACCTTCTGGTATTGTCGATGTGTCTGGAGGACAACTCGATTTGGTATCTGGAGATTTTGTGACGATCAATTACGATACGGTGATTCAGCCGGGCGTGACGGACGGGCAAAATATAGAAAATAACGTCGATATCGAATGGTCTTCGATGCCAGGAACTAATCCTGATGAGAGAACTGGGGATTCATTGGCGGCAGGTGTTGATCCGCTTGATAATTATGAAGACGCGGCGCAGACGGTCTTTATCGCAGCAGTGAATTCTGGCTACGATTTCACTAAAGAAATTCTTGCCACATCAGAATCCCATACGGATCTTGCTGATGGCACCAGTGCAACGATCACCGATTTGGTGGTGGGCGAGTCGGTGACCTATCGTTTGACGGTAGAGCTGGCGGCAGGTGAGACGGGTGCGGTCACGGTGGAGGATATTCTAAATCTGACTAATGGTCTGCTGGATATCCGCAATGTGTCAGTGACGGTCGGCTCGAATCTGTCGATTGGTGGTTCTACCACTGGAGCTATCTCGGACAGCAATACAGATACTTATAACGATCAGGTGTTGTTTAACTTTGGAGCAGTGATGAATAGTGGAGTTAGCACGGTGTCGGATGATTCGAAAATCTTCATCGACATCACCGCAGTGGTGGTGGATGTGATTGAGAACCAAGATGGAGATGTGATCAACAATGCAGCGACTCTGGATTTGATTGCGGATCCTTTAGGCGCCGCTACTCCAATGAATTTTGCAGCCGATGTGGATGTGGAAATCGTCGAGCCAACTTTGACGGTGGACGAGACCATCACTTCTATTCCAACAAATCCTGGCATAGGCGATACAGTGGGTTATCAAATTGTGATCGATAACTCAAGCGGGATTGATTCTTTTGATGGCACGCTATCGAATATCTTGCCACCAGAGCTAGAGTTGCAGCCTGGCACTTTTACCGCAGTTCTTTCTGATGGGACGGATGTGAGTGCGCTGTTCACCGTGACTCCGACAGGTATCGTTTCTGTGGGTGCTGGATTTGATCTTGAAGATGGAGAAACGATCACGATCAACTACGATACGGAGATTCAGGCTACGGTGGTCGATGGGCAGACTTTGACCAATGATGTGGACATTGAGTGGACTTCAATTGATGGAGCTAACCCTGATGAACGCTTGGGCGATGAAATAGTTGGTAGTGCTTCTGACCCAGTAGATGACTATGAGGATGCTGACACTGAAAGCTTTACTGCATCGGTGGGATCGGCTTATGGGTTCACTAAGGAGGTGATAGCCACTTCGGAAACGCACACAGGAACTGCTCTAGGCAATCCTAGTTTAGAAGATCTGGTGGTGGGCGAAGAGGTGACTTACCGTTTGACCGTGGATACGGCTACGGGGCTTGCGGATAATGTGGAAATCACGGATAATTTGGATTTACTTGGTGGTATTTTGGACCTGCGCACGGTGACAATTGTATCGACTGGCTCTAATTTGACCACTACGGGGGCGGGTGTGGGAAGTCCTGTCACGATTAACATTGTGAGTGGATTTGGCAATAATTTCACGATCAATTTCGGCACGGTAATTAATGATGGAGCCAGTGCGCTTGCTGCTGATTCGAGGATCATTATCGAACTCACTGCGGTGGTGGTCGATGTGGCGCAGAATAATGCAGGGGGTGTGATCAATAACGAGGCGACTCTTAATTTGGATGAAGACACTACTGGCAATGGCACAGGAGATACTGCAAGAACTTTCTCAGACGACGTGGATGTAGAAATCGTCGAGCCTACTCTGACAGTTGACGAGACGATCGTATCCATCCCTGCCAGCCCTGGCATTGGGGATACCGTGGGCTATCAAATAGTGATCGATAACTCAAGCGGAGTTGATTCTTTTGATGGCACGATTTCGAACGTATTGCCGCCTGAGTTGTTATTGCAACCTGGCACATTTATGGCAGTGCTCTCTGACGGAACGGATGTGAGCTCGCTGTTCACAGTGACCCCTACGGGTATCGTTGCGGTGGCAGGCGGATTTGATTTGGCTGATGGAGATTCTATCACCATCACTTACGATGCTGAGATACAGAACACGGTGACTGATGGGCAGGCTTTGATCAATCCGGTGGAAATCGAATGGACATCAATAGATGGACCGAATGGCGATGAACGTTTGGGCGATGAGCTTCCAGGTGCAGCCGATCCGGTTGACGACTATGAAGATGCTGACAGCACGGCGTTTAACGTGGTGACGATTCCAGCTTATGAATTTAGCAAAGAAATCCTTTCTACATCAGCAGCGCATACAGGTGCGAGTGGCGGAACAGATGCGAGCATCGAAGATTTGGTGATCGGCGAGACGGTGACTTATCGCTTAGCGGTGACTTTTTCTGCGGGTCAGTCAGACTCGGTCAATGTCGCGGATATGCTCGATGTGAACAACGGTATTTTAGACATCACTAATGTGGTGGTGACGGTAGGTGGTAATCTGGCAATCAGTAATGGTGGTTCGACCGCTCCTACGATTACAGATAGCAATAGTGACTCCTACGATGATCAGGTGGCGCTGAACTTCGGAACGGTGATCAATAGTGGTGCCAGTGCGGTGGCAGATGACTCTAGGATCTACATCGACATCACTGCGCTGGTGGTGAATATCCAAGCCAATCAGCAGGAAGATGTGATCAATAACTCAGCGAATATGTCGCTGGTGGCTGATCTGGATAGCGATGGAGACATCGATGATCCAGTGAACTTCTCGGACAATGTGGCAGTGGAAATTCTTGAGCCTATTATTGAGATTACCAAGTCGGTGAACGATCCGACTCCGCAGTTAGGAGATGTGATCACCTATACCTTATTGGTCACCAACTCGACTCAGGCTGCTACGACGGATGCCTTTGATCTGAACATCATAGATACCCTGCCAGCAGGCCTGGTGATGGTGCCTGGCTCAGTGACGCTGAATATATTAGGTTCGCCAGCCAACCCTTCTTCGATTTTGTCGAATAGTAGCACGACTACGGGTGCAGTGGTCTTGTTGGATCGATTGGACGAGGGGCAGAGCGTGGAGATTGTTTATAGCGTGGTGGTGACTTCGAATGTTTCATTCATCGGTCAGACGCTGGTCAATAATGTAGCGATCACCCATAGCTCCCTGCCAGATGGTGTGGCAGGCATCACTGGCAATGAACGTGGTGGCACAGCGGATGCATCGGATCCGAATGATTACAATGCTGACGGTTCGGCGTCGGTGACTTTACTGCCTCCAGATCCTACAGTGACATCGTTGCCGCCTCACGGGCCTCCTGAAGGTGAGCCTGAGGAAACTCCTGTGGCAGAGCCAGAGAGCGGATTATTTTTCGATCTGAATCAAAACTTTTTGTTCAATCGAGGCAATCTCGCTGGACCAGGAGATTTCTGGCAGCAGCAGCTGAACAAACATCTTGAGGAACTGGTGGTCGAACCTGTCCAAGCTGGTTACATAGTCAGTGGACTGACTCAACCCGGAACTAGCATCAAGCTGATCGTTTATAGCGATACAGGTGAGGTGATAGGTATTCAGACTACCGTGGCGGATACTGGTGGTAACTGGATGGCTACTTTCAATAGCGATAAAGTGGGAGAGATACCAGCAAGAGTCGAGATCAGGCAAACGCCTGCTATTCAGAATGCAGACGGTGGTAATGGATATGATCTGCGCACTTATTTTGCTCCAGCATCCAGCACCGGCACGTATTACAGTGAAACTTTGACGCAAGATAACGTGATGAATAAACGTAGAGCTGATGCAGTGGTCGATTTATACAAAGCGGCGGGTTCGACGATTCGGATCAGCGCGAGTGGATCTTCCTATGAATTCTCCACTTTGGGTGGGCAACTGAATGGTCTGGGGAACTAAGGGGTAGTGCTTTAATTGAAAAACTTTTACTATTTATAAAAAACATGAAATCTAATCAAGGAAAACAAAAGGGAGTTAAAAGGGTAGCTGTAGGAATGCTAGGCTTGGCTCTATTTGGTGCTGAAGCGGGAGCACAAGAGTCTAGTCCAGGAATGACAAACGCAGAGCTCAAGGGGACGCGCTTGTCGGGAACTTGGCAAGGCAAAGACATTGTCGAAGAGTATGAGCCTAAAGCGAAGTTTGAGAAGGACTTGGATGAGGCGATCGATGAACATTCACAGCAATTTCTGGAGGATGCTAACAAAGCTAAACGAGCTGAAGGGCGGACGAGGGCTGATAAAGAATTCTCTAAAATGGCGAACATCACTAGGCAAAATTGGTGGGCGGTGGAGCCACGGCAAAAAGTGTTTCACGGGCCTGGCAAGGTGAGAGGTGTGGGCATGGAAGAGATCTACAAACGTGCCTTGGCAAACTCTGCTCAGATTCAAGTGTTCAGCGATCTGCCGCTGATTCGTGAAACGGCGATCAATGAGGCTCGTGGTCAGTTTGATACTGAGCTGTATGGTTTCTCTCGTTACGATAGAACGGACGAGCCTGTGGGCTCTACTTTGGAAACGGGCATGCCTGGGTTTTTCCGTGAAACGGGCTGGACCTCTGAGATAGGTTTGAGGAAAAAATTCATTACAGGAACTCGAGTGAGCATTGCTCAGGAGTTTTCTCAAATCAGCAATAACTCGCAGTTTTTTGTTCCTGGGAATCAGGGCTTGTCGCGCTTGAAGTTGACGGTGATGCAGCCTTTGTTGCGCGGAGCAGGAGTGACTTACAATCGCAGTCTGATCCAAATCGCTAAGCTGGATGCGCAGGCGGGTTATGCTGAGTTTGTGCGTCAGGTGGAGACTCATCTGATGGAGTTGAATCGTAGTTACTGGTCGCTGTATCTTTCTCGCGCTGTGCTGGGTGAGAAACGTCGTCTGGTGAAACAAACTGCGGAAGTGGTGGAGCAAATCGAGTCGCGTGCTAATCTGGATGCTGATTCGAGTCAGTTGTTCCGTGCGCGTTCTGCTCTGGCTAGTCGTAAAGCTGGTGTGGTGAGAGCAGAGTTGGCGGTGAAAAATATTGATTCGCGCTTGCGTTCGCTGGTGAATGACCCAGAGCTACTGGAAGTTTCGGAGTTGGTGCCTCGCAATCTTCCGATCACCGTGAAGGTGAGTTCTGATTTTGGTCAGGCGGTTTCGGATGCTTTGCAGTTTCGCCCAGAGACGAAACAAGCTGAGGCTCAGTTGCGTGCCGCTTCAATTCGGGAGAGAATGATGAAAAACGAAAAGCGAATCGAGCTCAATCTAGTAGGTGAGATTGGGGTAGCGGCTCTGCGCGGTGGCGGAGATTGGCAGGGTGCTTATGGCGATCAATATCGCGATGGTGCTCCTACTTGGGGGCTCGGAGTGATCGGATCAGTGCCTTTGGAGCGACGTTTTGCCAAAGCTCGCTTGTTGCGAGCTAAGTTGGAAAAACGCCAACAGAAGGCTCAATTGCGTTCGACGATGGATACGATTTTGTTGGAAGTGCAGATTGCTCATCGCGAGGTGGTAACGGCTTATCCTGACATGCGTGCTAAGTGGGATGCTGCACTGGCGGCAGGTAAGGATCTGGATGTGCTGGTGAAACGTCGCTCGGTAGATGCTGATGGCAAGGAGGATGCATCGACTACGCTCTATTTGGAAAGAGTGCTGGATACGCAGTTGCGTCGTTCGATGGCTCGCGAGGCGTTTTTGGAATCACAGGCTATTTATAACTCTAGCCTGACTAATCTGGAGAGAGCTAAAGGCACTTTGTTGGAAAGTGAGATGGTGGATATTCAGCGTGTAGATGACAATGAGCAAGATTTGCCAGAGATCAATCTAATCAAAGGTGCAGCAGCAAAAAGTGCTAAAGCAATCTACGAGAGTGTGAAGTAGGGTGGAGAAGAGGGCGAGAACCGCGAATAAACGCAAATAAGAGGAAGAGGATTTGAACAGGAGGAAAGGGAGGAAACAGAGCGAAGTTTTTCTCACCTATAGCCTTGAAGAGAAGCGCAGACTTTCGCAGCCACAAAGCTGTGAAAGTGAGTTTGAGAAGTGAGAAGTGGATAACATGAAGCTAATAGCTTTTTGAATTGCAATCATCTTGACAGAATTCTGTCATATTGTATTTATTGGGTATGAGGCTAATGAATTACACGGAGGCTAGAAACGGTCTGGCAGAAGCGATGAGGCGCACGGTTGAAGACCGTGACCCTATTACGATTACTCGCAATGGATTAGGGGCGGTTGTTATGTTGGCTGAAGAGGAATATCGAGCGATGACAGAAACGTTGCACCTGCTTTCAACTCCAGCTAATGCGGAATGTATTCGCCGTGGACTTGCTGAATACGAAGCTGGTAAATTTATTGAGAAAGATTTATGCGATTGATGTGGCTCACAGAGGCGTGGGATGAATACCTTTATTGGCAGAAGCAAGATAAGAAAATTCTTGACCGTATAAACACCTTAATCAAAGAAACTATGAGGCAGCCTTTTCTTGGTATTGGGAAACCGGAGCCGTTGAAGAGTAACTTAACAGGGTGGTGGTCACGTCGTATCACACGTGAGCATCGATTGGTCTATAAGGTAGAGAATAACATGCTCATCATTTTGCAATGTAGGTTTCATTACGATGACAAGTGAGTTGGCGAGTTACAGTTCAAAGTATGGAACCCTTTGAAGGATGAAAAATTTTTGGAAAACAGGGGCTCAGCGTAAGGGGGACTGGGATGATACGGAGATGCTGCGGGCGATCAATCGGCTAGCTCCTGTATTGGCCAAAAGTTCTGCGGATGAGCTGCGATCTTTGAGTCAGCGTTTGATTGCTGATGTGCGTGAGCGGCAGCCGCCGATGGCGGATTATCTGGTGGAGAGCTTTGCGCTGGTGAGAGAGGTGGCGCGTAGGGAGGTGGGGATGTTCCCCTATGATGTGCAGATTCTCGGTGGCCTTGCGATGTGCCGTGGCACGGTGGCTGAGATGGCGACAGGCGAGGGCAAGACGCTGGTGCAGAGTCTGCCTGCCTATTGTTTTGCCTTGGCGGGCAAGGGGGTGCATGTGGTGACTTCCAATGGTTATCTGGCTGAACGTGATCAGGAGTTTTCCCAGGGTATATTTGATTTTCTCGGCATATCATCTGCGAGTCTGCCCGAGCGGGTGCCGCCTTTGCAGAAGCAAAAGGCTTATGCTGCAGATGTGACTTTTGGCACGGGCACAGAATTCGGCTTTGATTATTTGCGTGATCAGCTGCTGCTTTTTTCACAGCCTGCTACTCGATTGGGAGAGAATTTTGCTCGCATGGTTTTGCAAGAACCTGCACTCAATTTGCCTTTGGCTCAACGCGGGTTGGTTTGTGCTATTATTGATGAGGCGGACAGCATTTTGATCGATGAGGCGATGACTCCCTTGGTGATCGGGGGCAAGGGCAGTGATGAAGAGGGAGTGGATGAGGTGTATGTGGCGGCGCAAAAGGTGGCTGATAAGTTGCAGGAGGATGTGGATTATTTAGTGGACGGTGCGTTTAAAACGGTACGTTTGACGGAGGATGGGGTGGAGCATTTGCGTTCGCGCTCGGCTGAGGTGGACGTGCCATGGGCTGCTTTGCGGAGGCCATGGGAGCGCTACATTGAAAATGCGCTGCGGTCGGATATTTTCATGAAAAAGGATGTGCATTACATTGTCAGTGACGAAAAAATTGTGATCGTTGATCAATTCACTGGGCGAACGCGACCTGACAGCTCCTGGCGTGAGGGTTTGCATCAGGCGATGGAGGTGAAGGAGGGCGTGGAGGTGAATGCGGAGAATCAAACACTGGCGACGGTATCGCGGCAGAGCTTTTTTCTTCGTTATGACAAATTGTGTGGCATGACTGGCACAGGGATGGAGTCGGCGCACGAATTTTCTGCCGTATATGAATTGCCGGTGCAAGTGATCGAGCGCAATCGATCACTAAAGAGGGTGGATCTGGAGGCAAGGGTGTTCATCGATGCGCCATCGCGGATGCGGGCTATTTGTGCAGAAATCGTTAGTCGGCACCGGAGTGGGCAACCAATTTTGATTGGCAGCGGGACGATCGGCAATAGCGAGGCTTTGGCAGAGTTGCTGGATGAGGCGGGTATTGAGTATGCGCTGTTGAATGCTAAACAAGACGCTGAGGAGGCAGCGATTGTGGCGAGTGCGGGTAAAAAAAATGCGGTGACGATTGCGACGAATATGGCGGGACGTGGAACGGATATCCCGATTGGCAAAGGGGTAAAAGAATTGGGCGGGCTGCATGTGATCGGTCTGGAATTGGAAGAATCACAGCGCATTGACCGTCAGTTGAGTGGGCGTGCGGGCAGGCAGGGGCAGCCGGGCAGTTCGCAATGGTTTTTGTCAGCAGGTGACCAAGTGATCCGGGTTTACAGTCCCACTGCGGCTCAGCGTCTGGCTGCGAGTGAAGCGGATGAGAGAGGTGAAGTGAAAGCGGGGGCTTGGCCTGCCATTTTCCGGACAGCGCAGCAACGAGCCGAGCGTCAGCACCTGGAAGGTCGGAAATCGGTGATGCAGCGTGACAAATGGCTGTCGGAGACTAAAATGAGATTGGCGTGAGTTTGGGATGAGGAGAGGATGGGAACCGCAGATGTCGCAGCCGTAGCGAAGCGGAGACAGCCGGAGGAAACGACCCGAAGGCAAATGAACGCAGATAAGAAATTAAGAAAAGTTTTTTTAGGGAATGAAGAGGAATGAGGAAGGGATGGCGTTGATGAATACAGATATGAAGGGGGGGGGTGGAAATGTAACTAGGTTGTTGGTTATTATCGCTTTGCTTTTGAATAGTTACGAAAAAATGAAGACGGGTAGTTGGTATGGGTTTAGATTTCTCAAAAATATCATGAAGGTTTTGTTTATTAGTTGGGCTGTTTTGATTTTGGCAGGGGATCTGTTTGCCGGTGAGGTGGTGGGGGTGACGGAGCCGGTGGAGGAGGTGGAGTTGGCTTTTCCTGAGGCGGGGGTGATAGGGGAGCTGTTGGTCAAGGAGGGGGATGTGGTGAAGAAGGGGCAGGTGCTGGCTAAGTTGGATAACCGCATCCTTGAGGTGGGTTTGAAGATCGCTGAGGTGCGGGCGAGCAGCGAAGCGGAGCGGAAATCGGCTAAGGCGCGTTTGGCGACGAAGCAGCGGCGCTTGACGGAGTTGGAAAAAATCTCTAAGGGCGGCGGGGTCAACGCGGATGAGCTGTTTCGTGCCAAAGCCGAGGTGGAGATCACGCAAGCAGATTTGATGGAGGCTGAGGTGAAGGCGGAAGAAAATCAACTGAGGGTGGTTCAGATTCAAGCGCAGATAGAACGGCGCACCTTGTTCAGTCCGATCAACGGAGTGGTCGAGCGGACTTTTCGCGATGAGGCGGAAGCGGTCGGTGGTGGTGCCGATGTAGTGATGAAGGTGGCGCGATTGGATGAGCTGATTTTGGTGGTGTATGTCGATGCACAAACAGGCGGTTTACTGAAAGTGGGGCAGAAATTGAAGGTGAGTTCGATGGTGGGAGATAAGCAGGGGCGAGCGCAGGTGGCTTTTGTCAGTCCAGTGACGGATGCGTCGAGTGGCACCACTCGGGTTCGATTGTTATTGGGGAATGCTGAAAATCTGCATCGCTCGGGGGTGAAATATCGGGTGGGGATCACATTGGGCGAATAGTTACTTTTTTTCGAGATCAGTATCAGTTGAAGTAGCGCAGCAGTCGCCTTCGCGGTAGCGGAAGGTTTGGAATTTGCCTTGGATGAGCACAGGGGTGGCTCGGTTCAGTGGCAGCACGGCTTTTTGGTGATGATTGTTTTCTAGCCAGGTGATGAGTAGGGCGGGGGTGACGGTGTTATCTTCAGCGTCTTTGTTTTTAGCGAGCTGGCTGTTAGCCGTGCTGGCAGCAACTTTTTGCCATTTCACCACAGAGCGGGCATGATTGCGGTGTTGCAGGACGGTGATGGATTGATCGCCTATTTTGAGGGTTTGTGGTAGTGATGTTAGTGCATGGGTTTTGAACTGCTGTTTTTTATCATCCCAAGTGAAGGCGTTGAGTTGTTTAGGGTTTTTGCTGTCGCTGCTGAGCATCAGGCGATTTTTGCTATTGCCTAGGATTTTGATCGGATCACGAGCGGTGAGGCGCGATTGACTGGCGCTGCTGCCTTTGAGCCGAGTGGCGGGTAGTAGCTCAGGGTGGATGCCTTTGGTGAGTTCGGGATGGTCGAGGAAACAGAGGTGGCGCTCGATGGTGCCTTCGGTAGAAGAGAGGGTGATTTCGATGGCGCGATTAGCAAAGTCGCCGTCGTCGCTTTCTTTGATGTCGCCGTTTTCCTCTAACAGGGCGTGTTGATAGGTTTTGATTTCTTGCACGATCCAGTTGGGAAAAATATCTCCACCAACTTTGGGAATGCTAACAAAGCTGCCTTCCCGTTCGAATTGTACCGTGTCTTTTGGAGATTGTTGCCATTGATCAGGGGCGGTGGGTTGGCTACCTGGAGGAAGCATGCGGACTTGCAGCTCGATGCCCGGCAATGTGCCTGATGGACCGTCTTGATTGCTCTGGTAGATCCACTGGCTTTCTTTTGGTGCAGAGGTGTCGGCGGCACTGATGTTCCAGCCCAGTTCGACGGCGTGATTTTCTTTTTTGCTTTGGTTGTCACTTTGGGGCAGTGCTTGTGCGTGCTGCCAGTGTTCTAATATACGCAGATCTATGCCTGCTAACTCGAAACTTTGACCAAGGTGATCGAGTTTGGTGCTTTGAGCGACGGTTAGGCCTTTGTCGTCATGGTGCAGTAATTCGATGGTGGCATCGATGGTCTGTTGTGAATGGTCTGTTGGCGCTTCATTTTTTTCGCAGGATAGCAAAAGGGTGAGGGGGAGTAAAAGAAGGCAGGTGCGGATGGAGTAAGAGCGAGTATTTGTGGTCACTAGATGTATGGGCAAAGGTTGTTAGTTTAAGCTGTCGGCGATTTGGCAGAGTTGTTGGTAGTAATCTTCTACTTCCATTCCCATCAGCGCAGCACCAAAGGCTTCGGCGGCTTCGGGACCGGCGATTTCCCCATAGTTCACGCAAACGAGATGATAGGCAACGATCATCGGCAGGATGTCATCGTTACCTTCGAACTGGGGATGGACAAACAACACAAAACCTTCATTGGGAACCCCCTGATTGACGGCTTGCAGGTAGGCAAATTCACCTTCTTTCAAAGGATCTCGGTTAAAGATCAGTTGCATAGGATAGCGCACAAAGCGTCGATCCTCAATGATGGCGTCGAGAGCTTCCAGGGGTAGCCCTGGAAGCAGGTTGATGCCATGCTCTTGGCGAGCTTCGTAGGCTTTGTCCGCTGCATGCTCGACGAGGGAACGTTTACCGTCCTCCTCGGTCGGGCGGATGCGGGCGGGCATACAGTTAGGTTTGGCAGCAGCAGACATGGTTGGTTTTATTTGTAGCGGGCTTTGAAGTCCTTTGCAGCTTTTTCACGTGCGGCTTGTTCTGCGGGATCCATTTCGCCGATGAACCAGCGGTGATTTTCGGTTTTGAGCGTTTTGTCGAGCACTGCCTGTAGGTTTTTGGCAGCTTCTTGTTTTTTAGGATCTTTACTATCGACTCCTTTTTCGATCAAGTGCTCAAGCTCGGGAATGAACTTCACATAGAAATGTTTCGCTACTTCATAAGTGCCGTGCCAGTGGGTGTAATCGGGTCCCATCATCGAGGCACCGTGACGCGCGCGGCGACCTTCGTGATGCCAAATCTCGAACCAGATGAAATCGAGTTTGTTACCAAACTTGATAGGTTTCATCAAAGGTTTGGCTGCGGCGTAAAGTGCTAGACCAGGTTTGGCGAATTTCTCGTTGTAGAGTTCGATCAACGAATCGTATTGAATATACCAGTTTTTCACCCAGTTTTCATTGTGACAATTAGAGCAGACGTCTTGCATGTTTTCCCGGCGTTTGGTCCAAGGAACGTCTTTGCCAGGCAATCCCATTTTGGCATCGGATACTTCTGGTCTGACGGAGACGGCAGGGCGGTTGTTCCACGAGATGCGCATGCCGATATCATGGGTGACCGGTTGGTTTTTGGTTTGCGACATGTGGCAGGTGGCGCAAGTGGGTGCAGCTGAGTAGTCCTCACCGACAATCCACTTGGGCGAATCCAGGTTCATTTTGTCGATGTTGGCAAAAAACGCGATACCATGTTTGGATTCTTCGTAGATTTCTTTTTGTGGATGATCGGGTCCCATGTGGCATTTGCCGCAGGTGTCAGGGTGGCGAGCTTGTGCTGCCGAGAAGGTGTGGCGACTATGACAAGCCGAGCAAGAGCCTTCGGATCCGTCGGGATTGATTCGACCGATTCCGGTGTTGGGCCATGTGGCTGGATCAAGCAGACCTTTGCCACCTTCGAGCACTTTGACTTCCGTTCCGTGGCACTGCCAGCAGCCGTTGACTGCAGCAGAAGAAACCCCGCCTGGGAAGGCTTTGGTTTTCATGCCTTTGTTGCCTTCGACCACTTCGGCGAGCACGTTGTCTAGCGAGCCGAGGATGCGCGCGGCTTTGGCGTGATGGGAACTGGTGAATTCTTTGACCTCTTGGTCGTGGCAGCGGGCGCAATCTTTAGGCGTTACCAGCACGGCGATGGTTTCGTCGTAGTGGGTGTAGGCGTCTTTGTCGCCTTTTTCAGCATGGTGACACTCGAAGCAGCTTACCTTTGCTCGGTAGTGTTTGCTGTCGCCCCATTGCTCGTAGAGGGCGGGGTTGAGCTTCTTGTGACATTCGATGCACTTCTTGCTTTGTTCGCTGACTTGGCTGAGTCCAAAAGGACCTGCCAATGCTGTGTTGATTCCGAGGAGCAAAGCGATGGCAGTGATCCAAGGGATGAATAACGATGTTCTGTGTGTTTTCATGTTTGCTTCTCCTTCTATTTGTAGTTGATGGCTGTGAGATCTTTTTCTTCTTCTTTGACAAAATCGAGTCGTCCTCCTTCGAAGGATTCGGAGTCTATGGTGAGTCGTCCACTGAGCACTGGCACGGTGATGCGGACGAGGATGGTGTAGATCATGATGCCGGTTGCCCAGATGCCGAGTGAGACAAGGGTTTCGTTCATGGTCGGGGTGTATTCGACGATTTCGCCGAGTGGGGTGGGGATGAATCCGGGGATGATGAGTCCCATGCCTTTTTCGATCCAGATGCCGATGAAGAGCATCACGCAGGCGATATTGAGAACCCACAAACGACGGCTGATCGGGAATACCAGTAGCCCCAATGCGATGATGTTGAGCCCGAAGGAGGTTCTGATCCACGGGACGAGTGCTGATTTTCCATCGAGGCCTAAGTAGAGGTATTTCGCTGAAGCGACGTGGGTGGAATCGGTGTAAAATTCGGTGAACCACTCGCTACCTAGCAGGAACATGTTGATGAACATGGCGACCACCACAATGCTACGCAGAGTGAGCAGGGCTTGACGCTCTACTTTCCAATGGGTGAAACGGCGGATCATTTGCAGGGTGATGATCAGTAGTGCTGGGCCTGCGGCAAAGGCTGAAGCGAGGAAACGTGGAGCGATCACTGCCGAGTTCCAGAAGGGACGTGCACCGAGACCAGAGTAGAGGAAGGCGGTGACGGTGTGGATGCTGATCGCCCAAGCGATGGCGATGAAAACGAAGGGGATGACGAAATTTTTGTGAGGTTTGCGTTTGTTGTAGGCGCAGTAGATGAGGTAGCCGGGGATGTGCAGATTGAGCAAAAGGTAGCCGTTGAGGGCGATGACATCCCAAGTGAGAATCGATACGGGAAAGTGAAAACGCAGCATCATGTGGTGCATTTGGTCGGGGCGACCGAGATCGACGACGATGAAGAGTAGGCACATGATGATGGCGGACACGGCGAGCAGTTCGCCAAAAATAACCAAGTGATGAAGTTCCTCGCGTTTGTAGATATAAACGGGGATGACGAGCATCACTGCGGATGCGGCGACTCCGACGAGGAAGGTGAAGTTAGCGATGTAAACGCCCCACGACACCTGATCGGTCATGCCAGTGGTGCCGAGTCCGTAAACATACTGACGGCAGTAGGCGTTGAGACCTACTAAGGCGATCACAAAAAGAAAACCTAACCAGAGGTGGTATCGCCAGCCGCCGACAAAGCTGCGTTTGAAGCAGCGGTAGAGAAATTTGAGGTAGGCGTTCATTTTGGGTTAGGCACTTTTGTCGGCTTTGGCATCGTCGGAAGCTGGGTAGCGTTCGTCGAAGTAATAAAAGAAACGTGGCAGGGTACCGACTTCTTCTTTCAAGACAAAGACGCGGTTGTTTTTGAGGATCTGAGAAACTTCGCTGTTGGGATCGAGTACGTTGCCAAACTTACGCGCTCCTGTCGGGCATACTTCGAGGCAAGCTGGCATCTTGCCTTCGCGGGTGAGGTGCAGGCAGAAGGTGCATTTTTCGACCACACCTTTGGGGCGTGGGCGATTGGATAGGTAGGACATCTTGGGGTTGAGATCCTTTTTGGGTAACTTCGGTTTGGTAAAGTTAAAGCGTCGTGCCCAATAGGGGCAGGCGGCTTCGCAGTAACGACAACCAATGCACCAGTCGTAGTCGATGACGGTGATGCCGTCGGGTTCTTGCCAGGTGGCTTCGACGGGGCAAACTTTGACACAGGGCGGGCTGGCGCATTGGTGACATTGCACTGGCATATAGAAGTGGTCATCACTAGGGACGGTCGGGCGGTCGTAGTGATGATTGCCTTTTTCGATGTTGGTGGTGCCACGGGGCATTTCCAGCACGCGGATGTATTGGATCTCTGGCGAGCGGCTTTGATTGTTCTCTGCGACGCAGGCGTGCACACATTTGCGGCAGCCGATGCAGCGGGTTAGGTTGAGCGCGTAAACAAACTCCACGCCATCCATCGGTTTGATGTCGCGAATATCGGGACGCTGGTCAAAGCGCTTTTCCACTTCGTTTGAGATGCGCGCCAAGGCGCTCTGCATCTCATCGCCGTCCATTTCTTTGTAGTGTTTTTGGAGGAATTTTTCGACCGTGGGCAGATCATCGCTTTCCAGTTCCATCAGCGGTTTGAGCGCTGCCATCGCAGCAGCGAGACCACCGGCGGCAACCGCGGAGGTGCGCAAAAAACTACGCCGAGTGGGCGGTTCTCCACAGCCTCCCGATGAGCACGCGCTTGAGTTTTTTTCAGTGTTTTGATTCATGTGCAGGCAGATGCGAATCCGTGGTTTTAGAGTGGGGAGGTAAAAGTAGTGGGTTACGTTTGTGGTCGCCGTGATCTTGGCTGTCGCCGGTTTCTTGATCGCCCATGCGCAGGGTATTGGGACCTGGCAGGGGCTTGATCGCATCAAAGCGCGGGTGATGGGGGTCGTGGCATTGGGTGCAGGTGAGCTTTTCTGATTTGCCCAATTTTGCATCCCAGTAGCCGAGCGTCTTGCCATGGATGCCGCGTTCCCATTGTCGATAAACAGGACCGTGACATTGGGAGCAGAGTTGCGAGGATTGTGCGTAAGTAAAGGTCTTGTTGTCGAGGGTCGCTAGCAGGTTGCGGTTTTTGCTGTCGTGGCAGGTGACGCAGCGGGTATTGATACCGTGTTGCAGTTCGATATTGGCGTGTTGGTGTAGGTCGGTGGAGTGAGGTTGACTGTCGATGCTGACGTGACAATCCATGCAAGTGCGTTCGAAGCCGTTGACCATCGCCTTGGGTGGATCAGAGAGGGGGGTGAAACGCGGAGATGGGTCAATGTCTTTTGGCGAGACTGATGCGGGATCTGGGATGGGGATGCTATTGCCTGTAGGTAAGAAAAAAAAGATCGCAGCCAAGGCAAAGAAAATAAGCGTCAAGCCCCACAGCGCTGGACGATCCAGAGAACTGGTGTTTGGCTTTTTTGCGGCTGGTTCTTTTTGGCTCATGTGATTTGGCTTAGCACTTGGGTGAAAGATGGAATGAATATGTGTGTGATCAGAACTGCCATCGGCTGCACTATTGATTACGCTGCTCTTATTGCGGTAAGATGCTTTTTGCTGGCTTTAAATGGTTGATTGCGATGTTGGGTGCAAAATATGCAGGCTGGGCAGCAAGATGTGGTGAGGGTGGGGTGCCTGTTCGTGAGGTCACGATTTTTGCGGATGCGGGCAAGGTGGAAATTGCCCCTCCAGCGGAAGGTGAATGGAAGGGGCGGTTGACGGCTGAGCCGCTCCGCAGCATCTATCTCCAGAACACCGGACACGATCGCGCTTAATCGATGCTGCAACGATGCTGCAAGCTTCGTTCTAAATCAATAATGATACCTAATTCCAGCTGTTGACATGACATTTTGCTTGGTTGCAGTTATGCCGCAACTACAGCTTCCAATTTCCAGAGGCGGAGTCACTCAGATTACTTTCGAACTTGGTTATGCACGGGCAGCTTGTTTTTCACAATGGAAGCCTGCCAATATAAGGCTCGGGCATCGTAAACCACGCGGGTGATGGTGCCACGCGCGCCTTTCCCACGGTTGAAGCGGAACCGTTCGAGCTCTGCAATAGTGTTTGGCATACAAATTTGTCAGGATTATAAAAAATAACGACTCTGGAAAATTATGCCATACGCTCAGTAGTAACAAGTTAAGGGATTTGTCACCATCACGATTACCGAACAAACAACTCTAAGCGTTTAAAGCATACCTGCCATATTCACCTGCCCACGGCGGGGGCGGAACCGTTCGACTTCAGTGATAGCGTTTGGTGTTCGAATTTGTCAGAAATCCAGGAAATGGAGCGTCGAAAATTAAGGTAACTTAATAGAAATAAGCAAGTTATGTAATTTGTCAAAATATGCTGACTGACCCCGGTTCCCCGGTTCAGGTCAAAGGCCCCGTCTCGGATGCCTTCGCGGCCTCAGGGCACAGTTATAGTTAAAAAGTAGACTTCCGCGAAGTCCAATACGAGAGCTAATTAGACTTGATCCAAGTCCAATTTTCAGATTTCAAATTCTAAATCACATAAACATACACCGCGATGAAATGGTGGACAAAAACCCGATGTCAAAGTGGCGCGTAACACGGAACCGTTCGACTTCAGCGACTTGTCTCGCCGTAGCTTTAGCGAAGGAGGATAGCGTTTGGTGTGGGAGCGTTCATTTGTCAAAAGTCAATGCCTGCCCCCGTTCACTTCAAAGAGGCGGTGCGTTTTTAGAGGAATGGACAGCCATCGCAACAAGACAATTCTAGGGACGGCCGTCCCTAGAATTGTCTTGTTGCGATGACCTCAGGGACTGCACCTTTGATAAATCAAGGGCTGTTAGCCTGACGCGTATGCGCGTTCGCGGGAGGGCGTGGGTCCAAAGGTGTGCAACGTCATGGTATGCTCGTCGCGGTTAGTATGCGTAAAAATCATAAAAAGGGATCACCGTCATCCTGAACCGACCAATCAACCCCAAGCGTTTAAAGCATACCTGCCATGTTCACCTGCCCACGGGGGCGGCGGAACCTCTCGACTTCAGCGACAGCCGCTTGGTGCCCGAATTTGTCGAAAATCTCTAGAATGAAGCATTGAATAATCACAGTAAGTCATTTATCATAAATAAGTTATGCGACTTGTCAAGATATGCTGACTGACCCCTATTCTTATGCGACTTGTCAAGATATGCTGACTGACCCCTATTCTTTGTTTCGATGAAAGCTCGGCCGTCAACACTGAGGGCTACTGATACCAATCACTGATCCTTCCGCGACCTGATACTTTCTGTCCAAGGACACTTTATTGATTTTTCAATGCCGTTTTCTTCCACAACACCTCCAGGCTCTTTAAGGAAAAAATGCCACTCATTCGAATAATCTCCCTTTGGCTCTGCAAGTTCTGAACGCAGAAACCCAGCACTTGAAAAATAGAGCCTCAAAACCTTTCCTACTTCGATGGATTCATCCTTCGCTTTGTTTCCGTGAAAATATGCGCCCCCAAATTCGAATGAAACCATAAAGCCATGCTTGATTAGCTCGCCATGAGGTATCTGACCAGGATTCGACGGCTCTGCAATAATTCTGATAGTTTCAGTAAGCACATTTTCAGCACCAAAAAGGAACCCAGGCTCAATAATTATATTTTTATCACCAACCTTAACTTTAACTTTTATTGGCTTACTATTTACCTCAGAAATGGTCACTTCGATCCGATTAGCACTCGAAGTCAAGATTACATGGTCGAAATCCACAATTGTTTCATTCGAAGCATTTGCAAACCCTGACAACAAAAAAATAGTTCCAAATAATATCTCTCGTATCATATTGAATCCTAATTTGGTTTAACTTTAACTTTGCCCGCATTCTTTATAAGCCTATCCCAATTACCAGGTTTTCTAACATACCATGGGTGACCTCTAGGATAAAAAATGTCAAGATATTGAGGTCGCCTGAGTTTCAACTTCAATATTTTACGCGCTTTATTCTCTTCCTCTACAGCCGGATCAGGAGTAAGGTTTACCTTAAAAGTATTTCCTCTACCATACTCAATTATACTCTTTATCCTGACATATTCATAGACATTATCTTGTGTCAGTGGGTGATTGAGTCTTAATATTGCGTGTCCCACAAGCTCATGCCAAAGGTTAGGAGCTAAATCAGGAATTCGTGCTTTCGAATATGTCGGTAATCCAAATTGATCTTTATTTCCTGTTTCTAAAGGAACACCTGAACTAATTGTATCATTAATAGTTACTCTTCGATATCTCGAAGCACTCCCAGATAAAGCAAACTGTGTATTAGGAGAATCAACTATTTCGATCGTAGGCTCTCCTTTTGCCATTCCAATAGCCAACTTAGAAAACATATCGCCTCCTCCAGCACCATCAGCAGACAGGCACCAATAATTATTTTTTCTGATTTTAGTATGTTTCCTAACGCTATCCATTTTTGACCACTTTAACTTCGAGCCTATTATTTTTTCTAGAGCCGCTTTAATAATATTTCGGTATGCCGCACTTTCGCCAGAAATAATTTCTAGCCCAAGATTATCACCATCATTTACCCCATCATTTTTAACAAATGCATACAAGTTTTCCCCCCCATTCTCCCCAATCGGGTCTCTACTCAACCATCTCCCACTCCTTGGCTCATAAAACCTATACCCGTAATAATACAACCCCGTCATCCCGTCCTGCGGCTTGGTTGAGAACTGAAACGACTCCGACACGATTGCCGTAGGCATAAGCGACTTTTCCCGGCATAAGTCCTGGGCTGCAGGCGAAAGTTTCCAGACATTTTGGTTAGCACTCGCCAAAAAATCCCCAGACGCGTTTTTTCGATCCGAGGGGATCGTTTTTTTAGTGCGTGTCTGTGGTGAAAGAAGCTTCATTGCCAGAGACAAGCTACACGATAGCGGCAAGCAGCTAAAGAAAAAAGCGCAGCTGAAGAAAAAAACTTAGCCGTAAATTCCGCCCCTGATCCCGACAGCCTCCACACTTAAAAGCAGCAATTTGTCCTCATCCTTAGCCATCGGGTCAGGGTTCATCTCAAAGATCGCGCGGTATTCACCTATCCGGATTCTATACATACCTTGCCAATCGCCTTTCATCGCTTTGACGTTTCGGTGCTCGGCTGGATTTTCTGCGGTCACCAATTCATCAAAGGCTGCCATAATTTGCTCCACCCTCGGCTTGGGTATGCGGCGCATGGACTTCATAGCACCGCGAGAAAGAAGATAGCGGTGCATCAAATCCCTAGCTGACGTTTGGCCTCCTCGGCACTCACAAAATTTTCAAAACGCCCTGCTTTGATGTCCGCCTGGGCCTCAAGCAAGTCCGCCTTTTCCTCATCACTCAAATCAAGGCCATAGGTTTCGATGAAGTCTATGAACTCCTCATAGGGAATGACGACTTCGACGGGCTTCCCTCCACGGTCATAGCGAATATTTTCTTCCAAAATGGCCTCTGCTGTCATGCTGGTAAGATAACTCATTAGATTGCTTTTGGCGAATTTGTATTTTTCTACTTCCCGCGCGGGTGGCTCCGCTCATACACCTCGCGTAAATGCTCGACGCTCACTTGCGTGTAAATGCTCGTCGTTTCAAGGTTTTCATGACCGAGCAACTGCTGAATGATACGCACGTCCGCCCCGCCCTCCAGCAAGTGTGTGGCGAAGGTGTGACGCAACAGATGGCATGAACCATGCAGCTTCACCCCGCAAGCTGTCAGGATCGATCTGACATAATTGCCAAGATGCGAACCACTTAGCCGCGATCCATAACCGCTGATAAAAATACCCTGCTCTCCATGCTCCAATACCAGGCGCGGGCGCGAGTCATCGAGGTATTTCCCCATCCAATGCGCGGCCTGCATTCCGACCGGCAGGAACCTATCTTTTTTGCCCTTCCCCTGACGCACCAGCAATACGCGCTTGTCTGCCTGATAATCACTCAAATCCAAGTTAATAAGCTCACTGCGCCGCAGGCCGGTGGCATAGAACAACTCCAATATCGTGCGGTCACGGATACCGAGCACATCACTCACATTCGGCACATTGAGCACCTCATTCATTTGCTCTTGGCTCAGAGAGCGCGGCAATTGTCTTTTTATCGCTCGTGGCAACTCGAGGTCGCTGGCGGGATTGGCACTCAATTCATCGCGCCGACAAAGCCAACTGAAAAACTGCTGCACATGTTGGATGCGGTCACGCTGGCTCTTGATGCTCAGCGGATCGCCATTCTTTTCCTGACGATAGCGAAAGAGCCAGCGCTGGTAACTCTCCAACATCGGTCTGGTGACCTCCGCCGGATCCTCAACGCCGCGCTCAGACACCCACAAGCTGAACTGACGCACGCTCCAGCGGTAGCCCGCGAAGGTGCGCGCGCTGTAATTCTTTTCCTCAAGGAAAGTGATCCAACGGTCAATGAGCACGTTTAGCCGAGTGTTGGGCATGGGTTTCGGGGCGTGTGCGCCCTCCCCTTTGCGCCGGTGGCGCATTCCTGGCACATGGCGGTATCCTTTTTTGCTGTTTGGTTCTTTCTTTTCCATTTTTCCCGTTTTCTACAGTTACGATTACGACGATTAAAAATCAGGCTCCAGATGTGCGATCTGACCAGCTGACAAGGTCACGCCTAAAAGGCTGTTTTTTCCTGCAAGGTTGGGGATTGCAGACCTTGTCCCCAGTGGGTGACAAGGTGGGGACAAGCTGCCTTCAAAAACCGACAAGGTAGCCAGTCGTAGTTTCATTTTTTATCCTTTCCGTCCTTAGCCTGCTGTTTACGATGTAGCTTTTTCACGTCGATCAAGCCTACTTCCCAACCTGTATTTTCTTCGTCCACATCAACAAGCAACTCGTATTTGATCGCCACTCCGTTACGTCCGCCGCGCAGGGCGATGTATTCAAAATCGTTCAGCCGTTCAAGGTGCCGACGAATTTGCATCTGACTCCAGTTGGTAAAATCACGCAGTTCACGGCGGCTAAAATGACAAAGGTCTTGTTCTATTTTCAACTCTTCCATTTTCACTCGAACCAAGGTCTTGATGCTCGCCAACAGTCGGCGGCTCTGTGGCGGCAACTCATCGAGTGATCGCCCTAGCACTTCGGGCGCGATCTTGTTGGCAACCTCGATGTCCTCCAGCGTGGTCTTGATGTGTGGCCCGGCTTCGGCATCGTCCTCGAGTGGTCGCTGATGTTGATGCAACAGCGTCACCGCTTCGATCAGCGTGAGATACTTTTCATGATCGCGCCTGGTGCGCGTGCGTTCGGTGGTGAAGGTCAATTCATCAGCAAAAGGGTTGATGATCGCCACCGGCTTCAACAGACGCTGGGCGTTCTGCAGTAGGGTCAAAATCTTCGCTCTGCGTTTTTTGATGCGCAAGCCTTCCAGCGTGCGCGCCTTGCGCTGCATTTGATGGATGCGCTCGGTTTGCTCTTTGCTCTCGTCCACGGTCAAAACAAGGCAACGGTTCATCAACTCTTCGTCGATATCGATGCTCGTCGTGGTCAGGATAATGGCGACCGGTCCTTCCACATGATATTCCTGAGTTTCCATGCGGCCGGTGTTCGCATCCTTGCCGGTGCTGGCAATGGTGAGTTCACCTTCTGACTGCAACAGCTTGAGAGCATAACTCGCTTTCTCGGCTCCCTCCTCTTCAACGATGGCAAGGATCTTGTGTTTCAAATTCTTCTCACCCAAATAATACAAGCTTTGCCCCGTCATTGCTGAGTATTTGATTTGTTCCTCGGCTGGAAAAAACGAAAGCACCGCCTCCATCAAGGCACTCTTTCCCGCCGCCGATGTGCTTTGGATAATGATCGCCAACGGCTTATCGAGCTTGCGCGAAGTGCAAGCGAGATAAGAGGCCAGCACATTGGTTTGTTCGCCAACGAGTCCAGCCGAAGCAAACTTCGCCGTCAATTGCTTGATCAAATCAGGAGCCAGCAAAAGCTCTTTAGCTTCCGCCTCTTCCTCCGCGCTCAACTCAACAGCGCTTTCAATCGCGTCCAGCGGCTTGCTCAAGCGCTCCTCCTGCGCGCCCTCTAGCGCAAGCAACAGCTTGCCCAGGTCACGCTTGAGCAGCTCCTTTTCAAGCCGCAATTCTTCCGCCGCACGCTCGATGAACTTACGCCGGTCGCCGTCGCGGTAAAGGTCGATAGCGTCCACGTGAAGCAAGCCGCCTGGCTCAGTCACGCGCAGCGTGATCTTCAACACTTCGAGGCTGTTGTTTTTCTCAAGCCCTCCCACACGGTAAAGGCGCTCACCTAGCTGCAGTTGGTGGTGGTCTCCTTTTGATACCAGATTGACAACGGGCGGCAATGACTCTCCAACCTTTTTATTTTTAGTAGCCACTTCTTTCTTTGGCTCGACGACCTGCGTAACTTCCTGCGCTGCCTCCAAATCATCACCATCCTTAGCGACTAACTCGGCAGCTAATAAAGAAGGCGCGGGCGCGACGTCTGAAGCCTCCTTCGCCGAGGCTACGGCGGACAAGCCCAACCAAGCAGCAGAACGCACAGCTTTTTTCAAAGCTTCCCCACCTGCAGCCAAAGCAAAAGAGTTGGCATCCTCACCCAGCGGAAAACGAACTCGAAAACACTCCACCCCGATCTTTTGAAGGCGTTCAGCGTCTCGTTTCGCCGCAAGTTCGCCACTATCATCGGCATCATAAGCGATGCGCACCGCGTCCAGATTGGCAACTTTAATCGCCAAAAAAAGTTCGTCGGTAAAACCCTGCGTGCCGTAAATACAGGTCACGTTTTTCATCCCGTGACTAATGAAAGTCAAAGCATCGAGGATCGATTCACACAAAATCAACTCTCGTTCTTTGAGCGCATCAGGATTGAAGATGCCATGATGCGGACCAGGCAAATAAAGGTGCATCGGCGTTCCCTTCCTCAAGCCTCTGGTAATCTTGCGGCCGTAAAGTTCCCCCACATGACCTGCTCCCGCGTTCGCCTGACTGCCATTGGCAGCGTAAATTGGAAAAACCAGCGAGCCGTTAAAATGCTCATGCCCGCTTTCCTTGCGGAACACACCAAGCTCTTGCAAGCGTTCACGGATAGCCGCGCCGTCCTTGCGGTTAGCACTCGGCAAGCGCAAGCCCAGCGTCCGGTCGGCGTAGCCGATTCGGAACTTCTTCACTAAACTCTCGTCATCAAGTCCACGTGAAGCGAGGTAACTCAAAGCCGCCTTGGATTGCCCCAAGCGTTCGTGGTAATACTCGCTGACCTGATCCAACAGCGTCCCGTCGTCGGCCTCCAAATCGAGCGGACAAGCCAGCGCGGGCACCGTCGCTTTTTTGCGCGGCTTGCCGTCCTTAGGCACGTTCTCAAAAACTGCCTTGCCGCCATTGGCAAGCAGTTCGTAAGCGTGACGGAAGCTCACCCCGTCGAACTTCTCAACGAACTGGATCGCATTGCCGGCCGCGCCACAGGCCATGCAGTGATACAGCCCTTTGGCTGGGCTGATGATAAAATTGGGCGAGTCGTTGTCATTGTGAAAAGGACATTTGCCGACAAAATCACGCGAACCGTGTTTTTTCATCTCGATGCCACGCGATCGCGCCAGGGCAATCAGATCGGCTTCACGTTTTATCTGGTCAATGTCGGAAGTGGGTATTCTGGCCATTTTTGCGCTTGGTTAGAGGTTGCAGAGTTCGATCATGTCGCTGCAGGTTTCGCTCTCGACGAAGGCGAAGCGGAAGCCATCGGTGGCGAGCATCATTTCATAAAACTGCTTCGCGGTTTCAGGTGCGCGAAGCAGCATCTCGTTCAAAGTCGGCTCGCAGCACACCGCGCGAAGCGACCTCGGCCAGTTGTGCTGGATCGCCTCGCGGAAGACCGCGCGGCCGAGGGTGGTAAGATCAGGGTCGAGGCCACGCGCAAGCGCGTCCTCCTGCCAGTCGTCCCACTCGAAGCGGAGCGGCTGATGGTCAGGGTTCGGATTGGTTGGATTCATGGTTTTTGAAAAGGGTGTCAAATAAAAAACACTTGATCAAGAATGGTCTAAGTTTAGACCGATTGCAACACTTTTTCTCCACCATGGTGTATAGTTCGACCATAATGAAAACTGAAGCCCTTCCATCCTCACCTCTTCGCGAACTTCGTGAGCGTGCCGAAATCACTACGCGCGAACTAGCGCGACAACTTAATATCCACCACACCAATATTGTTTACTGGGAGAAAACAGGACGAGTTGCTAAAGTCGAACTGTTGCCTAAGATGGCGGAAATTCTCGGCGTTAGTGTTGAAGAAATTCTTGGACAGCCTCGCCCTAAACGCAATCCAATTGCACCAGGCAAACTGGGTCAAGTTTTCGAAGCCGCCTCGGAGCTACCGAGGAGACAACAACAAAAAATAATTGATTTTGTTGAACCCTTCATCATATCTTATCACCGAGAACATGAAGAGGTTTCATCCTCTTAGCAGCTTTCTTTTCTTAAATCCGTGGGTGGGGCTGTGTGGGGGCGGCGAGGCGTTAGCCGAAGCCGACCACACTAAAGCCAAGGGTGGGGGTGGACTGGGCAACGCGGCAGGACGTGCGCCTGATCCCCTTATTAC
>JAKISY010000047.1 GCA_021648365.1 Verrucomicrobiales bacterium
GCGAACGGAGACAACGGAATCCAGCCACGTCGAGCAACAGGTGCGCTTGCAAGCGATCGCGCACCCTGAGTGTCGTTTTGCTTTGGTGCGTGGTGAAAGGGTGGTTTTTCAACTACCTGCTACCGATGATTTACTGGAACGCATTCGAGGTTTGGCGGGCAATGCGCTGGCGAGTGAATTGCTCAAGGTGCAGCCTACTGAGCGAAACGGGGTGAAGGTGTCTGGCTACATCGGACCTCCAGGAATGGGGCGTCCCAATCGAGCGCAACAGTTGGTGTTTCTAAATAAACGCCCGGTGGAGGCTGCTGTGATCCATTATGGATTGCGCGAGGGCTATCACACGGCACTGATGAAAGGGCAGCACCCGGTGACATTTTTGTTCATCGAAATCGATCCGTCGAGAGTCGATGTGAATGTGCACCCTGCAAAAAAAGAGGTGCGCTTCCACGATGGGAATAGTGTGCGAGATGCGGTGATCGAGGCGGTGCAGAAAACCCTGCAAAGTGAATTAAAGCGTCCTGTATCGGGTGAAATTTTGCGCACGGCTACGGCACTGCGATCTTCTTTTATTCCTGACCAATCAAAGCCATTTAAAGCCAATGTAGCGGAAAATCAGGAGTCCCAAACGGAGTTGATTCCACAGCAAGAACAGCACGCTTTGCGAACGGATTGGGCACAAACGGACGGTGAGACTTCGCGAAGTCAGGCGTCGCCTATCCTGCAGGAGGTCAGTGGCAAAGCTGAAGCGGCTGCAACTGATGCAGCAGGTGTCGATACAAGCAAAACATCCGTGAGACCTGCTTCTGGACCGGTGCCCGAGGACTTTCGGATCTTAGGGGTGTTGGGGAAACTCTATGTTTTGATGGAGAGTCAACAGGGCTTGGCTTTGATGGATCAGCATGCGGCGCATGAGCGGGTATTGTTTGAACAGATGAAGCTGCGGATGGAAGAGGGCGGGGTGCCGACTCAGCGCCTGTTGATTCCCGCGACAGTCGAATTGCCTCCGAAAGATTTTGATTTGGTGACTCAGAACCTGGAGGTATTGGGGCGTTTAGGGATCATAGCCGAGCCTTTTGGTGGCAATACCTTGAAGATCGACAGCTTGCCTGCTTTTTTCCGCAACGACGACCCCTTGAAATTCATCTATGGCGTGATTGAGGAACTGCGGGTTTCTAGTAACAGGATGTCGAGCTTGCGGCTTGGAGAGGATCTGGTAGCAACGACGGTTTGTCGTCATGCGGTGAAAGCCAATGACAAACTGCAAGGACCCGAGTTGGATAAGCTGCTTGAGGATTTGTTGAAATGCGAGATGCCCTTTTGTTGTCCTCATGGCAGACCTACCTTGATTCAGATTTCTTACAGCGAACTGGAAAAGAAATTTGGTCGCAAAGCTTAAGAGCTGAGCGGAAGCGGAATTTACTGTAACAGAGGATGAGATTTCGGTTGAGAGTCGCTAGAATGAACCGACTGTTACTGACCTATGACCGATACCAAGTCATCCCAGTCAGGCACTGGTTTTAAAGTTCTATTATCCCTAGCATGTGTGGTGGTGATCGTAGCGGGTTTGCGCGCTGCATCGGAGATGTTGATTCCTATTATATTAGGTTTATTTTTGGCAGTGCTCAGTTTGCCTATTCTGAACTGGTTAGATCGGCGCGGGGTTCCTCGACCGATCGCAGTGATTTTGACGATCTTGTTTGATTTGCTGATCCTGTTTGGATTGGTGTTTGTCGCTAGTGGGGTGATCCCTGAGTTTCAAGGCAAGCGCTTGGAGTATGCCGAGTTACTTCGAGAGCGCGTGGGCTCATTCAGTGCATGGGCAGATGCTCAGCTGATGACCTTGAGTGGTTTTGCTGATAAATTTGGCGAAAAGGCTGGAGATGATGTGAAGCCGCAGATTTGGACTTTCAACGAACTCTTTAATCGTTATTGGGATACTAAGCTGATCATTGATTTTATTGGTCAAACTGAAGTAGTGGGACGCTTGACGGCATTGATGTCGCGGTCGTTTTTTGTGCTAGTGATCATGACCTTTATTTTGGCAGAATCGGGCAGGTACCCTGGTAAGTTGCGACAGGTCATACGAGCCAAAGGTCCTGACCTACGCCGTTTTCGCAATTCTTCGTTGGAGATTCAAAAATACTTAGGCATCAAAACGGCGGTCAGCATGGTCACTGGATTTTTGGCTTGGTTGGTATGCACTTTATTTGAAGTCGATTTCCCTGTGCTATGGGGATTAGTGGCGTTCACTTTTAACTACATCCCTGCGATTGGGTCTATTCTAGCGGGTATGCCACCGGTGATGTTGGCATTGATCCTACATGGCGTCTGGCCAGCTGTGGGCGTGATGGTGTGTTATTTGGCGATCAACATTGCATTGGGTAATTTCCTCGAACCGATGGTTTTGGGGAACCGCTTTGGCATATCCACGGTGATGGTGATTTTGTCCGTTTTGTTTTGGGGTTACGTTTGGGGACCGGTTGGAATGTTTCTCGCGGTGCCGTTGACGATGATGGTCAAGGTGATGCTAGACAACAGTAACGATTTTCGCTGGTTGTCGGTGATGATGGGGAAAGGCCCTAGAAAGCGGGGGGTGATCGGCAAGTTGGTGAAAGTCGCCGACGAAGAGAGTGATGCCGATGGCGGGGATCTGGAAGACAAAAATACGGCGGCTTCCTAAAGCACCTCACCTAGTTGGTGCCACCGTGGGTCTGAACCACCCGTCTGTGACGATGTTTTTGATCACTAGATGATCTTTCCCATGAGCAAATTTCACTTTTTCTAGGAATACAATACCGCTGATGGGGCGCTGCCCCCAAGGCAAACTCTTTTCAAGGTTTGCTGCGAGCGGGGTGTCTTTTTTGATGAAAACAAACTCACCCTCTTCTGGGAAAGGCGGAGCTGATATGCCAAAACAAAGGTAGTCATTGAGATCGGTGAACTCTTTTTTGTCTGGACCCCAATAGCTGGCTCTTTTCATCATGATGCGCAGAGGGTGCGGACCTCGATCGACTCCTTTGACGAAGTTTCTGAAATGTTGATCTTGGAATTCGGCAAAAATCTCCCAGTCCACTTTAAGTTGTTTGTTCTCGGTTCTTAGAATAATAGGGAATCCATCTGGCAGTTCTTTGGTGATGAGAAAAAATACATAAAACAAGGAATTGTCAGTATGGGCGCGTTCCATGTTGATAAATTCCAAAGTGTAATCGGAAATAGGCTTAGGTGGATCGCCTTTGTAGTAGGCGGCGATACTATTTTTGAGTAGCGCGGCATTGTAGGTGTAGGCCAATCGATCCTGCCAAGTCGCAGCTTTGAGAAAGGCTTCAGCGATCTGGCGAGGCTCGGTTAGTGCCTGTTTTTCTCCTGCAGGTGTGGCAGCAGCAATGGAGCTGGTGGGAGTTGGGGTTTCAGGGCCTTTCATCCTACCGTCGTTATTTGCTTGTGGTGCGGTGCTTACCTCTTTGGAGCCAATAGCGGTTTGAGAGCTAGGGGAATCTAAGATGGTGACATCTGGCAAAGAAGGCAGGGAGGAGTCCATCCTAGCAACATCAGACGAAGGCTTGAGCGTATCTGATGCATCCGAGGTAGTATCGGTTTTAGGTGTGGTTTTTTGATTTTTGTTTTGTTGAATCGCGACCGCTGGGCTTGGAGCCGGCACGGCTTTAGTCGTGGAACTTGTATTGGAATCCACAATCCTTGGAGGAGCGCTGCTTGTTGGGTTTTGTTCCGAATCTGACATGAGCGCAGACCCCACAGCGTCTGTGATAGTATTTTCGTTTTCAATAGGAGATTCATGATCAGCCTTGGCAATGGTATCGCTGGCAATGGCGGTTTCATTTCCCTCTGTGTTGTTTTCCGAGGAATCATGATCTTCACTGTCTATCGTTTCAAAGTCTGGAGGGGTGAGAATAGTGGCGACCACTTTACTGACTGGGGAAAAGCCTGGTAATTTGTGTAAAAGCGTGAGGCCTCCCGCATAAAAATCGGCAACGAATAGTCCGATGCCGATAAAGACGACTATCGCGAAGAGAAACAAAATTTTGAATAAATGAGCAAAGCCTGTTTTGGACTGGCTCGCTGTGAGTTCGTGCGAATACCCAGTAGTTTTTTTAGTGTCAGGACTTGGCGATGGCATCGGGGGCGTGAGAGGCAACTCTGCCATAGGGTCCGTCTCAGCAGATGCGGCAGGTGAAGGCGTTAGCAGCTTAGTTGTGGAAGATGATGAAGACTCCTCACTAGAGCTAGTCGCCTTTGCTGTGGTTGAAATCTTGTCATCTTCTTCGCTAAAATTGGGTGAAACCGGACTGGAGCCTGGAAAGACGGGAGCAGCATGGGTCGCATGGTCTAAGGTCGGAGCTGCTTTTCCAGGCAAGAAAAAAGGCTGGAAAACAGGTTTTTCGGGTTCTGGCTCGGGTTCTGGCTCGGGTTCTGGCTCAACAGGTGAGTTAGGTAATTCGCTTGATATAGGACTTTGTTCGTTCGCAGTGGGGGAGGGTATCAAGTCATCAGAACCTTCGTGGTTAGGATATTCCTGTTCCTGTTCGATGGCGGCAGAGGAAGTTTCCTCGGGCTGCTCGGGTGGAGTGAAGATAGGAAAGGCTGGTGTAGGCGTTGGATTACTTACTGCCTTGGGCAGTAAACCTGAGGTGCATGGGGGTTCCTCTATTTCATCGCTTTTTTGATCCTCTAACTTGGAGCTAGAGGTGCTAGTTTCAGTTCGGTGTCTTTCCGTGCTGGCTTGCTCGGAGCTTGTGGGGTTTGCTGTGGCTTCTTCAAAAGGGGATTCCAGAGTTTCGCTGGCGGCGGGTGCGGTGATGGATGCGTGGCATTTGGGACACGGCCCTGTCACACCTGCCAGTTTGGCGGGCACTTTGAGGTGTGCTTGGCATTCTGGGCAAGTGAAGCTGATTCGCTGATTCGACGGTTGTGACATATATTCTTAGGCAACAAGGTTTTCACCTTAGGCGAGCTAGGATGGAATCCTTTATAATCAGGCAGCACTTTAGGTGAGAAAATCGAGCTAGCCTAGCATTGACTGACTTAAAAACAAGCTAGGCTACCGTCGCTAGGGATGTTTTTCACTTTTTAGCAGCGGGGGTGGTATTGATCCAGTCTAAGATGGGGGTAGGGTCATAAAGCGAATGAGGGTGGTGGCGGCAGCTGGTTTTGACGATCACTTGAATCGGTCCGCCAAGTTTCTGATAGTGGGATTCGAGAATGGCGCTATTTCTCAAAAAAGGAACGGCTTTATCCATCCCGCCACAGACTGTAAGGATTGGCACTTGATGTTTGGCGAGAGGTGCGAGGTGATCGAGGGGGCCTTTCCATAGGTGCGCGTTTCCCTCGGTCAGTCCCCATACTTTTTTGCATTTCTCCCAATTTTCTTTGGAGTATTCTTTTGGCCAAGTGTGGATGTCTAACACGGGGGCATCTAGATAGATGCCGCGGACCTTTTGTGGGTTCTGAATGGACCAATTCATCGCGGGTAAACCGCCGCGACTGAATCCCTCCATGATGGGTTTTTCAGCCAGCTGATATTGGCTGATCACGTGCGGATAAAAGGCATCAAAGAGGCGCATGGCTTCAGCGGCTCCAAACAAATTTGCAACATCGATGAAAACCACATGCCATCCTGCTGCGAGAAGTGCGGCATCCACTTGAGGAAAGGCTCCATAAAAGCGGCAACGCCAGATCCAGGGGCGCCCCGCTGCTGCTTTTTTAGGTTTGCTGACGACGCATTTTTTTCCTTCAAATTGAAATTGATCTTTGGCGTAGGATGCCAGTGATGGCAAGAGAGCTTTGCCTCCCGTTTGATCTACAGGGAAGCCCTTGATTACGCGAATCTTGTGCGTATTGGTATCGCCGATATAGAGATCTCCGTTGAGCGGGTCGACGCCAAGTCCATGCGGTCGATCCATTTGACAGGAGTTAGGCTCTCCTGAGTCAGGGCCGTCGCCTTTTTTCCCATCACCGGCGATGAGCTCTAGGGTGGGAGGAGTCTTTGATAGGTCGATGGCACGGATGCTATGGGATTCGGTATCTGCGAGATAGATGCGTTTTCCATCAGGAGATACTGCGATTCCTTTAGGACCCGAAAGCTTGGCTTCAAGGGCGGGACCACCATTGCCGGTGAAACCGTTCTCTCCTGTTCCTGCGATGTGCTTGAGGGTATGGGAGTTCATGTCCAGCTTGTAAATTCGATTGCCTTCACGAAGCGCTAGCCAAAGATTGCCTTGCGGGTCGATGTCTAAGGCGCGCGGTCCATTGAGCGGGGTGTTCGGACCTATGGCTGCGCCGTCGGGGGTGTTTTCTTTTTTGCCGTTGCCGCACCAGGTAGAGATGCTTTGCTCTTCCAAGTTGATACGTCGTATGCGGTGATTGCCGATATCGCAGATGTAGAGATTTTCGCCTTCTTGATCAAATTGAATCGAATGAGGGCGGTTGAACTTGGCTTTAATCGCAGGTCCGCCATCTCCTGAAAATCCTTTTATGCCAGTGCCCGCTACCGTGTGAATGGTATGCTGGCGAGCATCGATCCGGCGGATGAGGTGGTTTTTCATTTCGACCCAGTATAAATCGCCTGAGGGATGAAAGCGCAGCTCGTAGGGTTCAAAAAGTTGCGCTTCAGTCGGCGCGCCGCCATCTCCGGAATAACCGGATTTCCCTGTGCCTGCGATGGTGGTGATTTTGCCAGTTTTTCTAGAAACTTTGCGAATGCTGTGATTGCCCGTATCGCAGAAATAGATGTCGCCATCAGGGCCGACGATCACGCCAAAGGTTTGATTGAGCTTGGCTTGAGTAGCGGCGCTGTTATCACCACTGTAGCCTTGCTCACCATTGCCTGCGAGGGTGGATATTTTCTGCGCTTTGAGGGATGAATGAAAGCCAAGTGAAGCGAGGGTGAAAAAAAGAAGAAGGCTGTATTTGCGGAAACTTGGATTCATGACAGCAAGAATAGACGGAAACTAGAGAATTTCAAAATGGATTTACTAGGGTTTATCTTGCTCAAGGTGCTGGTGGGGCGTTTGGTGTTGGAGTGAATGAAAAACGACTCAGCACACAGTTTGCGATCTTATTCTTTGGGCTAGCTTTACTGATGCCAAGTGCGGCACTGTCGCAGAAAATGTTTGCACCGGTGCATGGCTACATCTCGATAGAGACTTTTGAGATTCGTAAAGAGTTTGTCTTGCGCTTGGATACGGTGGCAGAGCGTTTGGATATGGAAAACTTGTCCGAGCGGAAAATGATCGATTCATTACTTCGCGAGCAAATAGAACAGCAGCTAGCTAAGTGGCTGAAGGAGAAGTGCCCCTTGAAAGTGGAAGGGGAGACGCTCGAAATGGAGCTGGATCGGGTGCATTTTGTACGTCCTGACCCGGTTAAAGGTATGGTGGTCGATGAGCGGGAAAACGTGCCCGCCAGTGAGGTGATCATCGGCGTGGTATTTGCTGCTGCTCTTGATGGGCCAGTGAAAAGCGTGCAGGTGCATTGGGATGTTTTTCCTTCAGATGACGGGTTCTCGGTGGTAGCGATGGGAACTCGAAAAGACAGCAAGACTAAAAAAGTGACCCCCGACTCCGCTCAATTGACGTGGGTGTATAAGGGAGGATTGGAGGTGGAGGACTTGTTGAGCTTGCCTGCCCTCCCACCAAGTAAGGCGATGAAGCTTCCTGTGCTGAGTGTGATTTTGTGTATGCTAGCCTTAGCTTTGATCGCGCTTGCTTTACGATGGAGAGATAGGACGCCCGCTTGGTTGGGTTTGGCACTGGTGATATTATTAGCGAGTGCGTGGTTGGTGCGTAACCGTTTGGAAATAGACTTTCCGGCAAAAGCGCCTGCTATTTCTCCGCAACTAGCGGATGACGTGGTGTATGCTTTGTTGCGCAATACTTATAGAGCGTTTGATTATCGTAGAGAGTCCGACATTTACGATGTGCTGGCAAAAAGTGTGGCTGGAGATTTGCTGACCAAGGTGTATTTAGAGGTTCAGCATTCGCTAGCTTTAGCGAGTCAAGGAGGAGCGCGTGCTCGGGTCTATGAACTCGATTTGCGTGAATGTATCGTAGCAAAAGATGGCGGAAAGGGGAAACGGGGAATCGGCTTCGATGCCAAGTGCTCTTGGGTCGCGATTGGCACGGTGTCCCATTGGGGGCACACTCATGATCGAGTGAATCGCTATCAAGCTGAAATCTCGGTGATCGTGGTGGACGGACACTGGAAACTCAAGAAGCTTGACTTGCTCAGTCAAGAGCGCAGCATCAAGAAGTCGGGGGTGAAAGCTCAATAGACCTCGATTGACTCTAAACTTCGTATTCGCCTTCGGCGGCATTTTCGAAACGCATCATTTCTTTGCGGAAGGTCATTGGCACTTCTCCTGTGGGGCCGTTACGTTGTTTGGCGACGTGCAACACGGCACGTCCAGCAGAACTCTGGCGCTCCTCTTCGTCCTCGGCGTAGTATTCTTCACGCACCAGTAGCCCTACAAAGTCGGCGTCCTGCTCGATGGCTCCAGATTCGCGTAAATCGCTCAGCTTAGGTTTGCCGCCACCTCGGGCATCGGGTGCACGGTTGAGCTGTGCGAGTACGATGATGGGGATGTCGAGTTCTTTCGCCAGAGCTTTGATTCCAGATGAGATCTCGGCAATCTCTACCTGACGACTTTCTTGTCGACCAGCACCAGGGGATTTACACAACTGCAGGTAGTCGATGGCGATGATCTTTATTCCATGCTCGTCATGCAGACGACGAGCCTTGGCACGTAGCTCCATGATGGTGAGGGCAGGGGTGTCATCGATATAGAGCGGAGATTTACTGATGGTTTGGGCGACCGTCATCAGTTGACGTAGCTGAGGTTTGGAGAGGAATCCGCTACGAAGTTTTTGCATGTCGATGCGGGCACGCGAACAAAGCAAACGCTGTACGATTTGTTCCGCGCTCATTTCCAAACTGAAAAAAGCTGCTGGCATGGGATTGTCAGCATGCATGGTGATATTTTCCAAAATATTCATCACCAAGGATGTTTTGCCCATACTAGGCCGCGCAGCGATAACCATCATTTCACTACGCTGGAGGCCATTGGTGATTTTATCGAGGTCGCGCAGTCCGCTACTGATTCCCGTCAAGCCATCGCCTTTGCCATGCATCTCCGCGATGCTGTCGATCACCTTCATCACATGATCATGGATGGTGCGATTGCCTTTTTCTTTGTTCGCGGCATCTCGAATGGCTAGCACGTTTTTTTCGATGGTATCGAGCAACTCGGTGACAGTGGCCCCTGCTTTGTCCTCGTCTTTACGGCTGCCTTGGGTGCCATACGCGTCTTGCACACAGTTGGTGCAAGTATCGATGATTCGCCTCAAGATGAACTTGTCTTTAAGGATGCTGGCGTAGTGATCGAAAAACGCTGTGGTTGGCACGTCATCAAGCAAGGCTGCGACATCGGCACGCCCGCCTACTTCTTCGAGAATTTTCTTGCGCTCTAACTCCTCAGTCAGGGTGATGAGGTCCACTTTCCCAAATTCGTCGAACAAGGCGGAAAGCGTTTCGTAGATTTTACGGTGCGCTGGGATGTAGAAAAAATCTGGAGTCAGGGTTTCTTGAGCGTCACTGATTTTTTCACGTTGCGACTTGAGCATACAGCTCAGAACGGCACGTTCAGCGGTTTCGCTGACGGGCAGTGATGTGAACACATCATCAGGTCCACCAGACTGCTTTTTTGGGAAAGACCTCAGCGAATCGGGTTCAGCCGAGGGCGAGGCATTCTGATAATTAGAAGGGGGGGCGGTGTTGGATGCCATGATGCGAAGGTATGAGAATAGAGCTAAATGATAGGAACCGAGGACGGCAGGTCAAAAAAAAGCGGATGCTGTATTAAAGCATCCGCTCGTTGAGAGACAAAGTTGAAAATGAAAAAAATCTTAGTTTTCTTCTTTGACTTCAGGCTCTGGAGTTTTCACTCGCACGGTGACAGAAACTTCGATGTCACTATGGATTTTAACCGGAATATCATACGAACCTGTCGCTTTGATAGGTTTATCAAGTTGCAGAGTGTGACGATCGAGGTCGATTTTGGTTTTTTCCAAAATAGCCGCTGCAATATCACTGGTCGTGATCGAGCCAAATGCTTTGCCGTGTTCACCAATGGCGAGCTCCAGTGTGATGCGAGCTTTGCGCAACTTGGTCGCTTGTTTTTCAGCATTTTGAAGTTCTTCAGCTTCACGCAGCGCGCGAGTTTTTTCCAGTCCTTCGACATGACGAAGATTAGCTGTGGTAGCTTCGTAAGCTTTCCCCTGTGGAACCAGGAAATTGCGTGCGTAGCCGCGTCGTACCGATACAACATCGGCTTCGGAGCCGAGATTATCGATTTTCTCTTTTAAAATAACGTCTGTAGTTGCCATGGTAGCTCGAAGTCGAGTTGTGAATTAGAAAGTGGGACTATGGTGGCGAGTGCTGCTTTGTCAAGTGTGGAGATGCTGATTTTTATAATGATCGTAAGCTTTTGTTAATTATTCCCCCATTATAAGAAAAAGTATTTAATTTAGTGTCCAAAACAGGGGTTTAGGGCTTTTACTATAGTGAATGTCTTATTTTTGGAAAAGATCGACCCCCGTCCATTCCATCTGGCAAGTGAATTTGTAGCTAATGACTGATCCGTGAAACAGCTGGTTCGAGAATTGGTGCTGTCTCACACCTATCGCTTAAGCGTTTCCGTCAATGATAGCAATTTGCAGCAGGATCCAGAAAATCATTTTTACTGGAGAATGCACCGTCGCCGCCTTGATGCAGAATCCATCCGAGATTCCATTTTATTAGTTAGCGGCACACTAGATAGGATCTTGATCACGAGCGACTGACTTACCCATTTGATGGTCGCGATTATAGGCTTACTGACGTAGCAGGGCGAGTGGTGAATGAAATCATCGCCTAAAATATTCTGTTATAGTCACACTTTAGAGCTTGAAGCGAATAGCTTATGAGGGCTATGGTGCCTTTTCCTTACTTTAAACTAATAAATATGAAAATTAAGAATTTTTTACTCATCGGAGCTTTGGCAATCACAGCGCTATCATCGACAAGCGTCGTAGCGCAACAGGGGGGCGTTGCTGTAGTGGATGTGGACGCAGTAGCTCGTGAAATTGGAGCAGACAAAGAGGTCTTAGGAGCACTAAAACAAGCTCAAGACAATTTGAATACCAAGCTCAAAGATGCGCAAGCAACGATGCAAAAACAATTTGATGCAGCCGTTGCTAAAGCGGGTGGCGATAAGGCCACCAATGAGCAAAAACAACAACTGGCACAATTCAATCGTCAGCTGCAAAGTCAATTCGCTCAATACAAAGGGCAAGCGCAAGTGGCTCTCAATCGTGAGCAAGCCAAGCGGGTATTAGCTATTCGTGAGCTGATTCGTCCAGTGGCGATGGAGGTAGCTAAAGCCAAAGGGCTGAGTGTGGTTTTACAGAAATCTGAGCAAATTCTGGGTTTTCAAGAATCATCCGATATCACCAAGGCGGTCGCTGCAAAATTGAAAGCGACCATGCCAGCTAAAGCTAAAGCCGCTCCCAAAGCGACACCTAAAGCAAGCCCAGCCAAGGCGACTAAGAAAAAATAGGCGACTGTTAGTCATCAAGCTATCAAACGGCACTTTTGACGAAGTGTCGTTTTTTTGTGTCTATGCGGTTTAATTTCCGATAAAAAATACTTGGAATTGATAAGAATCGTTGTTTAGTCATACAGTTCCTGATCTGAAAAATTATTATGAAAAAATCTCTGTTGTGTATCATCACTGTTGTCGCCGCTTCTTTTGGCGCAGAATCCCAAGCAGAAGAAATCGTCAACCGAGCAATGCTGGGGATGTTTCAGCCATTGCCAGATAGTATCGAGAATCCCAAAAACCCATTTAACGATGCAAAGCTACAGCTAGGGCAGCAGCTTTTTTTTGACAGACGCCTATCCTTAGATCACACCATTTCCTGCCACTCTTGCCATAGTCTCAAACTTTATGGGCAGACCGGAACATCGTTCCCTACGGGGATTTCAGATCAAAAGCCAGGTCGCAATTCGCCAACAGTATTCAATGCTGCGATTCACATAGCGCAGTTTTGGGATGGTCGTGAGCCAGACGTGGAAGCTCAGGCGAAGGGGCCAATTTTAGCTGGCGCCGAAATGGGCATGCCGAGCGGGGATTATGCGGTCAAGGTCTTGAAGTCGATTCCTGGCTACGTCGATTTGTTCAAAAAGGCGTTTCCGGATAGTAAAGACTCTTTGACCTATGATAATGTAGGCAATGCCATCGGCGCCTATGAACGTAAATTGATGACCCCTTCGCGTTTTGATGATTTTTTAAAAGGAGATGACTCAGCCTTGAGCGATGCTGAGAAAAAAGGTTTGAACACTTTCATTTCCACAGGTTGCACTACTTGTCACAATGGCATGGGGGTGGGTGGTCACTTGTTCCAAAAATTAGGTTTGGTCAAAGCTTGGCCAAACCTTAAGGATAAAGGTCGCAGCGAAGTAACGGGCAAGGAAGTGGATAAGTTTTATTTCAAAGTGCCAAGTTTGAGAAATATCACCGAAACGTCACCTTACTTGCATGACGGATCGGTCAAAGAATTGGACGTGATGGTCAAAAAAATGGCAGAATACCAATTGGGACGCATGATCTCGGATGAAGACACACAGTCCATTGTGACTTTTTTAAAGTCCCTTAAAGGAGATTTGCCTAAAGATTTGATTAAAAGACCAGAACTGCCCAAAAGCGGTCCTGATACTCCTAAACCTAAGGAATACATCGTCAAATAAGTTATTTACTAGCTGAGCAGCGCGTTAACTGTCGGGCAATCGTATTGAGAACAAATAGGAAGGGACGCTCAGTTGCTAATGTGGCTGGCAATAGAGCAAGTCACGAAACTCTCGGTCTGATTAGGAATTTTGTCGAGGAAGGTGTAATTGCCAGTGTCAGGGCAAACTGGGGTCTGTTGAATGTATCCAGCACTGATGAGTGTGTTTACAAAATTAGCGACAGGGGCACCTTCGTCAATTTCATTCAAGTTAGCGTAGGCAATGGATGTTTTTTGTAGCTTTGATTGCTGTAGGATGCATTTAGCGCGAGCGGATCCCTTATTGTAGCTTGTTAGTCCTACAAAAACAATACCTACCAAACTTAATAAAATGGTGATGACCACAGTGATTTCGATCAGGGTCATAGCAGACTGATTCCTGCTAATAGACTGGAAGTGGCTGTTTTTATTTTTGGGAGATGGGATCTGCATAGTTGTTTATATAAGGTGATGTGTTAGCCATGTTTTCCACATAAGCCTAAAGAAATCAACCTATTATATAAATAAGTCAATCTGCAGAATAGAGGTCAGGCTTTGCTATTTATTGACAATTTTTTGCAGTAAAATTCACAATAAGTGACAGATGCATAGGGATTAGCGTCATATCTAGGACTTATTCCATTTCACATTACATATATTGTGCGAAGTTATACATATACGGTTTATATTGTGAAATAGGCTCATATATGGATTCCCAGTTCATTTTGGGTAGTTCCGTCGGGATTCTCACACATCCAGCAACTCGCGCAAATCTTCCGTATTCAAACCTCTCATCATCGGCGCTTGGTCGTCGATGGCCGCGTCAAACACATCGCGCTTCTGTTGTTGTAGTTTGAGAATTTTCTCTTCCACCGTATCACGAGCGATGAATTTGTAGCTGGTGACAATTCTGCTCTGACCGATACGGTGCGCACGATCCGTGGCTTGAGCTTCGACTGCAGGATTCCACCACGGATCAAAATGCATAACGGTATCCGCTGCGGTTAGATTGAGTCCATAGCCACCAGCTTTCAGGCTGATCAGAAATACTTTCACGTTTTCATCCTTCTGAAATCGAGCCACTTGTTCTGCGCGGTCTTGACTCGACCCGTCCAAATAAGCGATCTCTCCATCGTAAAAATCCGATTGCTGCAAATCTGCCCGTATCAACTTCAGCATGCTCACAAATTGACTAAAAATAAGCACCCGGTGCCCTCCGGACATCGCTTCCTGTAGTCGTTCCCGTAAAAGCAATAATTTAGCCGAATCTACTGATTTAGAGTCTTGTGCTTTACTATAAGCCGTTTTTTGTTCTTCTTTAGATTTCAGTAAGCGTGCATCACAGCAGATCTGGCGTAGTCGCAGCAGTGCTGTGAGCATATTCACCCGTGCCGCCCGCTCGTCTCCGCTGCTAAATGCGGCATTTATTTTATTACGTGATTTACGTAATATACCAGCGTAAAGAGCTTTCTGTTTGCTGTTTAGGTCGCAGTAAATAATTTCTTCTAGCTTTGCAGGCAAGTCGGTCGCGACTTTTGATTTGGTGCGCCTAAGAATCAAAGGTTTGAGTCGTCTGCGAAAGCGCTGATGCAGGGCTGTACTCGCTTTTCCAGATTGAATAGGTTTTTCGTAATGCTGTTTGAACTCTTCTCTCGTGCCTAAATATCCAGGTCGCGCGAAATCACTGATCGACCAAATATCGAGCACGGAGTTTTCTATCGGAGTTCCGGTAAGCGCCAAGCGTGAATCTGCGTTCAGCTTTTTGGCGCAGCGCGCATTTTGCGTGCTGGGGTTTCGGATGTAGCTCGCTTCGTCCAAAATTAGCAAGCGGAAGTGTTGTTTCTGATATTGCTCGATATCTCGCACCATCAGCGCGTAGCTGGTGATCACCACATCGGCAAAACGCAGATTTTTGAAATGACCGCTGCGTTTGGTCCCGCGCATCAGCAATGTTTGGTATTCTGGGGTGAATTTTTTGATTTCCTGATCCCAGTTATCGATCAGCGAGGTGGGACAGACCACTAATACAGGGCTTAGCTGCTGCGATTCTTGCCTTGTTTGCATCGTTTTCAGCAAGCGTGATACCGCCAGCGTTTGTAGGGTCTTTCCTAGCCCCATCTCATCTGCCAAAATAGCACCGCCACCGTTTTGAGTCAGTAGCTTGCGATACAACCAGGCGATGCCATCACGCTGATAAGGACGCAGGATGGGCTCCAAGTCTGCTAAGCAGTCAGAAAAATCCGCATCATTCAGTTCTTGCGGATCCGGCTTTGATCCTGCTAGCTGAGAATGGTTTTGGTAATAGGATACGCTCGATTCGATATAATCGCGTTGCGCTGGCGCTAAGTGATAGCCGCCTTGCTCCTGTTGCAGGTTACAATCTTTGAGCACTTCAAACCAATCTTCGCAAGCATCTCGATCTATCACTGCCAAGCTACCATCTTCATTCTCTCTTACTTGATTCTGACCCGTTGCGAGGTAGCGTCGGATCTCACTTTCGCTGATAGTGGTAGCACCCTGTTGATTTTCTAGTTCGAAAGCACAGCTAAACCAATCCTCGCCTACTCGTCCTGAATCAAAGCTTACCACTGGGCGTATCGCTTGCACGTGGGCAGTTGCAGTTCGATAGCGCTCTGCGAATACCAGCTTCCGCCACTGACTTTGCAATCTCGGAACCACGCTGACATGGAAATGCAGCACCTCATTCTGTCCGCGTAAATGTAGCACGCCTTGCTGATCGACCGAGCTGAACCCGGCAGCAGTCAATTCGCTGAGTGCTGTTTTTTCGGCGACGGTATTACGTGTGAAATAGCGTTTACCTCCATGATTCTCATCATTTGTTGGATCTAAGTAAGGGAAAAAACATTCAGCTTCATCGTCATCAGCCAAGGATTGCCCCAAGATGATTTGATGACCTCCATAATAAGCTCGAATGGTCGCACGCACGTGCTGCAGAGAACCCTCTACCTGTAATTCAAACTCAGGGCGCCCCAAGTTCAAAGACGGCAGCTTGAAGTCAGTCGGCGAATCTATCTCAAAAACATCCGACCACTCAGGCAGCGCCTTCGCCAACCATGCCTCTGAGACCAATAAACCCTGTTCACCTGAATTCAGCAAATGTTGTGAGGTTTCCCGATAGGATTCGATTTCCGGCAGTCTGACGGGCCACATTTGCTGGCGGCCTTGGTGATAAACCCAGGGCTCTTCACACTTGTCGTCAGATTTCAATAAGATCTGATCTTGAGCAGCAAAGCCGGACAAACGCATCAGCACCTTTTCGCTGCTGGCTGCTTGAGTGAGGTGCAGCTTCAGCCGTATGCTTTGCTCGGCAATACCGAGAGCTTGATCACTCTGATCTACGGCAAAATAGGGATAAGTCACGCAGAGCTTCAGGCATTCACTTGCTTGCTGACGGTTGAGAATCAAAAAGCCTGGTAAGCTCCCCTGCTTCAACTGGCATTGTTCTTGCAAATACGCTCGAATTTCATGACTTTGCGCTAATGAAGCTTGTTCAATTTCACCCTCTGGCGACCTATCGGTTAAACGAATAGGGAATTTATTTTTTTCCCATAAATTAGTAAAAATAGTCTCTAAAGTAATCTGCAAGAGTAAATTACTGTGTTTCCCTCCATCGTGATTTTGGGGGGAATCAAGCGCTCCTGCTGTTTCTACCCGAACTTGTTTGCCTGCAGGTTTTCCTACGGTTTCCTGCGATTGACCTTCGATAGCAGCTAAGACCACCGCAGCTGAATGCGCACACAACATACCGTCCCGCAATGATTCACGACAGCGGCATAGGTTGTCCACATCCGTTGCTGAACGGATGTTCAGTCCCGATATCTGAGCTTTTCTACCGATCATCACCAGCCCCTTCACCAAGCCACCGCGTTGAGTGACTTGAGACACTGCGCCAGCTTTAAGCATCATCCCCCCCTCTTTGACCGCCTTCCACCCAGCGGCCTCCATCAACCAAGCTTTACTCAAATCCATAGTTAAAAATTATCTAAATCGAAACTTCGCCCCAAAAACAACTTCACCGCGAAGGAAACTCCGTCAAATTTGACGCAATTCATAAAAATGCGTCAAAAATATGCAAAGAATCTCACTAAACGCTTGAACTCTTACACAATCCTAATTAGTTAATAGATTCTAACAAAATACACCAATGCTATTTTTGCTAACTTTTGCATCACTTGTAGCCTTGTTTTTCTTTATTTAACTTAAATTCATCGTCATGGCATCCTTGAGCATCTATTTTTCTCGCATACGAGTTGTTTCCTGCTTGTTATTAAGCCTTTCGGTAATGCTTCTCTCCCCGGCTCCAGCTGAGGCAATCCTTGGATTTGGCAAAAAGAAAAAATCTATCGTTCCTAGCGAAGCCGAAATGGTCGGACAGCACTCGGAGGCCAATCAGATGTATGCGGAAGCTCAGCAGTTGCAAAATTCAGGGAGCGATAAAAAAGCTCGAGGCCTGTATAAAAGTATCATCAAACAATTTCCACTCACCACAGCAGCTGCGCACAGCCAGTTTCAGCTCGGAGCTTTGTTGGAAAAAGCCAATAAACCTAAAAAGGCATTTGAAGAGTATCAGGAATTTATCAATGCGTATAAAGACAACGATCTTTTCAAGGAGGCCCTCAAACGTCAATACCATATCGCTAACTATTATTTAGAAAACCAAAAAAGCGGGTTTTTAGGTTTTGGCGCAAACATTCAACCGAGTAAGTTGATTGAATTTTTCACTCAAATCAGCATCAATGCCCCTTATAGTCAAGAAGCTCCTAAATCGCTGTTCAATGTGGGTGTTGTTAATAGCAGGACAGGCAAAATAGATGAGTCGCTATTAGCTTATGCATCAGTAGTGGAGCGCTACCCTGGCACACCGATTGCAGCCAAGGCTCAGTATGAAATAGTGCAGCTCTTGGGATCTACGGGTGATAAATCCTACAATCCGGCGAATTCACGTCAACACCGAGAAGCTGCGGAAGATTTCCTCAATCAATATGGAGGCGACGCCCTTGCTTCAGACGTGAAAGCGGAATTGGGAAAACTCGAGGACAAAGATCTGGAAAAATCCTTCAACATTGGTCGTTTTTATGAAAAACAAGGAAAATACCGTTCCGCTGCGGTTTACTACCAAGAAGTGATAGCTCACCCTGGCAGCCAACATTATGATGCAGCTAAAGCGCGCTTGGGTAACCTAGCCGAGCACGATCCTTCCATTGTCCGCAAAACAGGCACTCCGAGACGAGTAGAAACCCCGCCCAAATTGAGCAAACGCAAAGATTACCACGGACCACCACCTCCAAAACTGGACTCGTCCAGCCCACGCATGAGAACTTCTCCAGCAGATGTGACTCCGATTTCGGCTCCACCTGCTTCGCCTACACCCAAAACCGAAAATTGATTTTCAACGGTCGAAAAACTCCATCACCTTAACTCTGGCTCTAGAAACTTCAATTTATTGCCTTCCTGTGCAGGCTGCGCTTGATTTTCCATAGAGTTTCGGTTACAAACGGTGATTGCATTGGCATTCACCCAGCGCATTGCTATTTTATTAGACAGAAATCTCAGCTTTCCCATACTTTCAACTTTATACTATGAAAACGCTATCCCGAATTAGCCTGCTAGCTCTCGTCTTAAGCTTAGCCATTTTCAGCAATGGCTGTGCCGGCTATCGCTTAGGGTCAGTCAAGCCCTCAATCTATTCGAATATCAATAAGATCTACGTACCTACTTTTGAAAATGCAACCTTGGAGCCCAGAGTTGCAGTAATGACCACCAATGCCGTCATCAAGAGCCTGCAAGCAGATGGAACCTATCAAATCACCGATAAGGACAATGCCGATGCTGTTCTTGTAGGAAAAATCACACGTATCGAGAGACGCCAACTTCGCGCTGCTCGAAGAGATACCCTGCGAACTCGTGAAATGTTGCTTTTCATGATTGTTGAATGGTCACTGCATGATCCTGTCACCGATGCTAAACTAGACTATCGTGAAGTCCAAAGCATTGATGATACAGCACGTAATAATGCGACCAACTTGAGAATCCGTCCAGGTCGAGTCATTGGACGCACCCAGATTTTTCTAGACCCGAACTTCCAATTGTCTGAGAGAAATGCGCTACCATTGGCAGCTCAAGATGCCGCCAGAATTCTGACAGCACAACTTACGGAAGGTTGGTAATACTAACTAACTTGCCTTATGAAGTCAGCGAACTAACCATTTCCACTTGCGCGAAAGGCGTGGCAACCCGACTAGTTTATTAAGATTCGCCCTTTTCCCGATAGATTCAGGTGCCCCCCCTTATGACTGATGCTTGATGAAAGCCAACATGAGAAACCAGGGCGTATTGTCTTCATTGCCACCCCTATAGGTAATCTTGGAGATATCACCCTGCGCAGTATAGAAGCGCTCAAAGAAGCCGATTGGATTGCCTGCGAAGACACTCGCCGTTCGTCCAAACTATTGCATCGCTTGGAAATCAAAAAGCCTTTAATGAGCTTTCATGAGCACAATGAAAGGCAACGCGGACAGCATTTATTAGACGAAGTGCTAGCAGGAAAAGTGATTGCCTGCCTGACCGATGCCGGTATGCCCGGCATTTCTGATCCTGGTTATCGACTCGTGCAAGCTTGTCTAGAACAGGAGGTGCCTTTCGAAATCCTACCCGGTCCGTCTGCTGTTTTGATGGCATTATTGGGATCAGGTTTGCCCACCGATTCTTTTTATTTTGGTGGTTTTCTCCCTCATAAAAAAGGCAAACGGCTTAGCGAGCTGGAAGCCGCCACAGAGCGCTCATGCACCTCAGTTTATTTTGAATCGCCCCACCGCATCGTTGTCAGTCTAGAAATGATCAAAGGGCTTGCTCAAGAGCACCCTGTCTGCGTTGCTCGCGAGTTGACCAAGAAATTTGAAAGCTGGTACCGTGGCTCTGTCAGTTCGGTGATAGAGCAGCTCGGCTCAGGGAAAGTAAAAGGTGAAATCACCTTGATGGTGGCAGGCAAAACTAAAGTCAAAAAACAACGCAGGGAACAGCGTGAGCCGCAATAATGTTATGTTATCCCTATCGACTTATTGGAACAGCCACCGTCACGATGAAGACGGCATGCACATGGTTTATGAGGCGATCTTGCTTGGCTTTGACGCACTCGAACTCGGCCCCTGCATCGATCCAGCTCTACTGCCCGGCTTCCAGAAAGCTTATACAGGCAGCAAAGGCTCAGCAAAACCCTTCACGCGATTCTCGAGTGTGCGCAACTTTGTGCTAGCAGCAGACCCCGAAGCGAATCAAGCTAGCTGCCATTTCATGTCCTCCGATGATTCACAGCGGCAACGAGCTATCGAGCTAAGTCAACGCTCCATCGATATCGCGGCGGAGCTGGGAGGTATTCCGATGGTCTTAACTTTGGGAAGAACCTCTATCAGCGATCACAGCATCAGTTTGGTCGCGCTCCTCCAGCAAGGAGAGCTCTACAGCAAAACCTACGCGCAGCAGAAATTAGCCCTAGTTCAGGCGCGAGAAGCTATACAGACAAGCACCATAGGCTTGGTAAAAAAAGCGCTGGACCAATTGATTCCCTACGCAGAAAAAATGGGGGTGCGCCTCGCTTTAGAGAGTCCCGACTGCTACGAGTACTTACCTAATGAACAAGAGATGGCACTTTTGCTCGACGAGTATGATAGTCCGCATTTAGGCTACTGGCATGACTTTGGTCATATTCAGCTGAAAGCAAACTTAGGGCTGCTCGATCACCGCCAGCAACTTGAGCAAATGTTACCCCGCTTGATCGGTTGCAATGTGCATGATGTGGAGTGGCCGGCAGAAGATCATTGCATTCCCTTTCAAGGCTCGGTTGACTTTGATCAACTCATCCCTCTAGTTCCTAAAAACATCCCGCTGGTTTGGAAAATAAATCCACGACGAAAATCGGATGACATCAAACAAGCCCTCGTAACCTGGAAAGAAAAATACGGTGATTAAGCGCAGCAAGCAAGCCCTTCAATTTGTGAAAGAGAACGACAAAAAAACTGTCGTTAAACATGTGTTGTCTCATGACGCACATCCACTGATTCAATTTGGGAAATACGTCACCTGTGGAGTGATGGCAGTGATGATTCATCTAAGCGTGACCTACACTTTAGGTCTCACCATCTTCCCCGCGATCGGCCAACATCTGTCGGATCATGTCAAAGAGATCAATGGTTATATCAACAATACGATCGCTTTTTTCATCTCTGGCTGTGTGGTGTATTGGCTGAACATCAAATTTGTGTTCAAATCTGGGAAGCACCATGTTTTCCTAGAGATTTTCTTATTTTTTGCCGTATCCGCACTACCGCTCGCCGCAGGTTTGGGAATGAACTGGTTTATATTTCACAATACTCCACTGCTAGAGCAATGGGAAATTGCAGAATATGTCGAACACATAGCTAACTTCGGATTTGTGCTCGCCTCCGCACTGGTCAATTTTGTCGCCCGCAAGTTTATCATCTTTAAAGGGTGAACCCCCACTTTCCACTACCTCCCCCCATGTTCCCCCGCGCAGCTTTGTTGATCCTGACCTTTTTCTTGGTCACCGAGCTCTCCACCTACGCCCAAGATAAACCGCTCTCTCCGCTGCAAGCCGCCGCCACCATGCAGGTGCCAGACGGCTTTTCCGTCTCCCTCTTTGCCGGCGAGCCAGACCTCAAGCAACCCATTGCCTTCTGCATCGATGATAGAGGGCGCCTGTGGGTAGCTGAAGCGAACAACTACCCCAGCAAAAAAGCCGGGTTCAATGACCGCATCCTGATTTACGAAGATCAAGACAATGATGGCCACTTTGACAAGCGCACCGTGTTTTATGACAAGCTCGAATACGTCACCGGCATCGAAGTTGGGTTTGGTGGAGCTTGGGTGATGTCGCCACCCAATCTCTACTTCATCCCAGATCGTGATGGTGATGATATACCCGACAGCGAACCACAAATTCTACTCAACGGTTTTGGCACCGCCTTCAATGCGCACAACATCGCCAACGGCTTCTCGTGGGGGCCAGATGGTTGGCTCTATGGCTGCCACGGTCGCACCAACTGGTCGATGCCCGCCAAACCCGGCACTCCAGAAAAACAACGAACTCGTTTCGATGGCGGTATCTATCGTTATCACCCCGTCCGTCATATCTGGGAACCTTTCTCCGATGGCACCACTAACCCTTGGGGTATCGATTTCAATGATTACGGCCAAGCCTTCACCTGTAACTGCGTGAACCCACACCTCTTTCACATGATCCAAGGAGCCCACTACGACCCGTGGCGCAATCGCCAGTCGAGTCAGTTCGCCTACCAACGTATCCAATCCATCGCTGACCACTTGCACTACTCCGGTAGTTCCCACACCTTCAATCGTGGCACTCAGGTGGAACTGGAAGTCGGTGGAGGCCATGCCCATTGCGGCACCATGATTTATCTGGGTGACTCGTGGCCGAAAAAATACCGCAACACCGTATTCATGAATAACACTCATGGTAGGCGAATGAACAACGATCTACTGCGCCGCAAAGGGTCCGGCTACACTGCCAGCCATGAGGAGAATCTACTGGTATCAAAAGACCCCTGGTTCATGGGCGTCACCATCCGCTATGGTCCAGATGGATCAGTTTTTGTCAGTGACTGGTCAGATACAGGAGAATGTCACAGCATCAAGGATACGCGAAAAGACACTGGGCGAATTTACAAAATCACTTACGGCAGTAAAAAAACATACTCCAGAAATCTGGCGAAAAACAATAATCAACAATTGGTCGATTTACAACTTCATGCAAACGACTGGTGGGTGAGACATGCACGCCGCCTCTTACAAGAACGCGCGGCGGCAGGTCAAGACATGAGCCAAGCGCATCAAGCTTTACGCAAGCAACTGAACACCCAGTCGGCCGCCACGCATCAACTACGTGCTTTGTGGGCATTACATGTCACTGGCGGAGCGGCTCCAGATCTTTTGCTCAAACTGCTCAGTCATCAAAATGAATACCTTAGAGCCTGGGCAGTGCAACTACTGTGTGAAAACGGAGATCCTTCCACGGCTCAACTAGCAAAGTTAGCCCAACTCGCTAACAACGATCCGGCAGCCATAGTTCGCCTCTATCTCGCAAGTGCCTTACAGCGTCTGCCCCACCATCAACGCTGGGACATCGCCACAGCACTCCTCAGTCATGGCGAAGATTCTGCAGATGCCAATCTGCCGCTAATGATCTGGTATGGCATCGAAGCTCTGATCAACAGTGATGTTCCCCGTTTTGCACAATTGATTTCACACAGCAAAATCCCTCTCATCCGCCAACACATCGCTCGGCGCATCAGTTCCCAAGCTGCCGACAAAACTGATCAAGACTTACCTCATTTGCTCGCCCTCCTTAGCAATCTTGATACGCAGAGCAAAGTCGATACCCTTAGTGGAATCAACCAAGGCTTGAGTGGTCGCAAGCAACTAAGCATGCCCAAGAATTGGCAGCCAGTTCACCTCGCCCTATTACGCAACTCAGACTCCCAATTACGAGAGCAAGCTACGTTGTTATCGCTACGCTTTGGTGATCCAAAAGCACTCTCCGAACTACGCCAACTAGCCGCAGATGCAGCAGTTGCTAGCGCCACTCGTTTACGCAGTATCGAAGCTCTACTCCAGCACAAAGATCCGCAACTACCCGATTTGCTCATCCAACTTATTAAAGACAAAGAAACCCGAGCTGCCGCTATTCGTGGATTAGCCTCTTACCAACACCCGCAGACCAGTCAAATCTTGTTGGCATCTTATGCTGATTTCGACAAGTCCAACAAGCAGAATGCCATACAGACACTTGCCTCGCGCCCTCTTTGGGCGATTGAGTTACTCAAACAAATTAGGCAGCAACGGCTACCGAAAAGCGACGTCAGCGCTTTCACTTTACGCCAAATAGCAGCTTTTAAAAACCCCGCTATTGATCAACAAACCGAACAAATCTGGGGCAAATTACGCGCCACCCCCAAGGATAAAGCTCGACTGATCGCCCAATTTAAGAAAAAGCTCAGCTCTGCAGAATTAGAAAAAGCAGACCCAACCAAGGGACGTCAAATGTTCCAGCGCACCTGCATGGCATGTCACCAACTTTTTGGCGAAGGCGTCGAGATAGGCCCAGATCTCACTGGATCCGATCGCCGCAATCTTGACTACATCCTAGAAAATGTCATCGACCCAAACGCTTTTGTTGCCAAAGATTATCAAATCACTACTATCGAGACCCGTGACGGCAGAGTGATCACCGGTATGGTCAAATCAGAAGATGCCAATGCTATCGCCATGCAAACACTCAACGAAGAACTCATCTTACCCTTAGAGCAAATTCAATCTCGCAAAGCCGCCCCACTCTCCATGATGCCAGAAGGTCTAGTTCAGACCATGACCTTCGAACAATTCCGCGATCTGATTCGCTACCTCGCCAGCGATCGGCAATTACCTGCAGCAAAATAATCTTCACTTGAACTTCAACTCAATTTTGTGCGGCCCTTTGATCACCCATTTCCCCGTTTTACGCGAAACGCGCACATACGTTTTATCCGAAGTCGCGCGTAGCACCTGAATACCAGATTTTACCACAGGGTGCCCTTTCAAGACGATCTCATCTTTGTTCACATCGTAAACCAACTCTCCGCAGGTCACATAAATCCATTTTTGCGTTCCTTTCGGACGCACCTTGATCGACACTTGTCCCGAGGCAGACAAACCGATCAGATCACCCGACCTTTCATCCATAGCAGGCGAGATCGTCTCAGCAGCAATGATCAAATTTTCAGATAAGGGGAAGGTGGTCACTTCCTTGTCTACGGCTAATGCAAGCAACGCAGTGCAATACCCTAAAATCATACAAGTCACTATTTTTTTCATACCTTCTATCTTCTACTATTTTTCTTAAACCCCTTATCCCATTGTCGATACACCTGCTGCTGTTGTTCTGATTCTAGCAATACTTCCTCCAGCTCTCGCCGATCGCGTTTGGTCGGGCGTCCCGCCCCACGATCACGAATCAAATCTGCACTAGCATTGAGTTTTTGTATCTGCGCCGCTTGCGCGTAAACTTCTGCAGGAGTGAGATCTTCGCAATACTCTGCCACCACCTTTGCCCCCACTCGACGCTTCAGTAAAGACAGCACCCGCACCGTTTTCTCAATATCCTGATGGCGGAGAACCACCTCATCTCCGACTCGTATATCACGCGCAGGTTTCACTCGTTGCCCTGCTACTTTCACCCAGCCCTTACGGCAGGCGTTAGCTGCCACCGAACGGGTTTTGTAAAAACGCACCGCCCACAGCCATAAATCGATCCGAACACAAGTAGGCTCCTGCTTCATTTAGAAAACTAAACGCCCAGATGAACGATTTGTCGTGATAAAATATCACCGCATCCCAATTGACTCTGATCATAGACAGTCAGCTTAATCTGCCTTATCCTAGCTGAGTTCCGTGAAAATTTTCCTAATCAATCTCAGCATCCTCCATCTCGCCCTGCTTACTTGTGCTCATGCTGGGGAGGGCCAAAACTGGGCGCAATGGCGAGGGCCGCAAGCGACGGGTTCCGCTTCTGTCGATGTTGACCCGCCTATCACTTGGAGTGAGCAACAGCATTTGAAATGGAAAACCCCGATTGTAGATGAGGGTTTTGCATGGCTCGGCAGCAGTTGCGATACCCGGGCGTTGATGGCGATCCGGTTAAAAGGAGCGAAAGGCGACATCAGCGAGTCAGATCATATCGTCTGGTCGAGAAAAAAACGCACACCTTACGTGCCATCTCCCTTACTCTACAAAGAAACCTTATACTACTTAGCCCATTATCAGCCCATCCTCAGCCGAGCGATCGCCAAAACAGGAGAAGATCTACCAGGGCCACTTCGACTCAACGGCTTGCGCAGCTTATACGCATCTCCCGTTGCCGCCGCCAATCGTATTTACCTCACTGACCTCGCAGGCACAACTCTAGTTATCAGTCACAGCAAAGATATGCCAAAAGTCTTAGCCACCAATCATCTAGAAGATTCCTTCAGCGCATCACCCGTCATCGTAGGGAAACAGCTCTTCTTGCGCGGGAAAAACCTTTATTGCCTTAGCCGTCAACAGCCATGACACCAGAAAGCCTCAGTGAAAATTTCTGTAAAAAGCTGGCTGACAACGCACAGCTGGCAGCTATTTTTGACTTTCTCCCCGAAATCTTTTTTTTCGCCAAAGACACCGAAGGGCGATTTGTATTAGCTAACAAAGCCCTCCACCAGATTCTAGGTATCACCTTTTCATCTGAACTGATAGGCAAAACGGACTACGATTTTTTCACCGCTAGTCTTGCGGATAAATACCGCGAAGAAGACCTGCAAGTGATCTCCTCAGGCAAGCCTCTCTTGGATCAAGTCTGGCTGGTGCCCAATCAGAACAATCAGTTGCGCTGGTATCTATCCAGCAAAAGCCCTCTCTTTGGCAAAGATGGCACCATCATCGGGGTCGCAGGGGTGATGCGAGACTTCGATACAGCTGGTGCCGTCTTGGGTCCTTATGAAAGCCTCAGTAAAGTGATCGCCTACATCCAATCTTATTACCCACAAAAAATCGAAATCTCCCAGATCGCTCAAATCGCCCACCTTTCCACCAGCCAATTGGAACGAAGATTCAAAAAGTTATTCAAAATCACTCCGCTGAAATACATCAATCAAGTGCGACTTCATGCGGCAACCCAACTGCTCACTAGCACCGAAGACACTCTGGGCAACATCGCCTTCGACTGCGGATTCTACGACCAAAGCCACTTCACCCATCAATTCAAAAAAGCGCAGGGCATCAGCCCATTGCAATATCGAAAAAATCACTCGCACACCACCGCCCGCTCGGCACCCAAAGGGATCTAAACACTTCTCACTTCAGCTCTGATCGCTTGATCAAAGCAGCAAAAGCTTCTGCCATACGTCGATAGCCCTCTTCATTCGGATGCACCAAATCGCTTTTAAGAGAAGCGTCCGACAAAACCTCTTTGATCACGTCACCCTCGTAGGGCAAGTGCTGCTCTTGCGCCACCTCAGCATACAAGTTGGGCACTTTGAGCATGATTCCCGGTGCAGGCACAGCTACGATCATCACATCGGCACCTGCTTGCTGTATCAAATCTACCATCGCTGTTAGATTGCTTTTCAGCTTCGCCTGCGATTGTTTTTGCAACATATCATTACCTCCCGTGCAGAGAATCACCAAGTCGGCTTGATGCGCTTCCAACGATGCGGGTAGTCGCCGTAGGGCCGCGCTGCTATCTTCGCCCGGCACACCAGCATTCACCACCTGAACTCCAATCAATTTAGCCAATACCACAGGGTAACTGCTATCTTCGCTCGCTCCGTAACCGAAGGTCAAACTATCGCCAAAAGCAAGCACGACAGAAGAGTCGTTGAGTGCCTCAATCGTCGCACGTTTCCCGCAGCCTGAGAACAACAGCGCAGCGAAAATCAAGCCGATCGTAGAAGGTTTCATTCGCTTTTGAGTCACCCCGCGACCACCGCTTTCAGCACGGCCTTCTGCGCATGCAGACGGTTTTCAGCTTGCTGAAAAATGGTGTCAGCATGAGCTTCGAGCACCTTCTCGGTGATCTCTTTTTCGCGATAAGCTGGCAAACAGTGCATCACTAAAGCAGACGAACAAGCGGCAGTGACGATCGCATCATTGATCTGGTAAGGCTTGAAAACATCGAGTCGATCCTCCGATTCATCCTCCTTGCCCATGCTCACCCACACATCGGTGTAGAGCACATCGGCATGGGCAGCAGCTGCAGCCGCATCGCTGGTGAAGCTCACCTTGCCGCCTGCACTGAACTGCTGTTGATAGTCTTGTGGAGGCAAAAAAGCTTCCGGCGCTGCCACCACCAATTGGAATCCCATGCGCTCAGCTGCCCACATCCAGGACTTCGCTACGTTGCAATCACCATCGCCAAAAAACACCACCTTGCGATCTTCCCAGCCTCCGAGTTTCTCTTTCATCGTCAACAAATCCGCCAAAATCTGACAAGGGTGTTCTTCATCGGTCAAAGCATTGATCGTAGGAATACCGCTGAACTCAGCGAACTGCTCCACGTCATCTTGAGCGAAAGTTCGGATCACAGCACCGTGCACCATGCGTCCCATCACCCGTGCCGTATCTTTGATCGGTTCTCCGCGTCCCAGTTGCGATTGATTGGACGATAAAAACATCACCGAACCACCAAGCTCACGAATGCCCACTTCGAAACTCACCCGCGTGCGAGTGGAAGACTTACTGAACATCAGCGCCCAACACTGGTCTTTCAGATCATCATCGGACAAATCATTTGCCCAGCGTTTGAATTTCAATTCCTCTGCAGAAATCAACAAAGCTTCAATCTCATCCGCAGAAGCTGCTTCCAATGATAATAAATGTTTCATCTTAAAATAACTACAAGCGATGCTATACACTCAGTCCGTCTAATACTTGTTTTAGCTTATTCAATGCCAAATCGACCTCCTCTAGACTCACATTCAAGGCTGGCAAAAACCTCACTACTTCAGCCCCTGCTGGCACTGTCAGCAAACCTGCTGCCATCAGTCGATTGACCACCCACAAAGCTGGCGTTTGACCACTCTCTTTGAAAGTTACATTTTCTTCCATTTTTGTCACATTCAGCACAAACCCTAACATCAACCCAGACCCTCGAACTTCTAAAAGCCAAGGTGAACCCCACGATGTTACCACCTGTTTGATGTGCTGCCCTAGCTGCGCCGCATTTTCCCACAACCGGTCTTTTTGTATTTCCTGCAGCACCGCCAAAGCCACCGCACTGCCGAGTGGAGTGCCTCCGAAGGTCGAACCATGACTGCCCGGCCCTAGTGCATCACAAAGCTGCCCCTTGTGACCATCCTCGCCAGTGGTAATCCGACCTGCCCGCACCCACACTGCACCCATCGGAAAACCTCCCGCCAAACCTTTTGCCCAACTCACTGCGTCGGGTTGGAGATCGGCAATCACCGCATCCCAAGTTCGCTGTTTCCCAGTGCGTCCCAAACCGCACTGCACCTCATCGAACATCAGCAGCAAATCGTGTTGATCGCGCAGCCGCAACGCAGTTTGTAAAAATCCCTCACTCGCCACATGGATCCCCCCCTCCCCTTGGACCACCTCGATCAAAATGGCAACCGTGTGATCCGATATCGCAGCTTCTAAAGCCTCTCCATCATTGTAAGGCACATGCTTGAAACCTGGCAACATCGGTTCAAATCCAGCCTTCACTTTGTCCTGCCCGGTTGCAGCGATGCCGCCAAGGGTACGCCCATGGAACGAACCCTCACAAGTGACGATCTCATATCGCCCCAGCTCCTGAGACAGATCATTGCCATATTTACGCGCCAATTTGATCAGCGTATCATTCGCCTCCGCACCACTGTTGCAGAAAAAAACCTTACCCGCCGTCTCCATCACCTGCTCGACCAAATGCTGAGCTAACAGAGCCTGCTCACGAATTTGATACAAATTAGAACAGTGAATCAGTTTTCCTCCCTGCTGCTTCAAGGCATCCTGAATCACCTGATGACAATGCCCCAAGCTGCACACCGCGATCCCTGTCGCAAAATCCAAATAATCGTTACCCTCAGCATCCTGCAACCACGAACCCTGCCCCGAAACGAACTCGACCGCAAAACGCCCGTAGTTCGGAGTCACGTATTGATCCATCAACTCTCTCGTCATCATTTCACTCATTTCACAATCTCCGTTCCAACACCCGATTTAGTAAAAATTTCCAACAACAACGAATGCGACAACCTCCCGTCAATCATGTGAACCTTGCCTACTCCAGCATCCAAAGCATCGACCGCCGAACGCATTTTAGGAATCATGCCACCATGTATGATGCCGTCATCGATCATCCCGTCCACCTCATTCGCCTTGATCGAGGGGATCAAGGTACTGTCATCTTTATAATCGCCCAGCACCCCCAACACATCGCTCAGAAATACCAACTTAGAAGCTTTGATCGCTTTTGCCAAAGCACTAGCTGCCAAGTCCGCATTCACATTCAGCGCCAAACCCGTATCGCGCTCGCAAGCGACCGGAGAGACCACCGGCACGATTTCATCCGCAATCGCTTTTTCGATCTGGGTCAAATCAAAATCCACCGCCTGCCCCACTCGCCCCAAAGAAACCTCACGCCCCTGCTCTTCCGACCAGCCCGTCAGTCGCTCCCCGACAAAAACCCCATTGCCAGGAATCCCCACTGAGCGCCCACCAAATTCCTCAATCATTTTGACCAGTTCAGGATTGATCTTACGATTGAGAGTTTCCTCGACGATCTCCATCGCCTCATCCGTCGTAACCCTTTGACCACCAGAAAAAGCCGCAGACAACCCCGCCTCCTTCATCGCCGCAGAAATCGCCTTGCCCCCACCATGCACCAGCACCGGATTGACCCCTGCCACTTCAAGAAAAACCACGTCACGCAGCAGACGTCGAAGCAAAGCAGGATCCTCCATCGCCGAGCCCCCTACTTTGATCAAAAAAGTAGCCCCACGGAAATTTTGCAGATAAGGCAGAGCTTCGAGCAACACTGCCGCCTTGTCGATTGGGTTCTGTAATCCGGATGTAGTCACGATAAAAATGGAGCAAAAAGAAAAGCTCGCAATCTCGTCAATATCCGCCATTCAGCAAGCAAAGATTCGCCCTTTTGGAGTGCGCGCGACTTGACGCCGCTTTTGATCAAGCCCTTGACCGACCATAGAAGGCATCACCCCTGCGGCACAGCATACTCACGGCGATTGAAATCCACATACTCAGGCGACAAATCGCTAGTATAAATATGATACTCCGCCCGCCCTTGGTTCAGCTCAATGCCAATTCGAAACTTTTTCTTAGTCACCACCTTCTGCAAGTCCTTGAATGAGATACCGTTGTGATGAGCGATGCCATGTTTAGCGGCGCACAAGCCATCAAAATAAATATCCACCAATTCAGGTTTGATCTTCGCCCCAGAATAACCCACCGCATGAATGATACGCCCCCAATTGGGATCCTCACCATTCCAAGAGCATTTCACCAACGAAGAATTCGCTACTGCCCGCGCCACCATCTCCGCATCACGCTGCGAAGCTGCCCCGTTGACTTGCACCTCAACCAGCTTGGTCACGCGTTCCCCATCAGCCACCATTTTTTTTGCCAATTTCACCATCAAGGCAGTCAAAGCATCGCGAAACAAGCGACTACCTGGGCCACGCGCCGTGATCCGGCGATTCTCCGCCCGACCATTAGCCAATACCACCACCGTATCATTAGTGCTCATATCCCCATCGATCGTGATCCGATTGAACGACAAATCCACCGCCTCGCGAGTCGCCCGCTGCAGCTCGGTCTTAGAAATACACGCATCCGTGGTGATAAAACACAACATCGTCGCCATGTTCGGATTGATCATACCCGCACCTTTGGCCATGGCACCAATACTCACCTTTTTGCCACCAATCTCCACCTCGACCATCGCGCTTTTAGGCACCGTATCACTGGTCATGATCGCCTCAGTTGCGCGACGACAATCCGACTTCCCGTTCATCTCCACCAACTCCTTGATTCTTGGCAAAATGCGCTCAATAGGCAAAGGCAAACCAATGATGCCCGTCGAGGCCACCATCACCTGACGGCGGCGTATGCCCAAAGACTTCGCCGTTGCATCCGCCATCTGCCGCGCATGCTCCATGCCTACAGGTCCAGTGCATGCGTTAGCATTGCCGCTATTGACAATGATAGCCTGTGGATCGTCGGCGCGCAAGTAGTCAGACGACAACTGAACCGGTGCCGCTTTCACACGATTCTGGGTAAACACAGCCGCTCCAATCGCAGGACTGTCCGACCAGATCATCGCCAAATCGAGCTTTGGTGATGACGGATCTTTAATGCCGCAGCTAAGCGCTGAGGCATGGAATCCAGTTGCGGCACATACGCCGCCAGTTTTAATGACAAAAGATGAATCCATGGGAGCAGTTTGAGTGAGTAACTGTTTTATCTCATTTAGGGCAAACAGTGCAAGCGCAATTCGTTTGAAACAGGTGAAAAGCAGATCAAAAATGCAACAAACCTGCTTTTTCTGGCAAATCGAACATCAAATTGAAACTTTGCAAAGCTTGGCTAGATGCCCCTTTGCCCAAATTATCTTCCGCGCTGAACAATACCAGGCGTCCAGTTCGCTGATCGATCACCCAACCGATGTCGATGAAATTCGTCCCCACCACATTTTTGGTATCCGGAAAAACCCCTTCGCCTAGTAACCTAACAAAACTACTATCCGTGTAAGCTTCCGTCAAGGCATCGCTCACAGCTTTGGAGTTACCCGATTCACTAAGGGTGGCGAAAGTCGTGCTATGAATACCCGCCGTCACCGGCATCAAGTGCGGGATGAAGGTCAGTTGTAGGGTTTGCCCAGCCGCATGACTCAGTTCTTGTTCGATCTCGCTCAAGTGACGATGTTTGGGCGCGCCATAGGCACGCACACTCTCGTTAATTTCTACAAATAACAGACTGGTGTCAGCTTTTTTACCCGCACCACTTGCGCCACTGATGCTCGACACCGTAATCGAATCCACGTCGATCAAACCTGCTTTCAATACAGGGATCAAAGGCAAAATGATGCTGGTGGGATAACAACCGGGTGACGCTACCAGTCGCGCAGGTTTGATCTCCTCTGCATAGACCTCGGGCAAGCCGTAAACTGCCTCTTTCATCAACTCTGGCGAAGGGTGTTCTTTGTCGTAATATTCCAGATACACAGCCGTATCTTCGAGACGAAAATCCGCACTCAGATCAATCACTCGTAACCCTTTTTCTACCAAATCCTCAGCAAAATCTACCGCCACCCCATGAGGCAAAGCCAAGAATGCACATTGTGCACCCGAAGCTGCGATGACATCAATATCGGGTTGCACAAAAACCAAGTCCTCAGCCTTGCCACCGCGAAAACGTGGGAACACCTCGCTCACCTTCTGACCAGCACTCTGTCGCGACGTCGCGCACACCAAATCCACATTTTCGTGCATCAGTAACAATCGCAGCAATTCCTTACCCGAATACCCACTTGCCCCCACTATCGCTACCTTGATCTTTTTCTCACTCATCACATAAAAATAGTTGGTCGGGCTGACAGGATTTGAACCTGCGACCTCTTCACCCCCAGTGAAGCGCGCTACCAAGCTGCGCTACAGCCCGAACTCATGCAGAATGTTTGATCCATCCTGCGAACGATGGCTACTCTGTCACCACTATCACGAAGCGCAAGCACATTCTCCCTCTTGGCTGCTGAAATTCATCCCTAACTCAGGTTGGTATCATTCAATCGGAAATCGAGCATGCTCTCTATTTTGATTCACACTACACGGTAAAAAATATTTCAACCACAGCGCAGCAAGACAGTCGGAGACAAATCGGCACTGATCCCGCGGGACTGATGCGTGTTGTTTTTACACTTCATTTTTCTTTTCTTATCAGTGCAAATCAGTGAAATCGGTGGTTTGATTCTTCGATTTTAAAAAACTTCGTGTCTTCGTGGATCATATCTTAGTTCCTTGCTTCTCCTTCCTCTGCCATGCGACAAGCTCGGATCGTATTTGCCATCAGCATCGCGATCGTCATCACCCCCACCCCTCCTGGTACGGGCGTGATCGCCGCGCACTTAGGCGCTACCTTGGCAAAATCCACATCGCCCACCAAGCGGTAACCTCGCTTAGCACTGGCATCATCCACTCGGTTGATACCCACATCGATCACCACCGCTCCATCTTTGATAAAATCCTCAGTCACAAAACCTGGACGCCCAATCGCTGCTACCAAAATATCTGCTTCACTCGCCACCTGCGCTAAATTCTCCGTCCGTGAATGGGCAATCGTCACCGTAGCATTGCCCCCCTCGCCTTTTTGCAGCAACAGCAAGCCCAGCGATTTGCCCACTAGCAAACTGCGCCCAATGATAACTACCTTCTTGCCACTGATACCCATGCCATTCTCGATCAACATGCGCTGACAGCCCAAAGGCGTGCAAGGCGCAAAGCCCGTGGCATCATCCATCGCCAGTTTACCGATATTGATCGGATGCAAGCCGTCCACATCTTTAGCTGGTGAGATTTTCATAATCACAGCATCCTCGTCAAGATGACTAGGCAAAGGCAACTGCACCAAAATGCCATGAATCGCCGGATCTGCATTCAGCTTTTCAATCTGAGCGATCAAAACTTCCTGAGTCGCATCTTCCGGCAATTCGATCTTCACCGAGTGCAAACCCAGCTCCTGGCACTTGCGCTCCTTCGATCCCACATAAGCGCGCGAAGCAGGATCATCCCCCACCAGCACCACCGCCAAGCCTGGTAGATGCCCCTGAGCTTTCAAAACTTGAAGTTCTTGCAAACACTCTACATACACTTTTTCCGCGATGGCGTTCCCTCTTATTTCTATAGTATCCATGATTGCAGCTGATTTAATGCTTACTTGCCACTCAAAACTTTTTCAATGCGTAATCTTTCCTGTTCAAACTCTTCAGCGTCAAGGTCAGACTTGATCGATTCATACGGACCTAGCGTGATCACCACCTTAGAAAAAGGTTTCGGTATCCTAAAGCTATCCCAAGACTTGAGTTCCCAGCAATTTTGAAAGTCCATCAAAAGCGGGAAAATATCCGCTCCCGTTTTTTGTGCTAATTTAATAACACCTGGCTGCAAGCGATAACACGGGCCTCGCGGGCCATCAGGAGTCAGCACCACATCGCGACCACCTCGGACCCATCTCATCAACTCCACCATCGCCTGAGCGCCGCGTCTAGAACTCGATCCCCGCACCGACGAGATCCCGAAATTACGCAGCGTTTCCGAAAGCACCGCGCCATCTTTACTAGCGCTGGACAACACCGCACCGGCGCGATTACTAAAATGTTTTCGATAGAGCCAGGGCATCACCATGATTTGATTGTGCCAAAGAGCCCAGATCAATCCCTGTGAAGGTTGCTTTTTTAAAATGCCACATCGGTCATCCACATGGATTCTCAAAGTAAAGGACAGTAACCTAAGCACCATCGCGAATAGCTTACCCACCAACCACGTTTTGAACGATAAATCTGCTGGTTTCTCTGGCTTCATATTACAATATTATTCTATCTATCTTTAAAGTAAGCCCGCTTGTTTTAAACACAGCGTCAGTTTTATTTGGCAGTTTAATTTCTCCTCATAAAACTCCACCCATTGTGGCTCCGGCTGACAGCGGGTGCTTTCATCTAGCTTCACCAAGCGATCCGTCAAGCTGACATAGCTATCATCTCCACCATTCTCCCTGAGCACCAACTGCGCAACCTGAATTGCCGCGCCTAAACCAGCCCCTTCCGCCGTCGCCAGTGCGACCACCGACACCCCAAACACGTTAGCTGCAATCTGACGCCACGCAGCACTGTTGCTACCGCCACCCGTCATGCGAATCTCACTCGGACTCATCCCTAACTCGCGAAACCGCTTCAACCCATAAGCCAATCCCAAAGTCGCCCCCTCCATCGCCGCTCGCCCGACATTGCCAGCCGTCATATTCTCCACCGTCAGACCGTGAATCACCCCGCTAGCATCAGGCAGATTAGGAGTGCGCTCGCCTGTCAGATAGGGCAAAAATTGCAAACCCTGCGCCCCCGGCTGCGTCGCTAGGATTTGCGCCTCCAGCTCATCCAGCTCCCAGCCAAACATCGCCCGCACCTGCTCCGTCACCACCGTCACGTTCATCACACAGACCAGTGGCAACCACTGATCCGCACTATCACAAAATGCTGCAATCTCCCCTTTAGCATCGATCACTGACGAGTCCATGCACCCATAGAGCGTGCCAG
>JAKISY010000048.1 GCA_021648365.1 Verrucomicrobiales bacterium
GCATTGCAAGAAGTCGATCCTGGCATCGCTTTATCTGAAGAGGATGCCATCACACTCGCTCGCCACTTGATCGCCCGTTGGGGTGCCTGGAACGTCGTTTGGTTGCTCGGCGGTGACAGCCGATTCGAAGAGGTTGAGCGATGGAAGCGCATCGGGCGCGCTGTATTAGACCCGCGTGATCATGACGATCCGATGAAGCGCCTCGCCACCCTTCACCCCTGCGCCTGCAAATGGATCGCCGAGGACTTCGGTGGTGAATCTTGGTTGGATTTTTTCGGCTACCAATCCAGCCACGGTGATGATGAAGACAGCCTACGATGGCACACCAGCGGACCGCATACCAAAGCGTCCAGCCATAAGCCGCCACGTCCTATCATCAACCTCGAGCCGAACTACGAAGCGATTTCCTGCTCTCCCGACATGCCCCCTCGAACGCCTCAACAAGTCCGACGTGCAGCCTACTGGTCCTTACTGATCTCCCCTACAGCGGGTGTGAGTTATGGTCACCATGTGATCTGGCCATGGAATGATCAATATGGCGATATCGAGGGACATGCTTTCTGTGGCAAAGCTGATGCGTGGCATACTGGACTCGATGCTGAAGGTGCCGAGAACATGAAAACCTTACGCGACATTTTCACCAGCGGCCCTTGGGCAGATCTCGCGCCGCTACCCGAATTATTGAGCCATCAACCTGGGGGAGAAAATCTGCAGCTATTCGTCGCTGCCGCTCAAACCTCAGATCACTCGTGGAGTCTGATCTACTTACCTGAAGGCGGAGAGATTGAACTGAATAAAGACCACCTGCCACCACAATGGCAAGCCTGCCAACTCGACCCCATAACTGGCTACCGCCAAAAGCTCTCTGCCAAACACCCCTCTTTCAGTCTCCCAACCCACCAAGATTATTTGATCGAAATCAAAGCTATAGATCAATCTAAACGCCACATCCCTACTAACTGGAACCTCCTATCCAAAATCAAACACCTCTTCACATCAAAAATCAACATTGCTTTCGGGTAATATCCTCCATTTGAGAGACTCCGCGCCCCCAGTCCACTAAGAGCACGAAAATTTAATACAGAATTTTTGTCCACTAAGGGCACGAAGGAACACGAAGGTTAATACAGATTTTTTTTAATGCCGTTGCCTCCGGCTGTCTTCGCTACGCTTCGACTCATGGTTAAAATCCCCCTTCCTTTCAAACTTCCCCATTTCAAACTTCAAACTTCCTCTCCCCCCGTGGCATGGATTGGCAATCCGTGATCAGAATTGCTTCCACCTCTCTTCCCTTCATGTTCTTAATGTCCTTCATGGTTAAAACTTCTTATTTGCCTTCGCGTGAATAAGCAACCTTGCCGGAATTTGCGGACTTTCAATGCATGCCTGAGATTAGTAATCGCCCCTCCCTACTAGGATTTTGTGTATTGCTTAATTATTTTCTGAATCTTCAATTAAGCGAAGAGGAATATCCATTTGCTCGTGCAAAATCGAGATCACACCAAGTTCAGTGTCAGGCAGCTCTCTGAAAAATATGAAGTGGTGCCTGTATTTCACAAAAAAAACATCCATTAGTTCATCGTGATTCACTTTTTTCCATAGATGTTGGCAATCGGTGATTTTATCAAGTTCCGCAAACAATCCAGTGATGTAGGAATCAGCCTGTTGTTCGCCCCACTTGTCGCAGGTGTATTCCCATATTTCTATAAGTCTTTGCTCAGCAGAGGGGAGTATTTTATGCGCCATCCGAACAGCTTGCTTTGCGTTTTTTTGCTTGCGCTATGATTTGCTGAGCATCCGTTTCGATGAACTCGGATGGTTCGGCGTTCATTCCCACGGTTAATCTCTGACCTATCGCTTGCCATTTTTGAGCTTCATCGCTGTCAAAATCATGTCGAACTAGGTCACGAATATACTCACTAGCAGAACTAAAAAAACCCTGTTCTGGATCGCTTTTCATTTTTACATAGTCATGCAATTTGCCAGTTAGTCTCACATTTATTCCTTCAGCCATATAAAAATATATCACCTGTCCCACAAAATGGCAACTATTGAGGACAAGAGCTAGAAATTTTCTTTTTTACTTCACTCTTCATCCCCTCAGCTCTTCCTTTGCCTTCAGATCACTTCCTCCAGCTCAAATTCTTTTCCGTGCTTTTCCGTGCTTTTCCGTGGCTAAATCCCCCTCTCTATTCTTTCTTATTATTTGGAGTGCGCGCGGCTCGACGCCGCCTTCTTCAAACTTCAACTACGAAAAAATAACCCATCGCCAATTCTCTTTCCTTCTCCTCACCATTTGTAAGGCGACACCGCGTTCGCGGGATTGCCTTCATCCTCCATCACAGCTTACAAAGCTGTCCCACATAATGTGCCACAGGTTTCCAACCTGTTCTCCCCCTACCACCACGCAATACCATTGCGTCCCACATAATGTGAAACAGCTTTTCAAGCTGTTCCTCCCCTACCACCACGCAATACCATTGCGTCCCACATTTTCCCTCTTCACCTCAAAAACTCTTTTCCTCATCTGCGCCCATCGGCGAAATCGGCGGTTCCACTCTTTTCACATCATCAATCCCTCACCATTTGTAGGGCAAGCACCCCGATTGCCTTCACCCTCCATCACAGCTTACAAAGCTGTCCTACATAATGTGCCACAGGTTTTCAACCTGTTCTTCTCTTTCCCCAAATTAAAATCCTCCCCATCCTGTCCATCCCGTTCATCCATGTAAATTGCTCCTCCTTTGCGAGAGCCCGCCTTCGCCCCCCTCTCTTCATTGACATCATCCATTCATCCATTATCAATTCATCCTCCCCGTCATCCCTTCAGCATCAGACAACGAATCCAAAAAGATTCCCGCTTTCATCTTCAACATAGCCGCCACTGCTCGGGCGATGTGTTTCAAAGAGTCCAAGCGCATGTGAATCTATCCCTTTCTTCTCGACTTAATACCCCAGGAAATGGCGAACAGCTCTTCAACTGCCTCGCCCTCTCACCATCATCTCGTAATAATTCCATTAAAGAATCCATCCCCACATCAGTATCTCGAGCCGCCTCGATTTTGCTCTTCCACGCCCGCAAAGCCCACCTGTCTCCCAAACGATCAGCATCCGTCCAACGTTGAATATTTTCAAGCGCTATGCCTAACAAGTCTGGGCTAGCCTCTAATTTATCAGCAAGATAACACCACCGTTGAAAGATCAAAGGGTTTTGCAGGAATTGCAGCGCCAGAGAATCTGGAGAATCTGATTGTGCCAATTTCATTGATCAAAATCTATCATGCCCCCTCACCCCTAGCAAGTAAATGCATCGCCCCCACGCCATCCTCCATCACAGGTTACAAAAATGTGTCACAGGTTTGCAACCTGTTCCTCTTCACATCAAAAATCATCAATCAAAAATCGCTAGTCGCCAATCAGTTTCCCCCTCCCCACCTTCATGTTCTTCAGTCCCTTCATGGTAAGAGTCTCTGCGTCTTTGGACGCTTTGCTCGACCTTTCAGGTCGCCTGTCTCTTCCCGTGGACACGGGATTCGGCTGCGTGAGGAAATCTGAGGGAGAGGGGCTGACAGTAACTTTTGAGCGATACGGTGTTTGAATTGCGCTCAAGTAGAAAAGCGGCGTCGAGCCGCCGCACTCCACATTCATCCTGTCCATCCCGTTCATCCATGTAAATTGTTCATCCTTTGCGAAAGCCCGCCTTCGCTCCCCTCTCTCCATTGCGTCATTTTCAATTATCCATTGACTATTATCAATTCTCCCGCCCTTCTCCATCGGAGCTTAGGTCTAAGTTTTTTTCAAACTTCAAACTTCACCCTCCCCCATTATCCATTAATCCCCCCTCTTATCTGTGTCAATCTGCGACATCTGCGGTTCCCCTCTTCCCTCCCCTTCACCCCACCTGCTTCCTAAAATAAGCAATCGTATGATCCAAGCCTTCATCCAGCTCGATTTTAGGCGACCACTGCAGCTTCTCTTTAGCAAGAGTGATATCTGGCTGACGCTGCTTTGGATCATCTTGCGGCAGTGGCTGATAAACAATCTTCGAATCCCCCCCCACCTTAGCGAGAACCTTTTCCGCCAATTCCAGCATCGTGAACTCACCAGGATTACCCAAGTTCAAAGGCCCAGGGAAACCCGTTTCATCTTCCATAAAACGAATGAAACCCTCCACCAAATCCGATACATAACAGAAACTGCGCGTCTGCAAGCCGTCTCCATAAATCGTGATATCTTCCCCGCGCAGAGCTTGCACCACAAAATTAGAAACCACCCGTCCGTCATCTGCTAACATCTTCGGACCATAGGTATTAAAAATACGCACCACACGGATATCCACCCCATTGTCGCGATGGTAATCAAAAAACAAAGTCTCAGCACAACGCTTGCCTTCGTCATAACACGCACGCGGCCCGATAGGATTGACATTGCCCCAGTAATCTTCCGTCTGAGGGTGAATGGTAGGATCACCATAGACCTCCGAAGTAGAAGCCTGAAAAATGCGCGCCTTGACCCGTTTGGCAAGCCCCAGACAATTGATCGCCCCCATCACCGACGTTTTGATCGTCTTGATCGAATTGAACTGATAATGGATAGGCGAAGCAGGACAAGCCAGATTGAAAATCCAGTCCACCTCTAATTTAAAAGGATCGATGACATCATGCCGCATCAGCTCAAACTCTGGACGACCCAGCAAATGAACGATATTAGCCTTGCGCCCAGTAAAAAAGTTATCGAGGCAGATCACCTCATGCCCTTTTTCCAACAGTGATTCACAAAGATGGGAACCTAAAAAACCCGCCCCTCCAGTTACTAAAATTCGTTTCATAAGATAATCCTGATAAGCAAAAAATAAAAAATGAGCCACGACACAAACAACGTCGCTCCCCCCACCCCGTTCGATAAGGGAGAACCCCCATCATTTCAACCGCAAAGCCCCCCCTTCTGTCGAACCCTCAACGCTCCGCATCTTATCATTTGTAGCGCAAGCGCTCCGATTGCCACCATCCTTTCTTTCACAGCTTACAAAACTGCCCCACATAATGTGCCACAGGTTTCCAACCTGTTCTTCCCCCATCTCACGCAATACCATTGCGTCCCACATAATGTGCCACAGGTTTCCAACCTGTTCCTCCCCTACCTCCACGCAATACCATTGCGTCCCACATAATGTGAAACAGGTTTCCAACCTGTTCTTCCCCTACCTCCACGCAATACCATTGCGTCCCACATAATGTGAAACAGGTTTCCAACCTGTTCTTCCCCCCCCATCACAACAGCTTACAAAGCTGTTTTACAATCTCAATTCATAATTCAAACCTCTCTTCTTCATGCGTTGCTTCCGGGTTATGTCCTCCAGCTGTTTGCCTCCGGCGATCTCCACTACGTTCCGGTGCGACTTCGTCTCGGCTCATTCTCTTCATGGTGAAAATCCTTCTCCCCTCTTCTCTGTCTTCCTTTGCGCTCTTAGCGCCTCTTGACCGCCGAAGCCTTGGCGAAGGATGTTGACCGCCGAAGCCTTGGCGAAGGATGTTGAGCGCAGCGGGCGTGAGCACCTCTTCTCCCCAATGTGAAACAGCTTTCCAAGCTGTCTCCCTCCCACATCATTTGTAGGACAATCCCGAATCCGCGGGATTGCCACCTCCTCATATCACAGCTTACAAAGCTGTTCCACACTCAAACTTCTTCTCCCTCATCATCCTCTGTAACCCTTAAGAAAAGCGGCGTCGAGCCGCCGCACTCCACATCCATCCTGTGCATCCATGCCAGTTCCCGCGCTTCTCTACATTCCTTCATGCGTTGCTTCCGGGTTATGTCCTCCAGCTGTCTCGACTTCGTCTCGGCTCATGCCCTTCATGGTGAAAATCCCCCATCTTCTCTGTCTTCCTTTCCGCTCTTAGCGCCCTCTTGACCGCCGAAGCCTTGGCGAAGGAGGTTGACCGCCGAAGCCTTGGCGAAGGAGGTTGACCGCCGAAGCCTTGGCGAAGGAGGTTGAGCGAAGCGGGCGTGAGAACCTCTTCTCTTCCCCTCACTTCCCGCTCGGTACAACAGCGTAATCCGAGCGTCTCGCTTGACTATTCTTGGGCAAGATGCCCAAGCTACACCTCCTCCGGCCCTTCTTCCAAGACCATCTCCAGATACTCGCGATAATCTGGGCTGCGCGTATCCGCGATCACTTTACCCAAACCCTCAGCATCAATAAATCCCATTTTGAACGCCACCTCTTCAATGCAGGCGATTTTATAACTCTGCTGATGTTCAATCGTCGCGATGTATTGACTCGCTTCAAGCAGGCTGTTAGGAGTGCCGCTATCGAGCCAAGCAATGCCACGACCGAGAGACTCGACGTGCAACTCACCACGTTTCAAATACTCCTTATTCAAATCGGTGATCTCCAACTCACCACGCGCAGAGGGTTTCAGGCCTTTAGTGTATTCGATGATTTTGTTATCGTAAACATACAGTCCCGGCACCGCAAAATTGCTTTTAGGCACCTTCGGCTTTTCCTCAAGACTGATCACACGCTGATCTTTGTCAAACTCCACCACTCCAAAACGCTCTGGGTCACGAACAGGATAACCGAACACACAAGCGCCCTGCTCACGCTCCAAGGCGCGGCGGAAAAAGTTCAAGCGTCCGTAAAAAATGTTATCCCCAAGGATCAAAGTGACTCCACCATCGCCAATGAAATCTTCGCCAATCAAAAAAGCTTGCGCGATACCTTTAGGTTCAGGCTGCACCGCGTATTCGATGTTCATGCCCAGCCGCGAGCCGTCGCCCAGCAAGCTTTTAAAAGCAGGTATATCTTTCGGCGTAGAAATGATCAATACCTCCTGAATCCCCCCCAACATCAGCGTGGAAAGCGGATAATAAATCATCGGCTTGTCATAAACCGGCAACAACTGTTTGCAAGCGACCTCAGTCAGAGGATAGAGCCGAGTGCCAGCTCCTCCAGCAAGTATAATTCCTTTTCGTTTCATAATGTAAGAAGGCTGTTAGGTGTTTAGAAAAATGGAGGGGCTCGCTCCCGCGTGCCCGTCTTGACAAGCAAGGGCGAATGCTTATCACGAAATGAATCGCCTTTGCGCTTGAGCTATGAGGCACATCAAAATAATTCGCAGATTTTTACGTAAAGCTTTTCAATTCTATTTTTTCTGAAGTTTTTTATTCTTATCTGTGGAAATCTGCGTCATTTGACTCCGTCTATCTACTCCCGCGGACGCGGGATCCGGTTGCGGTTCCACTCCTGATTTCTTCCTTCTAAAGCCCCAAACGCTGCCCCTGATACGTCCCCTGCTCGACCGCGTCGATCCACTCATCGTTATCGAAGTACCACTTCACCGTTTCTTGCAAACCGCTGGCAAAACTTTCTTGCGGCTGCCAGCCTAGCTCACTCTCGATTTTATCACAATTGATCGCATAACGGTGATCATGTCCTGGACGATCGGTGACAAACTCGATCATCGCATCGACGTCGATGTCTTCACTATCGGGTTGGAGATCATTGACCGCAGCAATGATGGCTCGCACCACGTCGATGTTTTTCATCTCGCACTTGCCTCCGATGTTGTAAACTTCGCCTAGCCTGCCTTTGACCAATGCCAAAGCAAGGCCTCGGCAGTGATCTTTGACAAACAACCAGTCCCGCACATTGCTGCCATCACCATACACAGGCAACTTCTCACCACGTCGAGCTTTGCCGATCATCAGGGGGATCAGCTTTTCTGGAAATTGATAAGGCCCGTAGTTATTGGAGCAATTGGTGGTGACCACTGGCAAATTGAAGGTATGAAAGTAAGAGCGCACCAAGTGATCGCTACCCGCTTTGGACGCGCTGTAGGGACTGTTCGGCGCGTAAGGCGTGGTTTCAGAAAATGCAGGATCGGTCATGCTGAGCGAACCATAGACCTCGTCGGTAGAGACGTGTAAAAATCGGAAATCATCGCCCAAACCTTGCTCGATGCGCTTGCGGTGATACGCATTCGCAGCGTGCAGCAGCTGAAAGGTGCCAACAAAGTTGGTCATGATGAACTCCTCTGGCGCCTCGATCGAACGATCAACGTGAGACTCCGCCGCGAGGTGCATGACCGCAGTGATCTGTTCCTCTTCCAACACGGATGCTATCACTGCCGCATCGCCGATATCGCCTTGCACAAAACGGTAACGTGAATCGCTCTCGATATCTCTGAGATTTTGCGGATTGCCCGCATAGGTCAACTTGTCGAAATTGACCACTCGCTCGATCTTCACCCCTAGATCTTCTTCCGCTTCGTTGAGCAAATAATGAACCAAATTAGAACCAATAAATCCGGCAGCACCGGTGACTAGAATACGCATAACGACTGAGGTGCTATTTTTTTAATCTAGGAGCCAAATAATCAACAACATAACGATCAACTGCATTCTGCCATGACGGCATGACCTGATCGCTAAGCTTATGATAACGAGCGTTCGACATAGCCGAATAAGCTGGCCGCTGAGCAATGAAACTCTTTATATCTGACATCAAACATGCATCAATTTCCTTCACACGAAACGACAACCCCTCCAATGCTAATCTATCCAAACAGTACTGCCCCCACTCCAACCAACTACAAACCCCTGAATTACACAGGTGTAATATCCCAGACCAAGAGGTCTCTCCTTTAATCAAAGGCAACAATGCCGCCACCACATCTTCCGTGTAAGTGGGACTAGAGAAATGGTCTTCCACTAGGGAAAAACTATCTTTTTCAATAGCTTGTCTAACCACCCAATCTGGAAAACTTAATTTTTGCGGCCCAAATAATTTGGAAAGTCGAACCACAAGGTTTTTATCATCTGCCGCCAATACGTGCCGTTCTGCAGACAGCTTTGTTCTCCCATACACGTTCACGGGTAGAGCTTCATCCTCCTCTTCGTAAAGCTCCCCCTTCTGCCCATCAAAAACATAATCGGTGCTAAAGAACACCACCTTCGCTGCTTTTTCTGCGCTGATCCTTGCAATCTCTTTGATTGCAGCAGTATTCACCGCAGCCGCCACTTCAGGGTGAGTCTCACAAAAATCCACATCCGTGATCGCGGCGCTCAACCACAGCGTATCATACTCAAGCTCGCCCAGCACCGTTCGGATAGCACTCAAGCTCGTGAGATCCAGTTCTTTGCGACTCAAGGCCGTCACCCTGTGATGAGGGTCGCAAGCCGTGAGCAGAGCGCTCCCCAAGCGTCCGCCCGTTCCTATAATCACACTGTGTTGTTTCATTTCCATCGTACCCTTGTCAGCTCCCAACAAGTGGCGCCAACTTGCACGGCGCAAGCAAGCCTGACAAGCATGAATTTCACCCAAAACAACAAATCTCCCCCCAATGTGAAACAGCTTTCCAAGCCGTCCCCCTCTCACATCATTTGTAGGGCAAGCGCTCCGGTTGCCTCCTCCCCATATCACAGCTTACAAAGCTGTGCCACATAGTGTGCCACAGGTTTCCAACCTGTTCCCCCTCCTACCCCGTCCCACGCAATACCATTGCGTCCCACATCCCCACTTAATTTGAAATCTCAAATCTCAATTAATCCTCCCCCTCTTATCCCCACTTCCGTGCTTTTCCGTGCTTTTCCGTGGTTCAAAATCCCCTCTTCTCCCTCTCCCTCCAAAATACGCGACTTGCGTATGATTGGTTACCCCACGAGGATTTGAACCTCGACTGATAGAATCAAAATCTATAGTGCTACCATTACACCATGGGGTAATATCCATAAAACTTGGGTCAAATTGACCACGCCGTTTCAAGTGCGCCACACCAATACGCAAAGCGAGCCTCAACGCAAGCTCTGGAATGACATTTCACACAAATTTTTCCATTCACCGACCCGAGTTGCTTTCCAACAAACTGTGGCCCGTCATCACATCCGGCTGATCCACACCCATCATATCGAGCAAAGTAGGCGCAATATCCGCCAAAATGCCATCATTGAGCTTCATTTCACCTGCATCCGCCGCGACATAAATCATCGGCACCAGATTGGTCGTATGCGCTGTCTGTGGCGAGCCGTCAGGGTTACGCATCACCTCACAGTTGCCGTGATCTGAAGTGATCAGCAACTTGCCACCCAGCTCCAAGACACGCTCAGTCACCCGCTTGACACATGCGTCGATTTTTTCCACTGCCTTGATCGCCGCATCGATATCCCCCGTATGCCCCACCATATCGGGATTGGCATAATTCAAGATCATCATGTCATAATTCTCAATCCGCTGCACCACCGTATCAGTCACCTGATCCGCACTCATTTCTGGTTGCAAGTCATAGGTAGCGACTTTCGGCGACGGAATGATCGCTCGATCTTCTCCAGTAAAAGGCTCCTCCTCACCACCATTGAAAAAATACGTCACATGCGGGTATTTCTCCGTCTCGGCGATGCGCAACTGAGTGCGCCCAGCACTCGCCACCACTTCACCCAAAACCTTCTCAAGCTTTTCCGGAGGGAAAACTACCGAGCAATCGTATTTTTCGTCATACTCCGTCAAAGTCACGTAGTTCACCTGCGGCCACACGCCACGCTCAAAGCCATCGAAATCCTCTTCGAGAAAAGCTCGCGACAACTGCCGCGCCCGATCGGCTCTGAAATTGAAAAACAATATCACATCGCCATCATTAACCCGCTGCTGATTCTCTTCGGAAAAAATCATCGGCAACAAAAACTCATCCGTTTTATCCGCTTTATACTGATGCGCGATCGCATCTGAAGGCAGCACTTCACAGAACTCACCCACCCCATTGACAATCGCATCCCACGCCAGCTTGCTGCGCTCCCAGCGGTTATCACGATCCATCGCGTAATAGCGCCCGATGACCGTAGCGATCCTCACCCCGATCTCGCCCAATTTATCTTCCACAAAACTGACATAGCCCTCGCCTCCTGTTGGCGAAGTATCACGACCATCGGTGATCGCATGCACCATGATATCCTCGCAACCCGCATCTTTCGCCGTCTGCGCCAAGGCCACCAAATGATTCTGGTGACTATGAACTCCACCATCGGACACCAGGCCGATCAGATGCAATCGATGCCCCTTAGCCTGCTTGAAAGCATCTTTTAAAATGGAATTCCCCGCCAATTCTTTTTCCTCAATCGCCTTATTAATGCGCGTAAGATCTTGATACACAATGCGTCCTGCACCTAAGTTCAAATGCCCCACCTCCGAGTTTCCCATTTGTCCATCAGGCAAACCCACATCGGCCCCACTAGCACTGATCCGACTGACCGGGTACTTGGCAAACAAGTCATCGTGATAAGGCGTATCTGCTAACAAGGCGGCATTACCATCCTTTTTAGCGCTATTTTCGCCACCTGGGTTTTCAGCCCACCCGTCCCTGATTATCAATACTGCTGGTTTCTTCGACATCTTAATTTGTATTCGAGTACAATTCCCCTCAATTCAAGTAACAATATCTCTCACTGTCTGACGATCAGCCTCACTGATCTCCGTCAACCGCAAGCGTTCCTCTCCCAATCGCACCGCGCAGCCCATCAGCGCCTGAGTGTAAGCCTGTTTCGGCGCGGCTAAAATATCCGCCAAACTTCCCTGCTCTATCACCCTTCCTTCGAACATCACCAGCACCTCATCCGCCACCGCTTCGATCAAACCGGGCTGATGCGTGACCCACAGAATAGCCAAGTTGCGACGGTTTTTCAGCTCCACCAACAATTCCAGAATCTGCTGCTGCACCGTGGCATCCAAGAGCGCCGTCATCTCATCGATCACCAACAGCTTCGCTCCTACTTGCAAAACCATCGCAATCAAGACTCGATTCAAAACCTCTGGCTGTAAATCCCTAGGCAAACGATCCAAAACCGATTCAGGCTCCGCTAAACCCACTTGGTAAAGATTCTGCAGCATATTGGGTGCAGCCGGCTCAAGCTGCCCCCTTGCCTGCCAGTCCCCAGCCTCTTGCAAAAACTCTCTCACCGTGCGCAGCGGATTCAGCCACGGTATCGACTGACGATGTAGATAAACCACTTGCTGCTGACGTATCACCCGCAGTTTTTTTTCTGGCAAAGCAGCCAAATCCTCTGCATCCAGCCAAATCGATCCACCACTCACCCGCAAGCCCCTGCGCACCGCCAAAGCCGCCGCCGCCTGAGCCACCGCACTCATGCCCGCCCCATACTCCCCAGTCAAAGCGAGAATCTGCCCCGCGCGCAACTGCAACGACAAATCTCGCACCACCACCGAACGAGCACGCCACAGTTCGAGCTGCTGCATTCGCAAAATCACCGGAGACTCTAGCTTTCCCTCATTCATATTTCAGAAAATATCTAAACCCAGCGGATCCTCTTGATCCACATCCGCCCATCTCGCCAACAGCGCAAAAAACACCGCCATCGCCCACACCGCCATGATCGCAAAAAATAACAAACGAGGATCCTGCCATACCCCCTCATAACCACTGCCCAACAAGCCCCCCCAACGCAGCGAGACGGACGGCGCGCCCTTTTCAAACAGCGCAAAATCCACCGCCACCACCATCAAAAACATCGACGGTAACAACAACAGCATCCGCGACCACAAGCGCAACCACAAAGCCGGCACCAAATGCCGCATGAAAATCTGCCCGCGTGTCAGTCCAGAAATACGCGCAGCCTCCACCCAACCCTGAAATTCCAAAACCAAAAACCAGCGGCTCAAGACCCCCGTTCCCAACAGCGCCGCCACCACCGTCAAAACCGCCAATAAAGCCCAAAAACTCGTGCCCACCACCACACTGACAGCTAACAACCAGAACAGAACCGGCACCGTCCATACCGCTCCGTGAACTTTTGCCAACATACCATAAACCCGCCACCCTCCCAACCAACTCAACAAACCCGCCAAGACAAAAGAGATCGCCACCGAAAAAACACTCGCCATCACACTCAAAAAACAAGCCCCACTAGCTGCTGAGAGCAAATCGCGAACATCAGCATCCAACCATCGCCAAGCTTCCCCATCCGCAGAAAAGTCCACCAGCAAATCTAAAGCCCACAACAAACCCACCAACAATAACAACACTCCACCCACCTGCTGCAAGCCTCGCCACCTCTTCGCCACCACCTTCCGTCCCAACTCGCTACCCGTCGCCATCTCCCGCGTAGTAAGCAAACTCAAACCTCCTTCGCTGCGCGTTTTTTTATCCACCGCCCCCATCACCCACTCCACTGCAAAACACGCCAGCAATACCAGCAGCGCCGACATCGCTCCGACCGCTAACAAACCAACAAAATCTTTATCCACCGCCACTGCACGAATCAAGCTTCCCAAACCCGGATAGCCAAACACCCACTCGACCAAAATCAAAGCACCCATCAAGTACGGCACGATCCGCAGTATCGCCGAGCCGATCTCCCACAACGAATTTTTCACCACATAAATGAAAAAAAGGCGATCCCCATGAATCGCACCATCCTCCGCCGCCGCCACAAAACTCGCTGCACGCCCGATACGCAAAGTCCGCGCCACATCCCCCGCCAAACAAGCGATCCCAGTTAAAGCCATCACCGAAGCAGGAAACAACAAACGCCAAGCACCCGCCAACCAAGCATCCTGATCAGCAAAACCCACCCCCCCTTTTGCTATCAATACCAACACCGGTAAGTGTTGAAAATAAACCAACGAAAAAACCACCGCACATGCCAAAGCAAAAGCCGGAATCCCCTTCACCAACATCACCGGCAGTAACAAAGCCCGCCCCAACCAACGCCCCAAGCCCGCCCATCCCGAGGGCGCAATCGCCACCCGCCCCGCCATCAAACCCAGCGGCAGCGCAAAAGCCAACACCAAAAAAAACGCCACCAAACCCAGCTTCAAGCTCTCCCCCGTCGCTGCCAGTAATTGCCCCATAAAACTGCGCCCGCCGTCTAGATCCCCGCTATTGGCAAATATCTGCAGAAAAACCTGCCACACATGCTGCACCAAGACCTCCCCCTGCAACCAAACATCCAAGCGCATCAAACCCTCGATGAACACCGCCAGCACCAGCATCACGAGCACCCCCCTGAAGAAATACTTCAGACACAAATCGACCAAATAATCAGCCATACTATGACCCCTCCCATTCATCACTGCCCACCTTCTAACATCCCCACCCCAAAAGTTCACCAAGGAACTCAATTATTTTTCACCCTTCAAACTTCATTCCTAATTCCTAATTCTTCACCCTTCATTCCTAATTCTTCATTCCTAATTCCTAATTCATAATTCATAACTCCTAATTCATAACTCCTCCCCCCTTCATGAGCTTCATGAGCTTCATGGTGAATCCCCTCTTCTCCCTCATTGTCCATCATCCAAAAAGGCCCAATAATGAAAAAAAACTACATCTTGTGGTAACTTTGCCATTGACACCACCACATCTTGTGGGCATTCTCACCCCTGAGACTCAAAAATGCGCTGCCTTAAATGTAATAGTTTAGAAGACAAAGTGATAGATTCCCGTTCCAGCAAGGACGGGTTATCCATTCGCCGTCGTCGCGAATGCCTAGAATGCAAGCACCGCTACACCACCTATGAACAAGTAGAACGCAACGAGTTCCAAGTGATCAAACGAGGCAACCTGCGCGAACCCTACCGCCCTGAGAAACTACTCTCAGGAATGATAAAAGCCTGCGAAAAAAGACCCGTAGCCATCAGCGACCTAGAAACTGCCGTCGAAGAAATCACCAACGAATTAGCCGCCGAAAATCTCAAAGAAATTCCCTCCCGCATGATCGGTCCCAAAGTCATGAGCAAACTGCAACACATCGATCAAGTAGCCTTCGTGCGCTACGCCTCCGTTTACCGACAGTTCGAAGACGTCGGCGAGTTCATCGACGAAATCCAATCGCTCGAACGCCAACCCATCAACAAAGGCCTGCAACCCGACCTGTTTTAGAAAACGAGCCTTCCATCTCCTCTCCTCTCCCCGCCCGCGCGCAACACCGCCAAATGATCGCCCTACCCACATCACTTCCCTTGATCAAGATCAGCCAGGACAACCTGGCAGCTTGTGATGCCGAGTGGTTGCGACGCAACCTACGCGAAGCCGCCGCCCGCACCGAAGTGCCCGAGTGGTTCGCCGACGACGTCGTCGCAGGCGTCATCACCTTTTTGCGCAACCACTACGAAGGCAGCACCATCACCATCGAATCCCTCTACGATCGCATCCGCGACACCCTAGAGAACCTAGGACTCAACGACCTAGCAGAAGAGCTCACCCCCACCCCACCGCCCCTGCGGATCTCCCTCACCGACCTCGCCAGAAAAGCCGGCACCGGTTACGAACTCGCCTTTTTCCAGCTACTAGAACAACGCTTCCACTCCGCCACCAGCAATGGCGCCGAACACGTCTATTTTTACGACCTACGCAACTGCGTGCAGCGACTCACCGCCGTCAGGAAATGGACCAAACGCTGTGAAACCCTGCAAAACGAAATCACCGGCTTCCTCGAACACGAAGCCCAAAAAGCAGGCAAACAAAATCCGCGACTCTCACTAGCCATCTGCTAAACCCACGCGGTTGCGCAAACTAGCGTCAGACTCAGCACATCAGCCATGACTATTTTTGAAAAAATCATCGCCGGAGAAATCCCCTCCGACATCGTACACCAAGACGAACACTGCTTAGCCTTTCGCGACGTCAACCCGCAAGCCCCCACTCACATCCTCATCATCCCCAAAAAACTCATCCCACGCATCGGCGAAGCTCAGCCATCCGACCAAAACTTACTCGGACACCTACTGCTCACCGCAGCCAAAATCGCCCGCGACCTCGGCATCGACGACACCGACCAAGAAGGCTTCCGCCTGATCATCAACCACGGCAAAAACGGCGGTGAATCCGTCCCCCACCTTCACATCCACCTGCTCGCCGGCCGCCCCCTCACCTGGCCCCCCGGCTAACCATCTTCATTGGACGACAAATGATCGGGTGGACGCTCCGTCGTGCCTTCGCAAGCACTTTGATTAAGTTGATGCTTAAGTTCTCTTCACCCTACAGCCTCCTCTTCCTCTCCGCCCCTTAGCGCGTACACGTACCAACATTCACTTGCCCCACAAGATTTCTCAACCACCCTATCTGCATCATGACAAAATCCATTCACCTCTTGCTGTTCGCATTCATCATCTCCGCAGCGCAAGCCAGCTCCGCCGCCGATCAAGCTCCCAACATCATCGTCATCCTTGCCGATGACTTAGGTTATGGCGACCTACACCGTGACGGCGGCTTACCACCCACCCCACACTGTGACCGCCTAGCCACCGAAGGCATGCGCTTCACCGATGCTCACACCACCTCGTCCGTCTGCACCCCCACCCGCTACGGCATCCTCACCGGCCGCTACAACTGGCGTTCACCGCTGAAAAAGAGTGTTCTGTTCGGACTCGATACCCCACTGATCCCCACCAGCCGACTCACCCTGCCAGCTTATCTACAACAACAAAACTACCACACCGCCATCGTTGGCAAATGGCACCTTGGTCTCGGTTGGCAAAAACTGCCCAATGGCGAAACCCGCAAAGCCAGCTCTGGCGATACCGAAGGCAAAGGCTGGGACATCGACTACAGCAAAAAAGTCAGCGGTGGCCCGACCGCTCTGGGATTTGATCAATCCTACATCATCCCCGCCTCACTCGACATGTTCCCCTACGTTTATCTCAAAAATGACAAACCCACCCAAGAAGCCACCCTCACCAAAGCTTTCTCCCGCCCCGGTCCAGCTGGCAAAGATTTTGACGCCATCAACTGCCTAAAGGATTTCGCCCGCGCATCTCGCGCCTATATCAAGACCCGAGCTGCTGAAAAAGACAAACCTTTTTTCCTTTACCTCCCGCTCACCAGCCCCCACACCCCCATCCTTCCCTCTAAAGCATGGCAAGGCAAATCCAGCATCGGAGCTTACGGCGACTTCCTGATGGAAACCGACTGGGTGGTCGGAGAAGTGCTCGCCGAGTTGGATCAACAAAAACTGAGCCAAAATACCATGGTCATCTTCGTCACCGATAACGGTTGCTCACCCGCTGCCAAAATCCCCGACTTGGTGGCACAAGGACACAAACCCAACGGTGACCTCCGCGGACACAAAGCCGACATCTACGAAGGCGGTCACCGCATCCCCTTCATCGTACGCTGGCCAGCTAAAGTCAAAGCAGGCAGCACCGCGAATCAAACCATCTGCACCTCAGACATCTTTGCCACTGCCGCCGACATTCATGGTAAACTGGATTCCATCCCAGCAAGCGCAGCTGAGGACTCCTTCTCCTTTCTCTCCATTCTGAACGGAAAAAATCCCCCTAAAGAAATACGCCCCTTCACCATTCACCACTCCATCAACGGATCTTTTGCCATCCGCAAAGGCAAATGGAAACTCGCCCTCTGCCCGGGATCAGGTGGCTGGAGCCAACCCAAACCCAAACAAGCCCTCAAGGACATGTCCCTCCCCAACGTGCAACTCTTCGATCTCGAAGCCGACCTCGCCGAACAACACAATCTGCAAGCGAAACACCCCGACGTCGTCCAAGAGCTAGTCAAAGAACTCGCCACAGCTATCAACGCCGGCCGCACCACCTCTGGCCCTCAGCAATCCAACGACGGTTACCCCAATACCTTCTCTCAACGCGTACTCAAAGAATTCCCTATTCTCGCAGAGAAAAAATAGCGCGCCATACCAACGAGCAAGCCCCAATGCGGAACAGCTTTTCAAGCTGTGCTTCCCATCCCAACAACAGCTTACAAAGCTGTTCCACACACACCCATCATTTCTTCTCTTCCTTTGCGCTCTCGGCGCCCTCTTGACCGCCGAAGCCTTGGCGAAGGAGGTTGACCGCCGAAGCCTCGGCGAAGCAGATTGAGCGCAGCGGGCGAGAGAACCTCTTCCTTGCTCAGATCATTCACACCCTGCCCTGGAGCCGTCGAACCATCAATTCAAGGCGAAATTTGACAGAGTTTAGCGGGCTAAACGAGTCGAATTTTAACGCAGAAGCCAGGCGAAAATCGAAGTGGAGTTGGGTAAGTTATTTTTGCGCGCCTCCTTAGCACAAAAAAACAAAGCCTTCTCATTTCACAGGCTCAAAAGTTAATCACCCAATATTTTTTCATAACCCACCCATCTAATTGTTAAACATGAACTCCTTGGTATTGATCAGAGCCCAGAGGATATCTTCGATCGCCTCTTTTTTATTAGTGTATTCCAGCGAAGAATTACCTCCCGCTTTCTTAACCTTATCCTCGATATACTTGGCAGCCATCGCACGATCAATGAGGTCAAAGCTTTATCGTAAACTCATGATGCATCGAACGAATGATCGAAAACTTATCCGCGATCTTCGCGTGCATCGGCATCAACTCATTGACTTGAATCCCTGGCACATTGGTTTTGATCGGAGAAAATATGCCTCGATACTCCAACGGTGCATCCGGCTTCATGTCATACATGTCCATGTGGTGCAGCCCACCCGGCAGCCATATAAAAATGATATTGGTGTCCTTATTAGGCGCCACCGCAGCCTCCACCGACAAAGGCAAAACCGCCGCCGACCCAGCCATCAAGCCAAGTCGCAACATCTGCCTACGATCCATCGTAGGACTATTTAATGGGGATTGATCTTTCATATCTCTAAACGTATCAACAGGTTAGAATAGAGACTTGGATCTAGCTTAATATGAAAACAAGCTTTCAAATCTCCTCTATACTACAGTCTGACACGCTAAATCCCATCTTGTTCAAAGGATTTCAGATAAAATTTCAGCAAAAAATAATAAAATCCCTGCTTATTTTGCCGTCGCCATCACTACTTGAGAGCCAAACTCAACCCATCTGCCGACATCGCCGTTGGATTGGCAATCTGATAACGCCCCCAGACTTCAGCCGGTACTCCAGCTTTAAAAGCCTGTTCCATCTGAAACGCTTCATAGAGGATATGCAAGCTTGACGCATCCACCCCTTCCGCCACTCGATCCCGCACAAATACCGTCGCCGCGCGGATCGCATCCCGATACCTTGTCAGGTGATCCTCGACCTCTGTCACCTCTCCAAAGTGGGTGAGATAAAGTTTTTTATACCCACCTTGTAAAAGCAGATCCAAAGAACGCCCATAAGCCTCTTCATCGAATTGCGGCGGCGCACTAGCGACCGACAAATAAGCCTGACCAGTCAAGCGCACCCCAGCCACATCACCCGTGAAGACCACATCACCACACGCATAAACATGATGATGCCTCGCATGCCCCGGCGTATCCCTCGCCACCAAAGTCACCTCCCCCACGCAAATCTGCTCACCATCCTCCACACTCACCACTCGCTCCGCCGGTGCTGGCAACATCTCTCCCCACAACTCATCCATGCGATCCCCATAGACCATCGTCGCACTCTCTATCAAGCGCGCCGGATCGATCAAATGTCGCGCCCCCCTCGGATGCACATACACATCCGCCCCCTGTCGCGCCCACCAGCCAGCAGCCCCCGCATGATCCAAATGAATATGCGTCAACAACACCTTTTTCACGTCGGCAACAGCAAAACCCAAAGCCTCAATACCAGCCCGCAAAGCAGGCAAAGTCGAAGTCGGCCCACTCTCCACCAAAGCCAGCTCACCACCACTCTCGATCAAAAAAGCAGCAATCGCCCCATCTACCCCTTGGAACTTCAAATCTATCGTATGAACTTTCATCTTCCAAAAAAACACTATCCACTTGTAGGGCGGGCGCTCCGCCTGCCGACGATTATTTGGCGCTCCGCCTAGCTTATAAGCATAACCCAACCTACCACCAGCCCCCATAAGGCCCCCACGCGCTCCAGCTCTCCGTAGCCCACATATTCAGATTGACCGCTTCATTCACCGCTTCCTGATGATGCAAATCCGCCGTGTTCTGATGAAGGTCTAAACCTTGGTATTTTTGAAAATTGTTCAACCTTCCCACATACAGCGTATTCGAAGCCACCGCATCCGCATAATAATAGAACAACTTACCATCACGATAACGTTTGGTCAGCACCAGTTGTTTCAGCTTCTTCAAATGCGCCAACTTTTCAGGAGTGTCAGCCTCCATCTTTTTAAACCCCGCGCGACCTAACTCCCGTTGAGTGCTGCGCACATTGCTTTCCGCCACACTCGCACAACTCACCAAACCCATGCCCATACCTATCAAAACCGCTACAAACGTTACTATATTTTTCTTCATAAAATGATTATTTGAATAAACCCCTGCCAACCTTCACGAGCTATTAACGATTGCAATTGATAGTTTTTAGCGCTGAGTGATTAAAGCAAAAATTCAAAACGCCATGCCTACTTCATCCCACCCCACACGACGCCGTTTTCTGCAAAGCTCACTCGCCGCCAGTGCCAGCTTACTCCCCCAACTAAGTCAGGCAGCAGATCCAAAGAAAAAAACTCCGCTCGCCCCCATGAGCAACCCCGTCTGTGTTTTCAACAAGCCACTGCAACACCTGTCTTACGAAGAACAAGCTTCACTGGTAGCAGAAATGGGCTTCGCCGGCATCGAAGGCACCGTGCGTACTGGTGGACACGTCGAGGCAAAAAACGTCGAACGCGACCTGCCCAAACAAATAGCCGCCCTGCAAAAACACAACATCGAGATGACACTGATGACCACCAAGGTCAACAACATCGACGATCCGCTCAATCGCACCGTCATCAAAACCGCTGCCAAACTCGGCGTGAAACGCTTTCGCATGGGTGCCTATCGATACGATCTCAAAAAGCCCATCCCCGAGCAAGTCGAGAGTTTTCGCCACACCTATCGCGAATTGATCCGCTATTGCGCCGACCTCGACATCCAACCACTTTACCAAAACCACGCAGGAGCCAAATACTTCGGCGCCACCCTGTGGGATCTGCATCTGCTGATGAAAGGTGAAAACAAGGAGCAAACCGGCATCTGTTTCGACATCCGGCACGCCACAGCAGAGAGCGGACTCTCCTGGCCGCTGTTATTCCAACTGACGAAACCTCACTTCAAGTTCGTTTACTGCAAAGATTTCGATTGGGACAAAAAAACCAAACGCGCCACCAACGTCCCCCTCGGCACCGGCATGGTCGACTACCCCAAGTTTTTCTCGATGTTAAGAAAAATCAACTACAGCGACCCCATCTCACTTCACATGGAGTACAAAGACCACCGCGACCCCAAATTGCTACAAGAGTCCATCGCCGCCGTGCGTCAAGATCACCAGACCCTACTCAAGTTCATGGGCAAAGCCTGAGCCGCGACCAAAGCTATGCCATTCTCTGCCAACGATCTCATCGAAGCCGGCTGGCTGCCTGGACCGCAATTCCCCGACTTGCTCGCAGCCGCGCGTGCACTTGAAGATCGCGGCATTCAAGATCCCGCCTACATCAGCAAATTACTCGCCCGCGACTTTCCCAAACCTCCACCCAAACTCAGCCGCCGCGAATCACCACTCCCCCTAGCAGAAGCCATCGACGCCACCTGCGATGCCGACGAAAACAACATCGCCAAAGTCCGCCGCCTGATGGGCGAACTGTTGCGAGTCCCCATCGTCGATGCCGGAGCCGTCATGCCCGACGCCTGCCCCGCTGGCATGGCAGAGGCCACCATCCCCGTCGGTGGTGCCATCTCCGTGCAAAACGCCATCTTACCCTCCGTTCACAGTGCCGATATTTGCTGCTCGATGTACGCCAGCTTTTTCCATTGCGAAAAAGACACCGCAGAAATGCTCGACCAACTGATGGACTCCACCCGCTTCGGTTTTGGAGGTCGCAAAGCAGACGATATGGTTCACCATCCCGTGCTAGATGAAGACGTCTGGGACAACCCCTTTCTCAAAGGACTGCAAGGACACGCCGCCATGCACATGGCAGACCAAGGAGATGGCAATCACTTCGCCTACCTCGGAAAAATCCAGTGGTCAGCCAAAGCCCTCGACACCCTGCGCCAAAACGGACACCGCGAAATCGCCCAAGCTTTCGCCAGCGATCTAGATTCTCAATATGAATGTTATGCCCTCGTCACCCATCACGGCTCGCGTGGACTCGGTGCCCAAGTTTACAAACGAGGGCACAAAGCCGCGATCAAAGAAACCGCCCGCATCGTAGCCGACATCCCCAAAGCCGCCGCCTGGCTCGATACTCGCAGTGACATCGGCAGTGATTACTGGGACGCCTTACAATACGTCTCACGCTGGACCCTAGCGAACCACCAGAGCATCCACCAGCGTTTTCTCTCTCGTATCGACAGCCCAGCCCTCACCTCCTTCGGCAACGAACACAACTTCGTCTGGAAACGAGGCGAGCACACCTACCTGCACGGCAAAGGAGCCACCCCCGCATGGACCGACGGAACCACAGGACACCCCCTGCTCGGACTCATTCCGCTCAACATGTCCGAACCCATCCTCATCACCCTCGGACGCGACAATGGCGAGTTTTTATCCTTCGCCCCCCACGGAGCAGGACGCAACCAGAGCCGTACCGCGACCCTCAAAGACTTCCGCAAACAACACGGCAATCTCGATCCAGAAAAAGTGAACAGCGAAATCGCCAAACGCACCACCGGACTCGACATCCGTTGGTATTATGGCAAAGCCGACCTCAGCGAAAGCCCCGTCGGCTACAAATCCGCAGCCCAAGTTCGCGCCCAAATCGAACACTTCGACCTAGCACACATCATCGCCCAAATCGAGCCCCTCGGCTGCATCATGGCAGGTGATGCCGGCCCCCGCCCCTGGGAACGCAAACGCGAAGACTACCTCAGCCCCAAACAAAAACGCCAAATCCAACACCGCGCCACCCGCCGCAAAACCAACCAATCCATGCAGCACTGGCAAAAAGAAGACCCAATAGAAGATGAAAAGTAAAACCGCCCCATCAGTGTGAAACAGCTTTTCAAGCTATCCCCCCATCTCAAATAAAAACTCGTCAATCCATTCCCTCCTCTTCCTTAGTGACCTTAGTGGATCACCTCTTAATTCACCATTAGAATCAGCTCCCCCTCTTCCTCTGCGTCTCCGCGTGAGAACCTCTTCTCTTCTCTAAAAACTTCCGTGTCTTTCAGTGCTTTTCCGTGGTTAAAACTCTTCATTCATCCAACTTATCCAAATACTGCAAAATAATCCCCTTCGTCAGATTCTGCGGCAAAATAATCGGCTCCTTCTCAGGATCAGCGGGAAACAAGGGATAAAACGGCACACTCGCGCGACCATATTTCGCTAAAATCTTAGTAATATCGTCATCATGATTCGTCCAGTCAGCGACCACAAATACAATATCCTTTTCCAACATCGCCTGCTGCACCTCTTCAGAGTGCATCGCAGGTTTGTTCGCCTGACACACCAGGCACCACTTAGCCGTGAAATCGACAAACACCGCCCGTCCCGCTTTACGATGCGCCGCAATCACCTGATCGATCGGCTCACTCGACGACCTCACCGCATCCGGCGTAGAGCTCTCCGCCTTGAAAGACAACACCCCCGCCCCCAAAGTCAACACCACCACCAACAACCAAATCGCCACCTTTTTGCCACCTTTTGTTCCAAAGACCAAGTATTTTCCATATAACCACACCGCCGCCGCCAATACCGTCAACGCCCCCAAAAACAAAGCTAATCCATCCACCCCGATCTGCGCACCCAGCACCCACAACAACCACACCACCACGATCAACATCGGAAAACCCATCAAGTTGCGAAACGTCTCCATCCACGCCCCCGGACGCGGCACATAATCCAACAGCTTAGGAATCGCCGAAAGCAAAATATAAGGAAACGCCATACCCAGACCGATCACCGTGAACACCAACAACGACATCATAGGAGGTTGCGACACCGCATAGCCCAAGGCAGGCCCGAGAAAAGGACCCGTGCAAGGAGTCGCCAACAGCACCGCCAAAGCCCCACTCCAAAAACTACCAGCGTATCCCTTGCCCGTAGAGAGCGAGCCACCCACTCCCGTCATTTTTGCACCGAACTCAAATACCCCAAACAGGCTCAGTGACAAAACGAACATCACCACAATCATGCCCATCACAAAGATCGGCGATTGCAGTTGAAAACCCCAGCCCAATTGCTGACCGCCAGCGCGCAATAACAACAAAGCCGCTACCAGCGTCCAGAAAAACACCAAGATCCCCAAAGTAAACACCAAGCCATGTGCCAAGACCCGCTTGCGACTCTCTCCAGCCTGCCCCACAAAGCTCATGATTTTTAACGAAATAACAGGAAAAACACAAGGCATGATGTTGAGAATCAAGCCACCAAGAAAAGCCGCCAACAACAAAGCACCCAAGCCCATCGGCTTCTTTTCTTCCCCAGCCCCAAGCTGAGTTTGTAGCTCCGCTCCAGTCGTCGCCGCCTTCTCCACCGCAGCAAACTTAGGATCTAAACCCAAGTTCGCCACAATCTGGATCGACTGATTGCCAGCCAAGCCCAACTCCGAATGCAGCACCGCTACAAACTCAGCTGGCAAGACCGCTGGCAGCTTTTTGCTAGCCTCAGCCTCAATCACCAACTTGCCATCCGCCAAACTGAACTTCGCCCCCTCACCCAATTGGAGGATTTTTTGCGTCTCAGCAAAGATCCTCAAATCATCCGGCAAAGACGTAAGAACATCCCCTACCGCGATAGTGATCACCACCTTACCCTCCGCACTCTTATAACCAGACTGCCACCCCTCCATCACTTTAGGAACTGCCTGCTTCGCCGACTGAATCCCCTCCGCATCCGGCGTTTCAGCTCCACGCTCCAGCGCCACATTCACCCCCAATTGCAAATCCACACTACCCGGCACACATTGCTGCGGATCGCATACCAGCCATTTCACCTTAGCACGCAAAGTCAGCGCTTGCCCCGCTTGCAACTGCGCAGGAGCCTTGATCTTCACCAGATGAATCACTTCCTTTTCGTAGCCATAACCGATCATGCCAAAGGCGGTGAACTCATGTGGAAAAGGGAACTGCAAGTCGCCAGCAACAAAACCCTCCGGCAAGTCCCACTCGATACTCGTCGCAGTGCCAGCCGCTCCAGGATTGATCCAGTACGTATGCCAAGTCGGATCAAGCTTGAACTTCAAACCCACCACAAACTCCTCGCCCGGCACAATCGCAGCGTATTCTGCGATCAATTCCGCCTCCACATATTTATCCCGCACTGGAGCCGCTGCCGCATTCATCAGCGAAAACGCCATGCAAGCTATCGCAGCTAAAGCTGGAAATCTGAAACTAGAATAAGTCATCGTCATAAGATCACTATAGACCCATTACAGCCATCTGACGTGCAGAAATTGATCTCCTTACACCTCACAGCTACATCATTTCGGAAACCAGCAAAGCGTGACCAGCCTTGACGATTGAAATGAGCCGTGGTCTAATCAACTTAGCAAAACAAGTTCGCCCTTTTAGAACGCCCACCTCCCAATAGCCAATCACATCTTATGGAAATTTCTTCACGTCAACAATCAGGCATCACCATCCTAACCCTCGACGGCCGTCTGGACGGAGAAACGAGCCCCGCCTTGGAAAAAACCATCCACCACCATCTCGCCAACGGTCAAAACCAACTACTCTTTGATTGCCCGCAGCTGAATTACATCAGTAGCGCCGGCTTGAGAGTATTTTTATTGAGTTCTAAAAAAACCACTGCCGCAGGAGGCAGCATCGCCTTCTGTTCATTGCAGACCGGCATCCTTGAAGTCTTCGAACTCTCCGGTTTCGATCAACTCTTCACCAACCATCCCGACCTAGAAACCGCCCTACAAACCTTCCTCTAACCCTCAATGTGAAACAGCTTTCCAAGCTGTTCCCTCCCCCTTATTTCAAATCTCAAATCTCAAATCTCAAATTCCTTATTCCTTATTCCTTATTCCAAATTCATAATTCATAATTCATAATTCATAATTCATAATTCATAATCTCCCCCTCCCCCACCACAAAATGAGCTCCACCACCCCAGCACCCACCGCCCTGATCAAATCCGCTGCCCTGTTATCGCTACTCGTCATCCTCCTAGCAGCCACCGGACTCTTTGCCCTCAGCTCCACCAATCGCCAGCACCACGACAGCCTCAAACGCTTAGAGCAATTTCACGCCGCCGAACTTGCCGCCACCGAAACCCGCGCCCATTTCAAAACCCAAGTTCAAGAATGGAAGAACCTCCTGCTACGCGGAGCTGATCCCACCTCCTTCGAAAAATACCAAACCCAATTCCAACAACAAAATCAGCAAGTGCAAAAAAAACTCGTGGAGCTACAACGCTTGCTTCAAGACCTGGGCGAAGAGAACTCCTCCATCCAAGAGCTGATCATACAACACCAAAAGCTCCAACAAACTTACACCGAAGCGCTCACCCACTACTCCCCCCAATCCCCCTCATCCGCATTCAAAGTAGATGCCGCCGTGCGCGGTGCCGACCGTCCACTGAGCAAGCAAATCGAGCAACTCGCGGAAGACATCTATCAGCTTTCCAAAAAATACCACCAGCTCGCCCAACAACAAGCCGCCACACGTTATGAAACCTTGCGCAAAGTCACCACCGTCGTAGCCTCACTGACCGTCCTTTGCTCCTTCCTTTTGGTCTTTTTCGCTAACCGCCGCCCACGATCTTAGCTCACATCGCTATGATAAAAACCTTTCCGATTGCGATGATGCCCCCCCTCCCTTCACCGCCCATTGGAGGGGCAAGTTCCACCTTGCCTTCGTCCGCAACCACTAAATCCCCACGAATTACCGCGCAGCCGTCAACCGCGCCCTTCCATTCACCACCCGCTTAACCATGACCGAGCTGTTTGGATCATTCCTAGCTGGACTCGCCCTCTTCTTCCACGGAGTGAGTGGCATCAAAGAGCACCTACAAGGACTGACCAGCCGCCGCTTGCGCCAACAGCTTTCCAAATGGTCAGAAAACCCCATCCTCGCTGGGATGTGGGGATTCACCTTTGGCGCGATCACCCAAAGCTCCACCGCCGTTGCCTTCATTCTTAGCAGCATGGTCGAAACCGGACTGATGAGCGTGACGCGAGCACTGCCCATCGTCGCTTGGGCAAATTTGGGCACCGTCGTCTTAGTTTTATTCGCTTCCTTCAACCTCCATCTGATCTTCCTCTACCTGCTCGGACTGGCAGGCATCGCCTTCGCTTTTGAAATCGGCGGCACACGCCTACGCCCCGCTTTAGGTGCCCTATTTTCCATCGGCATCCTATTCTTCGGCCTACACCTGATGAAGTCCTCCTTCGCACCGCTAGCCGACCTCCCTTGGTTTAATGAGCTCGTCACCTTCATCCAAGATTCCACCTTCGCCATTTTCATCTCAGGCGCCCTGCTGCGCATCCTCATCCCCTCCTCCTCAGGCATCGCCATCATCGCCATCGCCCTCGCCTACGGAGGAGTCATCAGCCTCGACCAAGCCAGCATGATGATCTACGGAACCGGCCTAGGCGTCGCCCTTTCCATCCTCTTACTCTCTAGCCATTTGCAAGGCATCTCCCGCCGCATCACCCTTTACCAAGCCCTCATCAACGGCAGCTCAGCCCTGCTCATCTGCTTGCAGTATTACATTGAACTCCACAGCCAGCGATTACTGCTACCCGGCATCATTCGCGATCTCGCTCCGAGCGAAAACCTCCAACTCGCTTTTGCTTACCTGCTACTGCAATCCACCTCCGTCTTGCTCGCGCTTGTTTTCGCCAAACCTGCCTCTACATGGTTAAAAAAAATCGCCCCCGCCACCGACGAACAAAACCTCTCCCAACCTCGTTATTTGTCTCAACTCGCGATAGAAGACATCGAGTCAGCGATAGAACTTGCCACCAAAGAACAGATCCGACTGCTCAAATTCCTACCATCACAACTCGACAACATCCGTCAAGACACTCCTGCTAACAAGGCCATCCCCGTCGATACCCTCCAGCGAGCCGGCACCAGCGTAGGCATCGAAGTGCAAGCCTTCCTCAGTGAACTGATCGAACACAAATCCGACCACACCACCTCCCTTCACCTAGTGGCAGCCGAACGCCGGCAGAACATCATCATGCCACTCAATCAACTCTGCTTTCAGTTTGTCACCACCTTCGAAAAACTCCGCCCCCAGGCAGGTCCCGCAGGAGCCTTTCTGGACAACCTCGCCGAAAGCCTCAACACCATGCTACTCACCGCCATCGACGCATGCGGCGGCAAAGACCCGCACGACGCCGACATGCTCCATCACATGACCTCTGATCGAGGCAAGCTGATGGAACGTATCCGCAGCACCCATGCCGAACACACCCAGCACTTCGACCAACAACAAAAATCCCAATTTTCCTACCTCATCACCCTCTTCGAACGCGCCGTTTGGCTACTACGTCAACTCAGCCAAATCCGCTGAACAAGCGCCTCAACCCCCATCGACTTATGATACCAGTAAAAGAGAGTAAACTGCTAGAGAATTGCTTTTCCGCCCCCTGCCCTTTGGTTACTGAACCAGTGTTGAAGGGGGCAATTCTTGGATGAGTGATTTTCGAAAATAATCGTTTTCCGAGTTTGTCGCCTTAAGAAAACCAATCTTCTTTTTCAGCTACGGAGCCAACAGGAACTATCTGTTCCAGTAGCTGCTGTCGGCAGCGACCCTTTACAATTACCGTTCACCTTTATAATCGTCGATTCTTTTTATATAGATATATTAATCACATGATCGAATGCAAACCCTTAGGAATCTGCTCGTGGGACTACACCGTTACAGGTGAAGATGTTACTGCCACCGTTAGTTTTAATTCGTTTGGTGAATCGGGTTCGTTGAATATCAATGGCAAACGCTATTCCGTTGAAAAAAAAGGCGCCTTCGATCCTGAATGGACTCTACGCCTCGGCAGAGACACCATTGCCACCGCGTCCAAAGAGAGCGTTTTCACCAGATCCTTTGACATCCAATACGGTTCATCCAATTACAGCCTAAAGGCTATATCTGCATTCAGTCGCGAAATGCATCTGAAAGGGAATGGCCGCAATGTTATTTATTCGCCCAAACATGCCTTCACCCGCAGAGCTCAGATCCGTGGGTCCTGGGAGAATAAAGAAGTGCTGTTATTCGGCTTTTACCTGGCTGTGTTGATATGGAGGCGTAGCGCCAATAGTGGCGGGGCTGCAGCCGCCGGATAATCATTACCTGCCAAGCTAGTCTACTGACTACTGCTAGGAATTTGCCCCCCCCCTGCCCTTTGGTTACTGAACCGAGATTGAAGAAGGGCAATCCCCGAGCGGGTGACCCGTATCACCAATATGGCCCTGGCACAGTTTGGGCTAGTGGCTGTCACTTTTCCCCCTCTCGCGGCTCGAATCTGATTGAGGATCGAAGGGTCCTTGATCTCGGTGTCCCTTGCAAGCAAGAGGACCTTACTGAGCACCTCTGCAGTCTTAGGATCATCGTCAGCGAAGGGGAGGAACAAGCGCCCTCGGTGTTGCGACTGTACGGCAACGATATACAGAGCGCCCCCTGGAATGATATGCGTCATGGCGCTGCCGAGGTGAATCGAATATTCGCCCAGATCGCCATCAACCATCACATGGTTTTCCTTCACCTTCACATTTTTCAGTCCCAGCACTGCCGTAGACTCGACGACGAGACTTCCTCGCATCTCGATTGTCGAAGAGCTCGCTTCCGGATCGACACCACCACGATGAGCAACGCTTACAGCAAGGTCGATGTCCCGCATGACTTCACTGAATACACGCGGCGGGACCTTCGACAGAGGCAGGGCATCGTGAGTGCCTCGGCGCACAAACTGCACTCCCGCCAACGTCAATCCTTCGACATCGGCTGGCGTGTAGAAGGACTCCTCGAAGACGACGTAGGCGCTGATTTCTTCGTCGTGAAAAGTTCTCCTCACTCCTTCCTCCGGGGCGGTGACCCAGCCTCGCCCACCGAACAGAGCCATAGCCTGTCTAGGATTCACCTGGTGGCCGGCATAGCGGTTTGAGAGCGTGGTCTTTTTCGCCTTCTCTTCCTTGTTGAGAGGATACAACTCTCGGAATACCTGCTTGAAAGGCTGCACGCGTTCCCGCGCCAGGCAGTCCCTCTGCCACTTCGACCACTTCTTCGAGGTGAGCAAATCGTGGGGGTGGGCAATGCGGACTGCTTCCTTCTTGCCGATGACCTCGCACTTGTCGTCGAAGGTCTCGAGCGCCTTGCCGTTCTTGGATGGATAGCCCAGCAGTTTGGGGTCGTCGACGCCCACGAGGATAAGTCCTCGCAGCATCGGAGCGAGAAGAGGATGTTCCAGTAGCTTGGCTACTTCATCTCGAGAGAAGGCTTCCCCCCGACACATCATCGCTTCCAGACTCTTACGCATCCGAGAGGCCTGCCGCTTGAGTATAGTCCGTCGTTCGGTCAATGCCTTGATCGCCTTATCCTTCCTCACGCCAACTGGAATGCTCTTGAGAACTTTGTCGGCCTTCTTCACTTCAATCGCAATTTCTCCCCACTCGCCAATCTCGAGGCGCACCTCGACTTCTCCCTTGCTGGCGGTCAATACGCCGTCCTTCATGTCTGAGATCTCACGTGCCTCCATATCCCACTGCAGACGAATGGGGTCAGGATAGCCGGCGGTTCGCGCCAGGTTTTCCTGCCCGATAGTGGCGGCTCGTTTTTCGCTGGCCTGCCTCTGCGAACCGAACTGTCGGGACGTACGGATGAACTCCTGCATTTCTTGATAGCGACTGAGAAGATCCGAGTCCTTTCCCTTCCCCCTTGCCAGGGGAAGCAACCCGAGCGCCCGAACCGTATCCTGGTGTCGCTTGTCTCGAATGCGTTTCACCATGTCGGTTTTCTTCATTACTCCAAGCATGGCTTCGGCGAACACCTGCGCCCGCGTGTGACCTCCTCCTCCGGAAGCATAGCGAGCCTCGTCGACGACGAGATTCCAGCGCTTTTTTCCCAACTGGTTATAGACCTGGTGAAACCAGGCGACATCGACGGCTCCATCGACCAGGTCCTGGCTGGTCAATTGCGTTCGCTCCGAGATCTCCGCTGCCCACTGCTCGCGCACCTCAGTGTCGACCGACCATTGGTCATCCTTGGTGTGAGCGTGAATCCACCAGACAGCATCGGAGAAGCCTTCCCACCCCAGATGCGCACCGACAAAGCCGACCCACTGAGGAGCGAACAGAGCGATCTGAATTAGGCGACTCTCCGGAATCTCCTCCGCCTTGACCAGCACCGAAAAGGTCTCGGCGGTGTCCTTCGGGTCGGGAAAGATACGGCGCAACAGCTCACTGAAGACCACGTTTCGACTGTTATTGTGATAGGACCAAGTTCGGTTGAGATTGCTCTTCCCTAACACCGACAATATCTCGATAAATTTGTCCGTTCCATGGAGTGAACGGATGGCGACTGCGGCATCGGTCGCGGTTCCGGGATTTTCTCCGCGAGTCAGTTCGACTTCCACAACACGGTCCGTGCACTGCCGGCCGATTTCCAGGAAGGCCTTGCAGTCACCGAGGGACTCGACCTTCGTGCGAGTGGTTACCTCTTGAATACCATCGAATCCTTCGCCACTCCACGCATCAACCCCCCGAGGTCCAATAAAATGATCGATGGCATCGTCATCGTTGACCTTTCCCGCGGCATGCATCCAAGCCAGCTTCGAAGTTTCGACTCGGCATCGATCTGCGTCAGGAATTAGCTCGAAATTATTCGCCGTTCCTTTGGTCGGCATATCCCACCACCGTATCAACCAGAAGTAGCGCTCCTTTTGTCGAAGCGTCAGACCTCCATAGAAGAGCAAACCGTAAAAAAGATCCCACATCTTCGTCATCGGGAGTATGGGATCGCACCAGTCACGCCAACTTGTCCACTCGCACAGTAACTTCTTTTCCTTCGACTTCGGCTTATCGTCATCTGCTAAATAGGACCAGTGGTCCTTCAGTTGCTCGACCTTGAGGTCGAAAGGCACAGCTGCCATCTCGGACTCAATTGCATCCAGAACAAAATCCAACATCTCCTCTCTGGGCTCAACTCCGACCAGCCACTGAAGAACGTACTGCACTAGTTGAGCATGTGGCAACTTCAACTTCGCCAGCTTGGTCGGTTTTCCATAAACTTTCTCGTATCCCTTACGAAGCCAGCCCTTGGTATCGGAATTGGAAGCCGCATCATCCATGGCGATCAACATGAGCGCCCGCAAAAGCTCCAAGCCGTCCTTGTCCCGCAACTTGGTATTTCTTTCTACGAGCCAGGTTTCCCACACTTCCCGCAAGGGCAGCTTCTGCCACTGTTCGGACACCGGCTTGTCGCGGTCGGGGGTCGGGAAACGCCAGGAAATGGCGCCAAGAATTTCGGTGGCCTCTTCATCGTCATAGTTCTCAAAAGTGATCTCCTGTTTCCGATTCTCGTGAATCAACCGGTTGAGGTCCTGAATCACGCCGACGGCCGCAGGCGTATCAATTTTGAACCTCTTCATCTTCGGAGGAGGGGCCAGCGTCAGGCGACTGCGGTCCATCAATCCCAGGCCATCCTCTAGGGTGAGCGGCTTCTCGCTCGCCGAGCGAAGGGCTGTCAGGAGGGTCTGCTCCTCCTTGCTCATCTTTCCGCCCCGCCTTTGAGCAAAATCTTCCGCGATCTTCAAGCACTGCTCGACGGCGGTTTCCTTCTCGATGAATAGCTCCAGCAATTCCAGTCCTGCCAGTCGTTGTAAAACCTTGCCCGACTCGACAAGGCGCTGTGCGCTGGCCATAGCCGCACCCTTCTCCTGGTTCAGGATCAGTTGAAGGAGGCCTCGCCGAAGGTCGCTGCTCTTCCTTGTGAGCAGGCTCTCCGCGAACTCCATTTCGCTCTCGTCTAGCTTCAATTTCGAAACCCCCTGGACGGCCGATTGCCGGACATCGGCGCTGGCGTCCTTCATCAGACGCACGAGAGTATCCCTGCCTTCCGCCGACAGTTTCTTCGGTGCGCGACCGAGCATATCTGCGGCAGTGGACCTTTCCCAAGGACCGAGATAGGAGAGAAAGGGAAGCAGCCGCTCAACGGGTCGGGTTCCGAAATTGGAAAGCATGGCCGTCGCCACAGCTGATCTCGACACGGTTAGTTCCATCCATGGCCAAATCAGACTTTCCATCTTCTTTGCCTTCTCCGGGAATCGATCCAGTTGCGACTCGAGAATCTCGAAGGTATCGGGAATGGCTTCGGAGATCCCTTGGATGGCAAGCGTCGCTACCCTCATGTCTTCGTCCTGCAGAGCCGGGGCAAGTGTCTTGGCCGATTCGTCTAGGTCTAAACTCACTAGGAAAGTGGTGGCGGCAAAGCGAGCCTCGACACAGGGCACGATTGCTTTGCCTTTAGCTTTCTTAGACGGAGAAACGAGCAAAGCCGCTGCTTTGGGAATGGCTTGATAGACATCGTTAAAGGCCAGAGTCCACAACGCGAGGTAGACGGTTTCTCCCGCCTCGGGGTCAGCCACCTGCCGAGCGATCGCTTCCTCTGCTCGGTCGGGCGCTTCGAGGAATTCGAGCACTTGTGTGATCGTCTTCTTTATCACAGCCGCGCTAACGGAATCCCAGGCCAGACCGAACCAGACATCGGCCGCCCTCACGACTGAACTGAAGCGCACCAAGTTCTCCTCGAGGATCAACCGAAGCATGCGCCGAAAGGCCTCAGGGTGCGCGAAATCGATTGCCTCGAGAATGGACTGCCGTAGCCCTTCCTGGCGTTGGGCCGCCAGAAGGAAGCCCTCCATGAACTCCCAGGCCTCGGGTTTGGAACAGCTCAGGAGGGCATGGCAGATGTGATCGCCCATGCCGGCGATCTCGTGTTCACCATTCGCCGCGGCGCGCAAGATTTCGAAGACGCCCTCGCCTTCAGCTCCACCGCTGTCAATTGCCACGGCAAACAACAAGCCGAAGTCCGAGCCGTTCCAGAGGTTTAGGTAGGTGTACCACTCGGCAAACCAGAGTATGTCCTGGTCGTACTCATTCGTTGCATTCGCCACGGTCTGCACCCAGGAAAAGCGGCTCGCTGCGGTGAGTTTGTTATTGTTGGGAGCCCGGAAGCCACGCCTCCCCCAACCAATTTGGTAAGGGGTATGTTTTAGTAGTTCCCATCCGCATTCTAGATGCGTCGCCAGCTTTGGGCACAAGGCCTCGAACACAACTCGCCGGTCCTTCTTCGACATCGCATCGAGCTTCTTTCCCGCTTTCTCATGAAGGGCGTTCAGCTTTTCCCAGTCCTTAACCGGCTTACCCGTCTTGGAGCAATTGAGAAAAGCAAAACCCGGTTCGCGCAACCGATCTGTAGTCGATCCCATGCGCTCTCGGCTGAGCGCTTCGGCGCGTTTCACCACCAACTTCTTCAGTTCTTTTTCGGCTTCCTCTGGTTTTAACATAATAGTGTCATTGTGATTCGATGGTCAGCAGTTTCTGGCCGCAGGCAGTTTAGGGCATTCAGGCACCCGCCAGGAATGTGAGTCTCAGAAAAACGATCTGCGTTCCCTCGTGTGCGTGCACCTCAACATCGAGATTCCGCTGTTCGACCTGATCGATCAGAACCAAGTAGATGCCGTCCTCGAATGCTTGTAGAGCAACTCCAACGGCTTCGTTCTCATCAACCTCTTGATCTAGTTCTCGGCCACCGGAATCGATCTTGCCCGCTTCCGCTGCTATTTCGATCTCCGCCTCGCTCAAGACCTGAACGAAGCTGCGTTTTCGCTGACGCTTCCGAAAGGCGGCGACCTCTGCCAACACGATTCGCGTGATCAGTTGCCGCAGAGTGAGCGGATCGCCGCCCTCTCCATCCTCGGTTGGGGGCCAGTCGATGTGAAAGCCCTCGAGCAAGCGCTTCTTCGACCCCATCTGTTTGAAAGAAATCTCGACCATCGAATGTTTACTAACTGAACTGCTAGAAATCTTCTTTTCCTCCTCCCCTGCCCTTTGGTTACTAAACTGGGCTTGAAGGTGCCCAAGGGGGAGGGAGAGGTTAATACTATTCATTTTTGGAATTAAAACATGTGCTTTTCCCATCGTCAAGACCGATGACCAATCAAATCAGAGCTCTCGGTGCCTTTCACAATGTTCTCATCTGAAATCGTGAACACAACGATCCATCCCCCCTTCTCACATTTGAAGAAGGGCAGGTATTTCCTGATTTTAAAAACACTCGCTCAAGAAGACGCATGAACTGGGTCATCCGCGTCGAATAACAGAACCCTGGCCATATGATAAGTTACGAAAAAAAAGGGTAGATAATTTTAATACTGCCTTTCATCAAAAATGGCCAAAAAAAATCAGCCTACCTTGAGGCAATTCCACTTCACCTCTCCACATCCTTCACCGCGATCTTCAAGTGCCTCGCCCGTGGAGCTTTACCCCAGCCCCCACTGGCATCAATGAACCCAATCCACAACTGATCCATTCTGGTATCTTCATGATACCAGAGAGGATCCACCCCCTGCGACGAAAACCATTGCCTGCCACAATGTAAAACAGCTTTTCAAGCTGTCCTCCTCTCCCCACGGCAACAACAGCTCCCCATCATCCCCATCAAAAATCATCAATCGCCAATCCATCTTCCTCAGAAGTTCAGGTTGAAGTTAAAGTTTAGGTCGAAGTTCTTCTCACTTCTCACTTCTCACTTCTTAGCCCCCAAAGATTCGATATACATAATGATCGACTTGATCTGATAATCCTTCAGCACCCCGAGATAAGGAGGCATGCCTTCACCCTTTTCCCCAAAGCCCTTCAC
>JAKISY010000049.1 GCA_021648365.1 Verrucomicrobiales bacterium
TATTTCATGTAAATCCTTGTTGGTTAGCTTTAAATCGTGTGAGTGAGAAAACCTGAGCATATTTAAAATTGCGTTATTAACCCTAGTTGCCTGTCGGCGCATTTCCTCTAATATGGGTTTGTTTTCATCATCGGGCATATCCTGAACTAATATTTCAGTTGCGTTTGCAATACCGGTAAGGGGATTGCGAATTTCGTGTGCTAAACGCGATGCCATCATACCAATTGTAGCCATTTTATTTTTTGATTCCAATTCTTTAACATGGCAAACGTTAAGCTCATTTTGGGTTTTCTGAAAAGTTTCAACCATATCGTTAAAACTTTTGGCAAGTCTGCCCAATTCCTTAGATCTGCCAATTCCAATTCTCTTATCCAAATTACCTTTATTTATCTCGTTTATTATCTCTTCAAAACTTGAAAGTGATGTTTTAACAATGCGATAATGCAGAATAATTACCAATCCAATAATAATTAGTATGAGAATTATTGTGAAAAACAGACTAAATTTTCTAACAAAGACAAGGCTCCTCTCTGTTTCTTGTGTTGAAAAGTCGATAACTAAATACCCAAGTGATTTGGTGTTTGGTGAATGGCATTCGTAGCAATTGGCAGTGTTTTCCATTTGCACAAAGGCTCTTGTGAAATGTTTTTCTCCTGACTCGAAAGATATCAGCTTAATTTGTTTGTCTAGCATTGAAGTGTCTCCATTATAAAGTTCGTCTATTGTTATTTTTTCTGAGTCTGTGGGGTAGGTTTGGGTTCCCGTAGAATCGAAAAAGTAAGTGTTTATAACTTTATCATTATTCTGGGTTCTGTTTAGAAGCGTGATGAGTAAACCCTTATTTCCTGTTTCCAAATTATTGTAGTACTGATCTCTAAGAATATCTAGTAGCGATATGATGTGTGTTTCATTATCTTCATGTATAATTTTCCTGATGGAATGATTGAAAATATAAAATGATAAAAATGAAATTGTAGCAATGGCTATAATAAGAGAGATTGTTATTTTAAACCTGAATGATGTAGTAGAAAAGGTATTTTGAATCGAGAGCCTCGCCGCCTCGAAGGACAGTGAAGCCGGTTGAGGCCACCTCGCCATCATACTTGGCTGGCACTTGCGCAATCTTTTTCAGATAGGTTCGAACCGTTGAAAAAAGAACATCGCCTTCCTCCACGAGCTGACGTGCCCGTGACGGGGCATCTGCTCCCGTGTAGGTCTTTGTCTTCGTAATCTTCAATGCCTCATTGTCGATGCCTCCAATGTCGAGATAGGTGATCTCTTTGTCAGGCTCATCCTTGGGATTCACCTTCGACGCCTTGATGCACACGTCGCCAAGGGTGCTTTCAGTCCAACCTTTCGGAACCTCACTCATACCACCACCTTCCTCCTCCAAGGCTCCGGCGGACAGGCGTTGTTCCGAATTTTTCATTTCGCATCTCATACAACATCAACCTCATTAACTTCCTCCATCACGACTTTCGAATCTAAACCGAAAATACGCTTGGCGACGAAACAGACCGGCAAGCCTAATCTACTGTATTTATGGGGTGTCGGTGGTGCCATTTACGTGAAAAAGTGTGTTTCTTTGCAAGTTACAGCGAGCGATCAGCTGCTCTTCTTCGCAGTTTTCTTATTCGCCTTTTTGGCTACGGGTTTCATGACACCAAAAGACACCGAAGGCAGCGTGGACATTCCGTGGCTAGATCGTGCGGTGATGTTGGCTAACATTTCACGACAAGCGCCATAGAGCATGGATGCTCCAGTCACATAAACGAGTTCTTCTGGGGAGCGTGCAGTGAATTCTTTAGCAACTTCGAATTCGCCATGGATGGTGAGATCCGCTGTGTAGGGTGCTTCTTGGTCTTGGCTGTTGGAGCCCAGCGCCACTTCCAGGGTGAGGAGAAATTTCAGAAGATCGTCGGAGTGTACATGGATCGTTCTCTGAGTGCTAAGAGAGAAGCCACCCTCAGGATTATCCTGCTCGGACGCCTTGACGGAGATCTCTGTGAAACTGTGACCCTGCAGCCGCAGCGGCGATGCATTAAGAGGCGATGGCTGTGTCATCAGGTGCGGTGGGTTTGAGGATGTATGGGTTTGAAACTTGTGCAAGCACCGTGGTCCGAACGGGTGAAGAAAAGGCTTTGTGCACATCCGTTGGCTCATAAGCAGTCCAACGCATCTTTTTACCCTGTGGAGCAAAGGTCTGATGAAGGTCGGCACCAACGGCATTTCCTGCTCGGACAAGCGTATCGATGGTCAGGTTGCTATCACCGCTAAGCATCGCGGTGATGCGTGAAGGGCCCACCCCCATGCGCTCGGCAAGTTCGCCGCGCTTGATGCCCTCGCGTTTCATGAACTGGAGCAGTTCCTCCACCACGATGAGTTTGCGGAATTCCACTTGCTCTTCGATGGAGGGAGTTTTCGCAAAGTCTTTTGCAAGCGGGTTGCTCTCTTTGGTGCGTATGATTTTCATGATTCCGGTTCTTGGTAAATGAGAGTTGTAGGCATTTTGATCCTTTTTCTTGAGTTGATTCAGGAATTTAGCAGCGGGATCCTTGCCGTCGATTGCAAGTGTCACAACCTCTCTGCACGCCCCAAGGTGGATGTTACTGAGGGTGATTTCAATGGATTTTTTCACTTATATGTGAAATTGAAGTTTTGGCTGTTCAAGCGATCAGCGCTTGATTCAGTTCCTCGATAATGGCTTTCGGATCTTCGCCGAACACGCGTTTTGCCACAGCAAGCGGCACGCCTTCATCGGTGCCGAGTTCGAGAAGGAAGTCGCGGAGGTTGGCGATGAGAGATTCCTCCAGTTCACGCTCGCGGATCGACTCGCGGATGTCGAGGAACTCGAGGTTGAAGGAGTCTTTGATCAGCTCGCGGGCGAGGTCGGACTGGGGATCGGTGAGGGTGGCGGCGAAGTTGTTGCTCTGGCTGGTGGCGCGGAGGTGGAGTTCACTCTCGATCTGATGAACGAGGACGGCGCGCGACCAGCCGTGTTGCGAAGTCTGGGCGGCATACCAGAGACGGAGGACGGGGTCTTTGAGTTTCTGAAACAACTTGATGTTGTGTCCCCATGGGATGGCAAGCAGCGCTTCGGGACAAGAACCGATTTCAACTTCTGAAACAGCCTGTTTCAGAAGTTCTCGCGCAGATTGCGCGAGAACTGAGCCTGTTTCGAAGACGACCGCTAGTGGCTGGGGAACTGCCGAGCTGTCCGCCAATTCTGCAACAGCTTGTTTCAGATTTTCAAGCCCTTCGCTGTGAGCGAGATAAAACTTTCGAATCAACCATAGGTTTCGGGAAGTGAATCCACTCATCTCAGGGAACTCCTGAGACAGATCGGTCGAAAGCTTCTCGATCACCGCTTTTCCCCAGCCTTCGATTTTCTGACGTTCGACAATGAGTCTTCCAAGGTCCCAGTAGAGGCGAACCAGTTCCCGATTGGCTGCGAGGTGGGCTTGAACTCGGGCGGTTTGAATGCGCGATTTGATTGCCGCGAGGAGTTGCTGGTAGTCGGAGGGCGCGGCAAGGGATGCCACAGCCTTGATGCCGGCGGTCTTAATTTTTTGTGACGCTTTCTTCTTGGGTGACATGCGCTAGGCGATGAGGGCTTCGTTGAGTTCGATGATGAGTTCTTTAGGGTCGTGCCCAAAGGCCTTTCTCGCGACGGCAAGCGGCACGCCCTCATCGGAGTCGACACTTTGCCAGGCGTCGAGGTAGGCGGTCTGATCGTCGGTGGCGAAGGCTCCGTTGAGGGCGACGTAGTTTTTGATGACTTCGAGCCAGTGGCGTTGGGCGTCAGTGAAGCGGTCGCCGTGTTGGGCGAGCCATTGCTGGTAGCGGTTCTCGACAAATTCAGGGAAAGGCGCGAGCGGGGTAGCCTCAGGATCGACGGTGTGGCGGACGAGGGTGATGAGGTTGGTCAGGGTTTTGACGGGGTCGGCGGTGAGAGGACGCTTTTCGAGGTGTTCGTAGGCTTTCCAAACTTCGGCGGGAGCGATGTGGTAGGGCGGACGAGCGACGGCTTCGGCGAGGCCCTTGAGTTCTTCGTAAACGAGATGGCGCTTAGCGTGGGGTTTGTTGTAGAGGATCTGGAGGGCGGTGATTTCATCCTGGTTGTCTTCGAGGAATTGTTTCCAGTTGCTGATGAGGCCTCGGGCTTTTTCTTCATCGTAGCCGGTTTCGAGGACTTCGTCGCTGGCAAGGTGGTCGATGGTGATCTCGCGGTCGCGGCGTTTGGTTTCGAGCAGGTCGCGGAAGGCGGGCTGGGTGGCAATGGGGACGGCGGCCTGGTTGGCGAGGTCTAGGGCAGCTTGTTCCTCGGTGATGGATTCGTCCTCAGCGCGAGCGGCGATGTTGTCCGGATCGGTGGCTTGCAGCAGATCGGATGCGAGTTTTTTGAGGGAGAGGCCACCGGCGGATTGGAGTTCGGCTTTGTCGGAGTCGCTCAGGGACTGGTCGAGACGGGCAAGGCGGTTAGCGAGACTGGTGAGAGTATCTTCGTCGCGATGGCCGATGGCGACGTTTTTGAGGAGTTGATCAAAAGCGACGGTGGGCTTGCGCTCGAGGGGGCGAGAGTCGGTCTTGTCGGACTCGGTGACGCCGACGGCATCGACGAGAACGAAACGAGTCTTGGTGCCGGCGTCGGGGGTGACGGTGGCGAGATCGGTGGGATCGATGGTGCGGGTGCCACGGCCTTTCATTTGCTCGAAGTAGAGCTGGGAGCGCACGTCTCGCAGGAAGAGCAGGCACTCGAGGGGCTTGATATCGGTGCCAGTGGCGATCATGTCGACGGTGACGGCGATACGGAACTCGGGCGCGGTGCGGAAGGCTTTGATGATGTCCTCGGACTTACCGCTGGCCTTGTAAGTGATCTTTTTGCAGAAGTCATTGCCTTTGCCGAACTCTTCGCGGACGTGGGCGACAATGTCTTCGGCGTGGTTGTCGTCCTTAGCGAAGATAAGGGTCTTGGGGACCCAGGGAACGGACAAACCCATCTGCGCGGCGCGCGCGGGCCGGTCGGGGAAAAGGTCGGTGAAGAGTTTTTCTTTGAAAGCGCGGATGACGGTGCGGATCTGGTCGGGGACGACAACCGAGCGGTCGAGCTGAGTTTTCTGAAAAGTTTCTTCCTCGTCCTGGACGGCCCAGCGTTTCTCGCGGGTAAGCCGGTCGCGTTTTTGGTAATCGAAACCTGCATCGAGCTTGGTGCCCCCTTCAGAAATTTTGGTTTTGATCCTGTAGATATCGTAACCGACGTTAACACCATCTGCGACGGCCTGAACGTGGGGGTATTCGGTGACGAGATTCTGATTGAAGAAGCCGAGAGTCGCTTTTGAGGGGGTGGCGGTGAGTCCGATGAGGAAGGCGTCGAAGTAGTCGAGAACCTGACGCCAGAGGTTGTAGATGGAGCGGTGGCATTCGTCGACGATGACGAAATCGAATGATTCGATTGGGATGCGAGGGTTATAGGTGACTGGGAGCGGCTCCTTGCCCACGGTGCTGGCGGCCCCTTCATAGCCGGAGTGTTCGTCGGCCTCTTCGTCAAACTGGTCGTTGTTAGCAAGCTGGGCGTAGAGCCGCTGGATGGTGGAGACGGTGACGCTGCAGACATCGTCGATGCCGGCGGGGCCGAGCATCTGGACGTTATAGAGGTCGGTGAATTTGCGACCATCGTCGGGGGTGGTGAACTGCTGGAATTCGTTGACGGTCTGGCGGCCGAGATTGCCGCGATCAACAAGGAAAAGGATGCGCTTCGCGCCGGCGTACTTGATGAGGCGGTAGGCCTGGGTGACGGCGGTGTAGGTCTTGCCAGAGCCGGTAGCCATCTGGAGAAGGGCACGTGGTCGGTTGTCGGCGAAAGATTTTTCAAGGCCGGTGATGGCATGAATCTGGCAATCACGCAAGCCGGTGGTATTCAGTTCAGGAAACTCACGGAGCCGGGTGCGGAGAGTGTCGGACTGCTGAACGAGTCCGAGCAGGTGCCCGGGAGTATGAAAGGCGAAGACGAGACGGGAGCGCGAGTCGGGATCGCGCTGGTCGCGGAAGTTGGTCTCGATGCCAGTGGTTTCGTAGGTGAAAGGCAGTGGATCTGCCCAGCGCTGGGGGATCCATTTCTTTGCGTGGGAGTAGCGCTCTGACTGCTCGGCGATTCCAGAGAGAGTGGTGCCTTCTTTCTTGGCCTCCACGACACCAAGCGCTTTGCCGTCGACGAATAGGATGTAATCGGCGGGCCCGCCCTGGGATTGCATTTCGCGAACAGCTACCCCCTGCCCTGCTGCAAGGTTCAGTTCAGATACGTCTTGCACCACCCAGCCCGCCGCCGCTAACTGGCGATCAATGGTTTCACGGGCAATGGTTTCAGGAGCAGGAGGCACAAATTTAATACAAAGTTGCATTATCCTCAACATTCACAGCAAGAAAGCAAGCTAAACCAACATGAAAAGCATCGTCTCTGACAATTAATGCTAAGCTTCAATTCGTCGGTGCTCGGCAGCTCGCCCTTCAATTCTTTCGGCAGAGCCCCACAGCAGCGCCCCAAAATTCTCTATGGAGGGGCTCGCTCCTGCGTGCCTTCCGGCGCCCGCCTCCTGACCATTCGACAGCCCCCGTAGAGAGCTGTCGCCTATCAACTTTGCCCAGCTCTACTCCTCTTCGCCAGCTGCCGGTTCTTCAACAGTCGATCCTTCTTGCGAAGTATCGACCACATCTTCAGCTACGCCTTCTTCGCTCTCATCCTCTTCATCCACGATCACTCGTGCGACGTCTTGAATGACCTCCCCCTCTTTCAGGTTCATTAATTTGACCCCTTGAGTATTCCGAGAAGTTGGACGCACCCCGTTCACCTTGAGGCGCACACTTTGTCCGGCACTAGTCATCACCATCAGCTCATCGGCTTCGCCGACTACCAGAGCGCCGACCACCTTGCCGGTTTTCTCGGTAGTTTTCATCGTGATGATGCCTTTGCCTCCACGAGTCTGGATTCGGTATTCCTCGAAAGATGTGCGTTTGCCGATGCCTCTTTCCGAAGCCACCAACAACATGCATTCCGGATCCACCACTGCCAAAGTGACTACGTAGTCATCCTTTTTAGGCCGAATCCCCCACACTCCACGTGAAGATCGACCCATGTCGCGCACACCCTCTTCATGGCAGCGCAAACTCAAGCCTTCGTGGGTAACCAGAATGATCTGGTTATCACCATTGGTCAATCTGACATCGATCAATTCATCCTGCTCTTCAATCTTGATCGCAATAATACCCGTTTTGCGAATATTCCGAAAATCCTTGAGATTAGTCTTCTTGATTCGACCAGTCCGAGTAGCAAAGACAATATGAAACTCTTCAACGAAAGTTTTGTCTAAATCGCCGGTAGGGTCGCCTTCGATGCGCAGCGTCGAAGCAATAGTTTCATCCTTTTGTAAATTGAGGAAGTTCTTAATCGAACGCCCCATAGAGGTTCGGCTCATTTCAGGGATGCGATACACCCGTTCGACATAAGCTCGACCCGTATTGGTGAAGAACATCAAGTAGTCATGAGTCGACGCCGAGAACAGCTGTTCGACAAAGTCATCCTCATCATCCTCCGTTTGTGCCCCACGCGTGACCATGCCTTTTAAGCCTTTTCCACCACGTGCCTGCGTCCGGTATTCTGAGGACAAGGTACGCTTGATGTATCCTTTGTGCGAAATGGTAATAATGTTCGACTCATTGGCAATCAGATCGACAATGTTCATGTCTCCCTCATCAATGCCAAAATCCGTCAACCTAGGCGTAGCATGTTTGGCCTTGATCTCGTTGAGCTCATCCTTGATGATTTGCAAAACGCGCTCTTCGCGAGCCAGAATATCGAGTAAATCCTTGATATCATCAAGCACAGCGTCGTATTCCTTTTTGATCTTGTCCTGCTCCATCGCCGTCAGCTGATAGAGACGCAACTCCAAAATCGAAGTCACCTGGCGATCAGTGAACACATAACGACCTTCTTCGATATTGAGACTCGGCTGATCCCTGATCAGGATGCCCAACCGCTCCGCTGTTTTAGGATCAAAAGTGTAAGCCTTGATTTTTTCTCGTGCGATGTCGCGATTTTTTGAATCGCGAATCATGTGGATGAAATCATCCAAGTGATCAAGTGCCAATAAAAACGCCTCCAAAACTTCCGCACGATCTTCCGCTTTACGCAAAAGGTAACGTGTGCGGCGCAAAATCACCTCGCGGCGATGTTCTATATAACAATCGATGGCATCTTTCACCGACAACAACCGTGGTCGTCGGTTATCAATTGCCAGCATGTTCACTGAAAAACTCGACTGCAAAGCTGTGTGTTTGAACAAATTGTTCAATACCACCTGCGCTCGTGCATCACGTTTCAGATCAATCACCACTCGGGTGTTTTCATCTGACTCATCACGAATCGCACTGATTTCCGGAAGGATTTTTTCGTTCACCAGCTCAGCCACCCGCTTCACCAATGTTGCTCGGTTCACATTGTAGGGAATCTCGGTGATCACGATTTGCTCGCGCCCCTTTTTATCCTCCACAATCTCCGCACGACCACGCACCTTGATACTGCCACGACCTGTAGCCATGTAGCTCTTAGTCCCCGTCATGCCGAGTATAGTACAACCAGTCGGGAAATCCGGCCCTTTGATGTATTTCATCAAACCTTCATCACTGAGCGTAGGATCATCAATCGTCGCGCATATCCCTTCGATCACCTCCCCCAGATTGTGTGGCGGTAAATTGGTCGCCATTCCAACAGCAATCCCCGTCCCGCCATTAACCAATAAGTTCGGCATCGCCGCAGGAAATACCGTTGGCTCGATCTGGGTCTCGTCATAGTTGGGAACAAAATCCACGGTATCCTTGTCCATGTCCGTCATCAGGCACATGCCCAGATGAGTCAAACGCGCTTCTGTATAACGCATCGCAGCTGGAGGGTCTCCCTCCACCGATCCAAAGTTCCCCTGACCATCGATCAGCGGATCGCGCATCGACCACGGCTGTGCCATGTTCACCAAAGTAGGATAAATCGTGGCTTCACCATGCGGGTGATAGTTACCCGAAGTATCACCACAGATCTTAGCGCACTTACGATAATGTTTACCCGGAGCCAGTCCAAGGTCATTCATCGCATTAAGAATACGACGTTGCGAAGGCTTCAGTCCATCCCTTACGTCAGGCAAGGCTCGGGAGATGATCACCGACATCGAATAGTCCAAAAAGGACTTCGACATTTCATCGGCCACATTGATTTTCTCAATGTATTCTTCCGGAGGCGAATTGTTTTCAGTTTGATCGGCCACAATAAAAAAATTTCAGTTAGTTAAAATTGGTAAAACTCAGCTCACTTCGAACGAAGCTTAGACATCAAGGTTTCGAACATTCAAGGCATTATCCTCAATGAACCGGCGGCGCGGTTCCACCACATCCCCCATCAAAATAGTGAACATCCGGTCTGCTTCGACCGCATTTTCATCATCAAATCGCACCTGTAGCAGCTTGCGAGCCTTAGGATCCATCGTGGTTAGAAACAGCTCCTTAGCGTTCATTTCCCCCAACCCTTTAAATCGCTGAACCTGCATTCCACGCCGACCGATATTGATGATAGTCTCTAGGATCTCTGGAACTGAAAAGACCGGAGTCACTTTTTCAGAATCCCCTTCTCCTTCCAAAATCTCAAACAAAGGTTTATCTTGAGCTGAAAAGTGATCGATATGCAAACCGTGCTCCTCCAGTTCCATCAGCACCTTGCCAATCGATCTGGCTTCAGGCACCTCAATCAATCTCGCTCGGCGAGTCACTCGCTCTTCAATCTCTTTTTTCGGAGCCTCTGCAGCTTCACTTTCTTCTCCACCCGGCTCAGTCGAAGCTTTATCCTCTTCTGCCTCTGGGCTGCCAAATAATTGCAAATCAGGATTCGCATCAGAAAAAGCTTTCAGCGCTTCTTCGTCGAGTAAAAATTCGAGCTGAACTTCATTGCCATCTCTCAATTGAACCATGTATTCAGGCAGCTTCCCCTCTTTGGGCTTCCCTGCTAACAGGTAATTTTCAAATTCCCCGCCGTTACGCGCGATCACATCACTGAAATTAGATAAACGACCGATCAGCGTCAAAACAGCACTCAAGTGACTCGGATCCAACACCTTATCATCAGACTTGTTGAGCAACCTCACATCCCCAGCACCCAATTCGACCAAAATACGATTCAATTCAGCATCATCCTGAACGTACTGTTCTTTTTTCCGTCGAGTGATTTTGTAGAGGGGCGGCTGGGCAATGTATAAATAACCAGCCCGCACCAAATCCAACATTTGACGACAGAAAAAAGTCAGCAACAAAGTTCGAATATGCGACCCATCCACGTCCGCATCAGTCATAATGATGATCTTATGGTAACGAGCTTTTTCAAGATTGAAGGAACCTTCCATTTCGCCACTTCCGATCCCGGTCCCAATCGCCGTGATCATCGTCTGGATTTCCTTGTTCTGCAGCGCCTTGTCCAAGCGTGCTTTTTCGACATTGATCACTTTACCACGCAGTGGCAAAATTGCTTGAGTGCGACGATCCCTGCCTTGTTTGGCAGAGCCACCAGCGGAATCACCCTCCACTATGTAGAGCTCACTCTCTTCCGGATTACGACTGGAGCAATCCGCCAGTTTGCCTGGCAGACCACCTCCCGTCAGCGCAGATTTACGCACCGTTTCGCGTGCCTTACGAGCCGCTTCACGCGCCCTGGATGCGGTCATCGCTTTACCGATGACGTCCTTGGCAATACCTGGGTTCTCTTCAAAATAAGCCGACAGACCCTCGTAAGCAAAAGAATTCACCAAGCCCTCGATCTCACGGTTGACCAGTTTATCCTTGGTCTGCGAGCTGAAACTCGGGTTCGGCAGCTTCACACTCAACACACAAACGATGCCCTCGCGGCAATCGTCGCCGTTGATCGGAGGATCCTTCTCTTTCTGCAGTTTATTCGCCTTGGCGTAAGTATTAATCGCACGGGTCAGCGCAGTGCGTAATCCCGTCAAGTGAGTGCCTCCATCCCCGTTGGGAATCGAATTGGCATAACACATGATCTGTTCATTGTAACTGTCGTTGTACTGAATCACCAGATCGACATAGACCTCATCGACCCCTTCTTTGGTTTTGACTTCACGTTTGCCACCCAAGCAAATAGGCTCGATATGAACCAGCTCTTTGTTTTCGCCAATCTGACGGACAAACTCAGCAATCCCCTTTTCATAAAAGAAAGTCTCCTTACGCGCTGAATCAGCCCGCTCGTCCGTCAATACAATCACCAGACCAGCATTCAAAAAAGCCAGTTCCCGTAAACGCGTCGCGAGACGGTCGAATTTAAAATCCGTGGAGGTTGTGAAAATCGTAGAGTCAGGCAAAAAAGTAACCAGAGTCCCCGTTTTGCTGCCTTCGGGAAGCTCGCCGATCACCTGCAATTTTTTGGTGGTTGCTCCACGTTCGAAAGAAATGGAATACACCTTGCCATCGCGATACACTTCAGCAGTGAACCATTCGGATAAAGCGTTCACACACTTCGCACCCACCCCGTGCAAGCCACCAGAGTATTTGTAAGCGCCTTGACCAAACTTACCACCCGCGTGCAAATTGGTCAGCACCAGCTCAATCGCCGGCATGTTGAATTTTTCGTGATGATCCACCGGGATACCTCGTCCGTCATCCTTGACCGAAACCGAGCCGTCCATGTGAATGGTCACATCGATGTGGCTGCAATAACCTGCCAGGTGCTCATCAATCGAGTTGTCCAAAACCTCAAACACACAGTGATGTAATCCCTGCTCGGTTTTAGGATCGCCGATATACATTCCTGGGCGTTTGCGAACCGCCTCCAAACCTTCCAATTTATCAATCTGCGCGGCACCGTATTCTTCAGATCCCTTGGCGTCCACATTGCCCTCTACACTTATCGAAGTATCTTCAGGGATATTCACCGGAGCCTCTTCAGGGATCTCCTCAGAAGCGTTTTTTTTCGATTTAGATTCAGCCATAGAAATTGTTTGCTTCGTTTGAGTCTCCTTACATTTTCGCCAGAGAACCCAAAGCTTGATTAACCCTAATATCTAAGGGAAAAAGCCCCCATTTGCAATCATTCAGACAAGGAAATATCAATAAAAAGAAGCTTTTTTCCTCATCAAGCGAATAGACCTCCCCCAAAGTCCTCTTTCGCTTGAAATAAAAGGGAGAAAACCTCAACTCATCACCCAAAACCTCCACAAAAAAACTGCCAACAAGCATGCTTTTTACCGCTTTTCTTCCCATCAAAAATCAACAAGCCTCAATCGCAAATCATCAATCAGCTCTTCCCTCCCAGCTCCAAACCCAAACTCCCACCATTTCGCGATAAAAAATCTCAAATCTCAAATCTCAAATCTCAAATCTCAAATCTCAAATCTCAAATCTCAAATCTCAAATCTCAAATCTCAAATCTCAAATCTCAAATCTCAAATCTCAAATTCCTATCTGCTCCCATCTGCGCAATCTGCGGTTCCCCTCTTCTGATGTTCTCCTGGTGAACTCCTCAAATCTCTTCATTTGCCTTCGGGCAATATCCTCCGGCGGTCTCCGCTGTGCTACGGCTCAAATCTTCTGCTCCCCACCCACAAACACCGCCTTCACCTCAAAATCATCATTCAGCAAAACAACATCAGCCAGCAAGCCCACCTGCAATCTCCCACGATCCGCAAAACCCAACGATCTCGCCTGATTCGCCGCCGTCGTTGCGATCAACTGATTGAGCGGCAAACTCGTGATCTCAGCTATATTTTTCAAACCCTCATTATAGCGTAAAGTCGAGCCCGCCAATGCCCCACTCGCCAAACGCGCCTGCCCCGCCTTCACCTGCACCTGCAAACCGCCTATTTCATACTCCCCATCCCCCAACCACGACGCCGCCATCGAATCCGTCACCAACATGATCGCCTCAATCGGACGATGCTTGAAAGCGATACGAATCATATCCGGACACAGATGAATCGTATCACAGATCATCTCCGTCATCACCTCCAGATCCAATAGCCCAGCCCCCACCAAACCCACCTCACGGTGATGCAGCGGAGTCATCTGATTGCAATAGTGCGTCAAGTGAGCCAAGCCCGCATCGCGTGCAGTAGAAAATTGCGCATAAGTCGCCGCCGAGTGCGCACAGGAAGTGGTGATCCCCTGACGTTTCATTTCCGCAATAAAATCCACCGCCCCCTCCATCTCCACCGCCAAAGATACCACCCCAATAGGAGCGATTTCATTCAAAGCCAAAACCTCATCCGCATCCGGTAACCTTACATACTCGCCATTCTGCGCCCCCAAACAATTCGGGTTGATATACGGCCCCTCGATGTGCAAAGACGGCGTGCGCGCAAACTCTTCATTCTTGCGATACTCAGCCACCGCCCCTGCCATCTCCTTCAAGTTCTCTGGAGGCAAAGTCAGGCTCGTCGGCAGGTAAGTGGTCACCCCCTCACGCAACTTCGTTTCAGAAATCTTCCTGACCGACTCCAGCGTGGCGTCTGTAAGATCACAGCCATTCACCCCATGCGTATGGATATCAATGAAGCCCGGCGCCGCATACAAGCCCTGCGCGTCATAGCTCGAGCCATGCTCGCCCTCAGTATCCCCCTCGCTCACGGTCGAGATCACCCCAACCTCATCAATCCCGATAGAACCCAAACAAACATCTTCACCTGGGGTCAACAACCGACAATTATGTATCAAAGAAATCATATATCCAAATTTTTTCCCAGCTTAAATCACTCACCCCAAGTTTTCAAATATTCTACCAGCTGCTCAACTTTTTTCTTATGCGCCCCTTTAGTAAAAAAAGAAGCGCGGTTCAGATCCTCCCCCCGATGATAATGAATCACCACCTGATCCTGCTCCCACTTCACATACGCCAGTTCAGATTTCAAGATCACTAGATCCGCTGCCGCACCTTTACCCAGCAACAAACGCTGCCCCCCCTCTTCATCTTCGACGACCTCGATGCACAGCACATGCCTGCGTCGCAACCACAGCGCCACCCCACCGAACACCGCAGCAACCAATAACATCAAACCCAGTCTCACACTCACCACCCCCAAGTTCGAAAACTCTCGTCCAGCCATTAACACCAGCACAATAGCCCCGCCCGCACAATAAAGCGGCGAATGATCCTTGACCCCATCGTAAGTTTTTAACTGCATGGCTCCTCCCTCACACCACTCTGGACAAAATCGCGCCAACCACCTGACCGCCCTTCCTGATCCCGGTGATAATGATAACCGAATCCCCCTCTTTCAATTTTCTCTGCTTCACTAAACGAGCCAAAGCCCTATCAATCGTCGTATCAGGGTGCCCCTCGTCAAAATTCATTTGAAAAGAAGTCACCCCCCGATTCAAAGTCAACGACGCTGCTATGTCGTCATCAGAACAGACCGCATAAATAGGCGAATGACGAGGCCGCTGCCACGAAACATAGCGCGCCATCTTTCCCGTATCAGTAAACAACAGAATCGCATCCGCTTTCAGCTGATCTGCCAGCATCACCGCACTGCTCGCCAGCTTTGCTCGCGAACTCGTGATCTCAGCTAATTCGTGAAAATTCGCTCCTCCACTTCGCTCCGTCCTGCAAGCAATTCGATCGAGCACCTCCACGCACTTCACTGGATACTGACCCATCGCACTCTCACCGCTTAGCATAATGGCATCCGCTTCCTCGAACACCGCATTCGCCACATCTGTGATTTCTGCACGCGTAGGCATTGGGCTACCTATCATGCTCTCCAACATGTGAGTCGCCACGATCACCGGACGACCAATCCTCAGGCAAGCTTTCACCAGCCTTCTCTGTATAATAGGAAGCTCCTCATACGGACATTCAATTCCCAGATCCCCTCGCGCTACCATGATCCCATCGGAAGTGGCAATAATACTCTCAAAATTTTCGACCGCCTGCTGGTCTTCTATTTTTGCTATAATCGCCGGCTGATGCTCATGCAAAGCAATCAGTTCCCTCAGCAAAATAATATCATTCGCCTCTCTCACAAAAGATAAAGCGATGAAATCCACCTTCAACTCCATCCCCAAAGCGATGTCTTCACGATCCTTATCAGTGATCGGAGGCAAGCTCACTTTCACGCCAGGCAGGTTGATATGCCTCCTACTCCCCAACTTGCCTGGCGTCAAAATCTCACAATCCACTTTGTTGGCATGTTTCTCCAACACCTTCATATGAATCTCCCCGCTGTCCACCATGATCACATCACCCACACTGATATCGTCAATGAAATTTTCATAGTTCACATCCACAGAATGCAACTCCTCACTCTGCTCTCCACGCACGGTGAAAGTGAACCGCTTCCCTATCTCCAAATGCAAATCCGAAGGCAAGTTTCCAGTCCTAATCTCCGGCCCCTGCGTATCCAATAAAATCCCCACCAACTTGCCCCGCTTCTCCGCCTCATCTCGAACCACCTTCACCACATCTCTTACCCAATCATGAGGAGCATGAGACATATTCAAGCGAGCTATATTCATACCCGCATCTATCAGCTCGCCAATCTGTTTAGGTTGATCAGAAGCCGGCCCCAGCGTTGCAATTATTTTGGTCTTTCTCATACAAAAGAGTCTTTCGCCTCTATCCTGAATTTTGTCACGCAGATATTCAGCTTTACGGCAACTGCGGCAACAACTCCTTACCCTCATCATCCACTGGGTACTGCGCTTGGCACCGCTTCAATTCGCTTGTCATCCCCTCCATCATCCGACGCAAAATCTTTGGCCTTCTATCCGCCAAATTATTCTGTTCAAAAGGGTCTACACTCAAATCAAAAAGCTGGTAATGCCCACCTTCAAACTGAATACGCTTACCCGTAGTGGGTATTTTTGGCAAAGTATGATAGATCACCTTCCAATCCCCATCCCTCCACGTAGTGAAATAATTACTACGGTGGATACCATGCGGGTAATGCATCAAAAACTGCTGCGCGCGCGAAGCATCACTCTGCCCCGTCAACAGCGTCTGCAAAAGCTTACCGTCCACCACATGCTCCGCTGGAGTCAGCTCCCCCGTCAACCGCAACAGCGTTGGAAATAAATCCTCCACCGACGCCACCTGCCCCTGAATCGCCCCCTGCGCGATCGGCAACTTCTTCTGCCACTCATTCTGCACATCAGGTTTAGCCCAAGCCGCGATAAAGGGAACCCTCATTCCCCCCTCATAGTGCGCGCCCTTTTTTCCCCGCAAAGGAGCCGCGCAAGCAACCGCATGTTGATCCCCCAAGGGAGCATCGCTGCCATTATCACCTAAGAAAAAAATCAGCGTATTTTCTGCGATACCCAACTGATCAAATTCATCCATCATGTCGCCCAGGGATTTATCCATGCCCTCGATCAAGGTAGCAAAAGCTTGCGCCTGCTTGCTCTTGCCAGAGTTCTTATAATGCTCAGCAAAACGCGGATCCGAATCAAACGGCGCATGCACCGCGTAGTGAGCGAAGTAGAGGTAAAAAGGCTTGCCGCTCTTCACAGTTTCGGCCACCACCTTTTTAGCTTCAAGCGTCAACGCTTCGCTCAGGAAAGTATCACTGCCATGATACTTTTCCAAATGAGGCACCGCATGCCCTCTGCGTTTGGTAGAAGCTCCATAGTTTTTTTCACCGAAGTAACTACCCGGCGCACCAAAAGAAGAGCCACCTATATTGACATCAAAACCCAAATTCTTCGGCTCCTGCCCTTCATATTCCCATGGACCAAAATGCCCCTTGCCCACATGGATCGTGCGATACCCCTTTTTCCTCAGCACACCAGGCAGTGTCACATCTGCCTTTTTCAGTCCCTCCCAATTCCACTGCGGCGCACCATTTTTACCCGCATTGTTTTTATTCTCATTGATCCAATTAGTCGTATGATGGCGCGCCGCATTCTGCCCCGTCATGATCGAAGTGCGAGTTGGCGAGCAAACACTCATCGCATAGAATTGATTAAACCTAATACCCAACTTTGCCAATCGCTCCATGCTCGGCGTGCGATAATAATCATTCAGAGGGTAGCGTTTCGCTTGCCCATCTTGATCCGTCAAAAAAGGCAAAGACGTATCCATCACCCCCATATCATCAACCAGAAAAACCATGATATTCGGCTGATCTAATGCCGATGCTCTTGCCGGCAGAAACAACATCAAGCCAGCGACCAATAACAAAAATGACGAGTATTTCATGATAACAGATACCCTGCCCCAAAACCCCCACTTTGAAACTCAAAACTCAAAAACCCTCTTCCTCCACATCTCTTCCCTCGCCCCCTGCCCCAGAGAGTTTGAGTTGAAGTTCAGGTTAAAGTCAAAGTTTTCTCCATCCCCCCTTCCGTGCTTTTCCGTGTTTTCCATGGCTAAGATCTTAATCCACTCTTCTATTCCATCGCATCCCTCTGCTAAGTTCTAGATTCCGGATTCGCGCGTCGAGCATCCCTCCCCCGTGGCATGGATTGGCAATCCGTGTTCCCCAATGCCCTCCCCTCCCAGCCATCCTTCCTCCACCTTCATGCCCTTCATGGTGAAAACCTCCGAGCTTTTGCGTGAGCCCTCTTCTCCCCCAAATCTCACCTATAACACGGACAACAAAGCCCTTTAGCTTTCAGCCATTTCATGCCAATGGTGAAGTCCTGCTTTTCACTGCTATCGAACTACCTTGCTCATGCCATTCACAACACTCGACGTCTCACCATCCAAAAACCCCCGCCAAGTATTAGACAGCAAAGGCGGCACCCTCGACGTGCCAGAAGACTGGGCCTTGTTAGCACCCGGAGATGCCGCATTGAGTCGTCGCATCAAAAAGGACGGCCCCTCATGGACGATGATCGAAATGAAAGGGCGCAAACGATTCTCGCGTGGCATCTGGGCGCCATCACAACGCATCGAAGCCCTACGCGCCGCTCTAGCTATCGAACGCACTGATCCAAGTTATCAAAAAAAACTAGACGCCAGCCGTGCCCGTCGAGCCAAAGAACAAGTCCACTACGCGATCGAATTTGAAACTGCAGTATTCACCTATCTGGATTTTAATGCACCATACCAGCAACTCGCCCAAGCGATGGCAAAAGCCATCGCCGATCACGCAGTTCCTGTCGGCAGCGGCACCGTCGCGCGAACCCAACGCATCCCCATCGAACGCCGCGCCGAGGCTGCCACCATCGCCTGGATGCGTCACCAAACAACCGCCTACGACCACATGGTCATCCCCCGTGAAAAAGGCAAACGCCGCGAGGTTCGACGCATGTTAGCCAAACGCTCAAAGCATTTGTTGCAGCAATATCGTGGAACGAACACTACCAGCAATGATCAAGAGTGCCCTTTGCGCAAAGCCTTGAATGACTAGATAAACACCCCTATGGTCACCGTGTAAGTATTATCACACATCTCAAAGATACTTTTTCGTAGTAGAAAAATTTCCCCCTCACCAAATTGCGCAGCTAGTGACCCAATCATGAGGAGACACGTATTATTTGATCTCATCCTGTGGCAGGATATCGTAACGCCCCTTGCGGATGCTGATACCGATGATTTCAGGAAAGCTGTAAAACATGCCTTCCAATCCATATTTCACCCTACGCCGACCGTTTTCCGTGACTGCAGTGACTAGACCTACGCCAACATGACTGAGCCCATAAAACAGGTTGGCGCCGCCTTGCAGAGGGCGTAGAATGGGAACCCCGTCGGAGAAAAACAAAAAAGCTGAGTCGTTGATCGAACCAGGGTAGGCGGTTGATGTCCAACGATTACTTTCACGTATTTTCTTCCAGAGTGGCATTCTTAGGCTCGGCGAGAAGCTGCTTTGTTCGAGACGATGAGAAGGTAAAATCACTGCGGCTGAGGTGTTCCACAGCGTTTGCGCTTTATTTGTGAATACCGCCGGAATAAGGGTTAGTCCTTGATGTGATGAGATGGTTGCCCCCAGAGCTCGAGTGATCTCCCCCGCATCAGGAAAGGCTGACTGAATGGTATGAGAAAGTTCGGTTGTGCAATTGTGATGCAGTAATGAATAGCCGTATAAAGAGTTCAGATGGTCGAGGTAGTTTTGATAGCTCTTGGCTGCTTGTTGCCGGGCTTGATTGAGATCGTTTACCGACAAGCTGGGGATTTTTAGTGTAGTGATTTCCCCTTTACGCAGAGGAAGCAACAAATCAGGAGAACAGGTTTGTAGGGGTTGCCCCTTGAGAATGGCATCGCGAGCCTGGGTATAGCGGGATGCGGTGTCTTCCATTTTTTGGTAAGTGTATCCCGTCAGGGCATATCCATTTCTGAGATGGAAATAGCGTAGTTGCTGCCAATTTTTTGCACCTTGCTGAGTTAAGGCGTTTAAAAGTTTATGATGGCGTTGGGTCTCTTTGGCTGTCATCAGTGAGCTAGCACGCTCGTCAGTAGGAAACACGTTGAGCAGCAGCAGGCGATTTTGTTTGAGTGAGCGTCGCAACACATCGTAGCGAGCGATGGCTAGCAGTAAAGCTTCGCCACGATCGGGGCGAATGGATTGCAGTAGGCGAGGAATGGATTTGCGATAAATTTCTGAAAGTTGTTTTAATTGTTTGCGTTCACTCTTCGAGAGCGGAATATCGTCAGGAGAAATAATTTGCGAAGCGGTGATACCTCGACCTTGCTTTAAAATGATAAGAGCCTCGCGCAGGGTCAGTTGCTCAAGCCGGCGTTCGGATTCGATCTCATATGCTTTTGGAAATGCCGCATAGGTCAGCGGACTTGTCTGCGATCGACTGAACAAACTCGCTTTTAAGGTGAGGTTAGTGGTTACATCACCAAGCTGTAGATCAAGGTAGGAGTTTCCCAAAACGGAGCAGCTCAGCGTTCGTAAATCAAGAGTATTTTCAGACGGTTGAGAATCAAAATAAGCAATGATCGGGATCGAGATAGACAATTTACTTTCGCCCAACTGCTCGAACCATTGCTGTTCTATTTTGAGCGAGTGCCAGCGGGAAATTAACTTTTGCTGAACAGCTAAAACCCTGCCGAAACGAGCTTTGATCCTACTGGCATCTTTGGCTGCCAGTTGCAGCGGAAGCAAGGTGATGCTGCGATTGTCCAGTTGACGGTAGTGACGTTCAAAAAACTCCCAGGAATCTCGGCGCAAAAGTAATAACGAGAAGCTATTGACTTGAAAGTGGTAAACGCGATCATCAATACGCAGCGCACTGTGCCCTCCGCTGGACCCACCAGTATTGGGCGTCACACTGACAATCGAAATAGTGGGCGGCGAATCAACCGCTGCACATACCGCCGACTCTCCGAGCGCGATGGCTGCGAAGAGCAGCAGTCGGAAAATCATCGAATGATAGGGTGTCGAGACAGGCTCAGGCTTGGTAAGCTTTCAGCATCAGCTGAGCGTTTTGTTGATTTCCAGGACTAAGGCGGGAGATCCATTCTTGAGCTTGAGCTTGAGTCAAACCCGCTTGACGAAGCCCTTCACCGAGCGCGATATAGGAAGCTTGTTCCGCCTCCCAATCACTGATGCCGTGTTGTTTGGCAGCACGACTGACACTGCGCAGGACTTCAGCAGTGGAGACTTGGGCGATGACCGCCGTAGCAGTGGACTCGCGCACGTCGTTGTAGAAAGCGCTGTGATGATGATGGTGGTTAGCATCACTGCTGGCGGAGGACGCTGAAAGGGATGAAATGGAGCCAAGGCTTGCAGAAGTCGCTCCTGCCACAACGCAACCAAGAGTAAGGGCTGAACTTGCTAGCAGAGCGACAAGACCAACGGCACTAGTAATTTGTTTGCCAGCCGATTTAGTGGAACACGGATCAATGTCGTGGGTATTCATGAGCGCTTTATTGAAATAAAAAAGTGAAAAAATGCAGATTGCCGCTTAGCAAAGCTAAGCGAACGGAGTAAAAACTACTATTAACATTCTTACCCTACTCAAAATGGCGACCCGTAGGGGAATCGAACCCCTATTGCCTGGATGAAAACCAGGTGTCCTAACCGTTAGACGAACGGGTCATACCGTTGGTAGCCGGTGAACCGGCGGTTGGAAAGCGCAACAGACCTCACTTTCAAGTTTCTGCAAGTGGAAAATACACTAAATCGCCATCAAAATGCAGTTTTTTCATCCCCCCAGCACTTTTACCGTCCGCCGAGCCGCCCCTCGGTGTTGATCTAGAGCAACGAGGGCTCGTTTTGCCATCAAAGCAGCTTCTTCTTGATCGCTCAACACGTCTTTAGCCGCTGCCAACAAATCCTCTGCACCCTCTACTTGCACCAGCCCTCGCTGTTGCAAAAGCTGCTGCATCACCGCAGTGAAATTTCCCATATTTGGACCGACGATTACCGGCTTGCCTGCCATGATCGGCTCCACTGGGTTCTGCCCCCCCTTGCCCAAAAAACTTTTTCCCACCACCACCAGTGACGCTAGATGATACCAAGCACGCAACTCCCCCGTCGTATCCACCAGCAAACAATTACCCTCACTCAACTCTTCCTGCTCAGAATCACAGTTTGATCTCAAGCTCACACTCAAGCCGATCGCTTCGAGGTCTCGCACAACCTCAGCTGCACGCTCCACATGGCGAGGCACTACGATATAAAGCAAATCTGGAAACTGCTTCTGCAACTGTTGATAAACCCTGCCAATCAAAGCCTCTTCCCCAGCATGAGTGCTGCCCGCTAACAACACTGGCTGATCCGAACCAATCCCCAGCGCTTGCAATAGCTCTCTCAATTCCGCCATTTGCCCGCTCGGCGCTTGCTCTTCCTGCTCATCATATTTGATGCTGCCCACCAGATGAATCTTTTCCCGCTCTATCCCTAAGCCCATCCAGCGCTCCACATCTCGCTCGAATTGCACACACACCACATCGAGCATGCCAAAAATAGGGCCCGTCAACGTCGTGAACTTTCGGAAGCGGCGCTCAGAACGCTCCGACAAACGGGCATTCACCAAGCTCAACTGCACTCCTCGCCTCTTTGCTTGATAAGCCAAATTTGGCCACAGCTCAGCTTCAATCAAAATGATTTTTTGCGGTCGAATTCTATCCAGAGCACCACACACCACCCAAGGCAAATCCACAGGATTATAGATCACCTGCACCGCCGCAGGACATTCAGCTTTTGCCAAACGGTACCCCGTAGGAGTGGTGGTAGAAAGAACGATCTGCTGCTGCGCATTTTCCTCCAACAAAGCATGGATCACCTTCATCCCCACCAACACCTCGCCCACACTCACGGCATGAATCCAGATCCTAGCAGCTTCCTGATCCTGCCGCCACAGCTCCAGCAAAGCACCATCGTAACGCCCAAAACGCTGAGAAAAATTATCCCGCGCACCACCACGACGAATCGCCTTGATCAAATAACCCGGCAAGCCAAGCAGCAAAGCCACTGGCAACAACAAGTTATAGATCCATAATACCTGCCTCAGTTTCATCCTATGCGGAAGCCCTCCACTCTTTTTTCCTCAAAAAAGAAACTCTCGTTTCTCCATAACACCTCTCATCGCGTACTTGCCAACGCAAAGCCAGATCTTCAGGTAAATCCACCGACGCCATGCTTTCCAAAATCAACACCCCACCATCCTTCAATGCCGCCACCAAGTGCTCATCGTTAATCAGATCCAACAAAAGCGCTGCCGTCTGTTGATCTTTAGCATAGGGCGGATCCGCAAAAATCAGATCATAGCCCAAGTCACTTTCAACTCCTGCCCCTAGCGAATGTCCGCTCAAAAATTTCATCACCTCAGCACACCTCACCAGCCCACCCGCAAGCCGCGCTTTATCCAAGTTAGCCTGGATCACTTCACACGCCTGCCGTTGCTGCTCCACAAAACACGCGCTCGCAGCACCTCGGCTCAGCGCTTCGATACCGAGCGCGCCCGATCCCGCATACAGATCCAATACCTTAGCATCATACAACAACGTGCCCAGCGAAGAGAACAAAGACTCCCTGACACGATCCGCCGTCGGACGAGTATCCGAAGACGGCGTCTTCAATGGTATTCCCCCAGCACTGCCTGCGATGATTCTCATGATAATTGATTCAAAAAATACAAACCCCGCTCAAACTTCATAGCTCAGAGCCGCTGCTCCCGCTCCCCCTCTACTTCCTCTCCAAGTCCATCATCTTTGATCAAAGGTAAATCTTCGCTTTTCTGCTTTTTCACCAACTGACTCACCGGCATCCAGAAAACCTCACCATTCAGCGGACCAGACAATACTTCAATCGAAGCGGTTCCCGCATCACGACGCTTCACACGAACTCTCACTTCTGCAGTCAATCGACGTACTCTCGATGCATCGATATCCGCTTTGGCACGCTTTTCCACCGTTTTATACTTGTTAAAAAAATCCTTAATCTTCTGATTTTTTTCCGCCACATAAATCGCCTCGCCTCCGCCCCCAATCATCACTTTCTCTCCGCGCAGAACCACATCACTCTTCCCCACCCACTCCGGCAAATCCTTTTTAGCCAAGCTCACCCCCAGCCAAGCAGAGCCAAGCAAAACAGCTAACAATCCCGCCGCAAGAAAAATCCAGCTCCCCGCTTTGATCCAGATATTACCCGATTTTGCCATCTCTCTATTCTCAATCTACTGCGCTCACTTCTGACCATCATCCACGGTCCGCTCGCTTGGTCATACGCGCCAATTCCTCACTGTTCTTTTCCAAAACACGTCGCTCTTCCTCCGTCAAACTCTGCATCCCATGCTCCGATATTTTCTCCAAAATCTCATCCACACTTTTCGAGTGGTAAGGCTTAGCTTGCGAAGACTTGAACCATGAACCCTTCTTCTCGCTCCCCTGCTCCACCTCAGCATCAACCACCCGACTACCACCAAAGCGATGCAACCAACGCTCCGCCTGATGCGAAGAATGCCCCCTGCCTTGCGATCCAGAAAGCCCCCGTTTCACATACAGCCAACCGAAAAAAGCTCCACCCAAATGAGCTAAGTTACCGATGCCCAAGTTCATGATCCCTAATACATCCGCCAAGAACATCGCCAAATCCACCCCCACCAAAAACAAAGCCAGCGTGCTCATTTTCATCCGCACCGGGATCACAAAAAACAACAGCAAATTCACACGCTCTTCTGGAATCAAAGAGGTCAGCGTGATGATGATCGCCACCACCCCAGCCGACGCACCAATCAGTGGGATATTCCAATCAAACAACATGCCCAAAAAAACCTGCAACAAACCTCCAAACACTCCGCCCACAAAATAAATAGTTAAAAAATGACGAGGCCCTAATAAGGTCAATACATTGCGCCCGAAGAAAAACAGTCCCAACATATTACCCCCCAAATGCAGGAAACTGCCGTGCAAAAACATGTAAGTGATCGGCGTCCAAATTTTGCCCTCTTGCAACTGCAACCAAGACAAACTACCAAAATCCACCAACTCCGCCTCATTGCCACCTCGGAAAACAAACAGCAGCGCATTGATCACGATCAGCCACGTCACCACCGACCACGACTTCGGTCCCTTCGCAGAACCCGAGCCCCCCGAACGAAAATCTGGCTGCATATAGTCGCGATCGTAAACCCCCATTTGCAATCAACCTATACCCTCACCCAGCTAACGCAAGCAAGGTCAAGAAAATGACAAAGCAAAAATCTAAGTCAGCCTCAAACCTTACGTTCAATCCTAATTACGCCATTTGCGCCTGAGCGTAGAAATGAGCATTTTTCCACTCTTCGAACATTTCCTGAACGTGACGCGAAGCTTCCTGTGCCTCTTTTTTCAACTCATCAATCTGATGGCGTGAAGTTTCGATTTTTTTCTCCATCGCCAGTTGATACTGCTCTTTTTTGACCGTCCACTCCTTCATCGCCTGACTCAAGCGATCTTGGCTAGCGTGCAACGATTCAAGCATCGAGTCTGGCAAAGAATACCCTTTAGCTTCCAGTTGAGCATCGAACCTCTTCTGCTGCTCACGGATTTCCGCCTGCAAGATTTTTTCATCCGACACCCGACGCAGCCCCGAAGCCATGCCCACCTTATCCAAAGCCCAAATCGCCCACTTCGTAGGATCATAACCCCAAGGTTTGATCGCATTGCGATAGTCGTGCTGAAACTGATGATGGTAGTTATGATACCCCTCACCATAAGTGAACAACGCCATGATCGCACTGTCACGAGCCGTATTGTCAGTAGAGTAAGGCCGCTTGCCCACCATGTGGCAAAGCGAATTGATGAAAAAAGTGAAGTGCTGCACCACCACCACACGCAGAATACCCGATACCAACAAACTCGCCAAAGCTGAACTACCCACACCCGCACCAGAAAAGTGACCCCACGCAGCACCCATCAAAGTAGGTAAACCAAATCCCATCGCAAAAGCGATCGGCACATAGTGGCGATGCTGAAACATCAACAACTTCGATTTCTTCAAATCCTCCACATTGTCCATTGGCGTCTCCTCCGTCGGAGCAAATAACAACCAGCCCACATGCGCATGGAAAAAGCCCTTGCCGATATCATAAGGGTCACCATCTGTATCCACATGTTTGTGATGACGGCGATGATCCGCTGACCACTCCAACACCGACCCCTCAAAAGCGCCTGCACCCATGAAAACCGTGAACCATCTGACTGGCGATTTCGTTTTGAACGACAAATGAGAAAACAAACGGTGATAACCCAAAGTAATGCTCATGCCCGTAGCAAAGTAGAAAAAAACGAACATCAAGATCTGGAAAACATCCAAATCATGCGTCCAAAGATACCAAGGCACCAGCGTGACAGCCAAAAGCAAAGTGGCAACCAAAAAGGTCGTATTCGGCCAATTCATCCGTTGTAAAACATTTTTCGACATAGTGTTATGTATGGGTTGGGGAGTTATATATATATATGGAGTGACTTCAAAGCCACAAAAAAAACATATTAAGTCAAAAAATAGAATAAATCAACCCTACTCTTAAACTCCTTCTTGCTCTTTGCCGTGCAGAATTTGTTACTCTCAGCTCATCAACGTCGTTCATAGACCTCAAAACTATCAAATACCACCTCTTCCGAAGAGGATGCTTGTAGCGCGATGCCGTCATAGTGAGCCTGATCTTCCTCACATTGCCAAGGCACTTCGTTATAAAGACTGACAAATTCGACAAACTCAATGCCCAGTTTCCTGCCCGCAAACTCCAACTGGAACTGCTCCATCGCATCGCGAGCATCCACCCCTTGGACAAAACAATACACCCAGCCACCAGCAAACTCGCCATGATGCTTGGAACCCTGCTGATAGCTAAACTCTACATTGGCCCAGTAAACTAGGCGATTGGGATCAGGTGTAAACATGGATAAATCAAACTTCTACCTCAGCTTGAACGAAAAAAACACTTCAAGCAAAACAAATTGTTAAAATAATGCAACTATTCAGGCCAATAAGCTATCCGCTCCGACCGCTTTTCCATCTGCGTTCATCTGCGCAATCTGCGGTTCCCTTCTTGCTCTGAAAAAATATCGCCTAGCGCGACTTGCGATCAATGCAGAAAATGACGATGTCCTGTGAAGACCATCGCGATGCCACGCTCATTGGCAGCTTTGATCACCTCTTCATCCCGAATCGATCCACCAGGTTGAATCACCGCCGTAGCACCTGCATCCGCAGCCGCGATCAGCCCATCCGCAAACGGGAACATCGCGTCACTCGCCACCACACTGCCCTTCAGGCTCAAGCCCGCTTGCTCAGCTTTCCACACCGCCAAGCGTCCTGCATCCACGCGCGACATCTGCCCTGCTCCAATGCCCAAAGTTCTATCATTGGTAGAAAAAACGATGGCATTCGATTTGACGTGTTTGGCAACTCGCCAGGCAAAACGCATCGCCTCGATCTCTTCCGCTGTCGGCGGACGATCCGTCACCACTTTCTCTTCGATCTTATCCAAGCCCAAAGCTACAGGATCGGCATCCATCACCATCAAGCCACCAGGCACCGAGCGCAAAGTCGGATCGGTTAAAGTAGCGGCAAAACTCTCATTCACCTGAATCAAACGCAGGTTTTTCTTTTTCTGCAACACCGCACGAGCATCGCTCTCAAATTCGGGAGCAATGATCACATCCGTGAAAATCCCCGAAATCACCCGTGCTAGACTCACCGTCAGCGGTCGATTGCAAACAATCACGCCGCCAAAAGGAGCCTGCTTGTCCGTTTCAAACGCCTTCTCCCACGCCGCGCGCAAATCCTCGTCATCCGCACCGAGACCACAAGGGTTGGTGTGTTTCAAAATCCCCACCGCAGGACGGCGAAACTCGTGGATCAACTCCGCAGCCGCCGCTATATCAATCACATTGGTGTAAGATAGACCTTTGCCCTGCAGTTGTTTGAAATGCTCGCTGAAATCACCATAGAGCGAAGCTTCCTGATGAGGATTCTCGCCGTAGCGCAACACCGTATCCAAAGGCAACGAAACCGAAAACGAACTCTCCGTTTCCTGACTCTTATTCAAATAGGCAGCGATCACGCGATCATAAGTCGCTGTGCGTTGAAAAACCTTGATCGCCAAACGCTCGCGGGTTTTCAAAGTCGTCTTCCAATCATTGTCATCCAGCTCTGTCAAAATCCCCTCGTAATCAGCAGGATCGACCACCACCGTCACCGATTGATAGTTTTTTGCCGCCGAACGAAGCATCGATGGACCACCTATATCGATCTGCTCGATCGCCTCGGCTAGAGTCACCTCCGCTTTAGCGATCGTCTCCTCAAAAGGATAAAGATTCACCACCACCAAGTCAATCGCCTCGATGCCATTCTCCTTCGCCTGCGCCACATGCCCCTCGTCCTCACGTCGATAGAGCAAACCCCCGTGCACTTTCGGGTGCAGCGTTTTGATCCTCCCCTCGAACAACTCGGGAAAGCCAGTGAACTCCGATACATCCTTAACAGGAACATCCAGTTTGCGGATAAACCCCGCAGTCCCCCCCGTAGAAAGGATCTCAACCCCCTTTTCATGCAGCCTGCGAACCAAAGGCTCCAGACCTGACTTATCCGACACAGAAATCAACGCACGCTTTATGCTCATCGTATTTATGGAATGTTCTTTGCCACTTACCTAAAATGGCGATTGCCAGAATTACCACGAAACCCAATAGGTGCAAGACCAAAGTCACCTAAGAAGAGAAAGATTAGCAAATACAAACAAATATCATGCAAATCGCTTCTCTGCGGCTTGACAAGCTGCGCTATCCCTCTAAAGTTGCGCACCTTCTGCAATCAATCCTTATTTAACCGAGGATTTCGTAGGAGATTTGCCGTATCATAGAGAAATCCTTCTCCTGAACTTACGACACGAATGAAAGCAACAAAAACTTTTTCAGCTAAAGCCGCAGAAATCGACCGTAAATGGTACGTGATCGATGCGGATGGACAAATCCTTGGAGACGTCGCCGTCAAGGCAGCCGATCTTCTCAGAGGCAAAGGGAAACCACTCTTTACTCCCCATTGTGACTGCGGCGACTTCGTCGTCGTGATCAATGCCGAGAAAGTCGTTCTTTCCGGAAAAAAGGAAGAAGAGAAAGTTTACAGCTCATACTCAGGTTACGTAGGTGGCCAAAAAAATGAGAGCCCACGCTCGATTCGTGAAAGACACCCTGAGCTGTTGGTCGAAAAAGCAGTCAACGGCATGGTTCCTCACAACCGCCTCGGACGCGCCATCCTTAAAAAACTGAATGTTTACGCAGGTAACGAGCATCCACACGCTGCTCAAAATCCAGAAACTTGCAGCATCGCCTAATTTCATTGATCCACTGACCTTATTATATTTATGAGCACCGCTATTCTCGCATCTGCCACTGGCCGCCGTAAAAACGCTGTTGCCAGGGTTCAACTCAAGTCCGGCACCGGTAAAATCACCGTTAATAACCGCCCGGTTGAAGAATACTTCCCAACCTTGGTTTTGCAAAACAAACTGATCGAACCCTTACAGGTCGCTCAGGTCAACAACCAATACGACATCGAAGTGAAAGCGCACGGCGGAGGCACCACTGGACAAGTCGGAGCCATCACCCTAGGCATTTCCCGCGCCCTAACCGAGATCGACGCAGAGCATCGTCCAGCGCTCAAAAGCAAAGGACTTCTTAGACGCGATAGCCGCATGAAAGAGCGCAAAAAACCAGGTCAACCAGGAGCACGCAAACGCTTCCAGTTCTCCAAACGTTAATCCGCGCTTCACAGCCGATTTCAAAAAAGGAACCGTTCGCGGTTCCTTTTTTTGTGCCCACATGCCACCAAGTCACGCCTAAAAGAAATTCACCAGCCTCATCTCGTAAGCACGATCACCCAGTCTCGCTGCTCAGGAAAAATGGCGGGGTGATACTCCCCCTTGGCATCTGCCGTCACGCCTTTCAGCGCAAACGCTTCTCCCGTGCTCGGATTGATCAGTTTCGCTTTGTAAGAGATCCCCTGCTCTAATAAGGTCAACTTAGGAGGACTCCACAGTGATGGCGTATAGATAATCCGAAACTCATTTACCACACCCGCCGCGGACGGTTGATGATAATTCGCCTTATTCCAGCGCGGAGATACCCACTCTGGGTGCGGCACCATTTTTTCCCAAGGCAAAGAACGCAGAATTTCTGCCCCCACGCCAAGCTGCTGACTTCCAGCAAAAGCCATCGCCTGCTGCCACGGTGTATTGCCCCAATTCCTCCCATGTGGCGATGCCCCAAAAGGCTTGCCCTTTTCATTCACCTGCCAAATCCCATTCGCCCCATAAGTGAAACCACAACACCCGTTGAGCAGGCTACTCCAAAACATGAAGCGCTGAATATCCTGACGACTACCCGCCATGATACCCTCATAACACACCTCCGATTGCAACACCGGCATGATCGGCTCCACCTTCACCGCCGCATCGATGCTCTTCAAAGTATTTGCAATCGAACGGTAGTCCCCATGCCCCGTTTGCAGCATGTCAAAATCCAACACAGCAGGATCGCGCACCACTTCTCGAGAGGAACGACTAGGGTGCATCGTGATCAGACGCTGCCAAGGATCCGTCTTGCGCACATATCGTGCCAGCTCAGTCCAGCCCTTTTCCAACTCAGCTTTTTCTTCCTTTTTCTGCTTCGACAAATACCATGGCATCGAACCCTCACCCGCCAAACACCACACCACCGGATACGCCCCCCAACGAGCGATCACATAGCGCCAGTGCGCCTTCATTTTTTTCATTCCCATTTTCTTGAGGTAATAGCCCCAACAAGCCAGAATGCAGGGCATCAAACCAGCATCCACCAGATGCCCGATGCGCCGATCTGCCAAATCCCACCACTCAGGATGAATCGCCGCATAATCCGCCGTCCACGGAAAACCCGCTTCATTTTTCCCACGCGGATCAAAAGAATCCATATCAGGATACAAACCCGCCACCAACTGCACCACATTGAATCCCTTCTCTATTCTATCCGCCGTGAGTTTTTTGAAATCTTGCGGCCAGCGCAAACGCTCCGTCAAAGCCATCCACCACGTATCCCCCAACCACAGAAACGGATCTCCGTCCGCCGTTTCCAGATAACGTTTGTTCTGAGAAATACTCAGCGCACCTTTTTTAAAAAGTTCGTTGTCACCCGCATAAGCCTCCACCTCAAACTCACCCTCCACCCCATGCAAACCCGCGTTCTCGCTATCGCTGGCAATCGTGCGGTAACTGTATTTTCCCGCCTGCGCAGCAGCAAAACGCCAACGCCAGGCTTTATCACCGCTCCAGAAAGCAGGAATGCACAGTTTTTTTCCATCAGGCGAAACCACCACCACATCCACTTCAACCTGCCAGAAAGGATCTGCATACTCCTTATCCGATTGCAGAGAGAACTCTAACAATGGAAAGTCACCGCGACCGGGCATTGTGTGGTTTTTGTTATCACACCCAATACTCAACGGCAGCCCAGTAGCCACCACCGCCGTGCGCAGGATGAAAGCTCTCCGTGAACTCTCCGCTATTCCGCTTTCGCTTAGATGAGGTTCTTCCTTATTCATGATATAAACTTCCACATCGAACAGCTTCTTGCATTGAAAAAAAAACTCAATTTGAGCTAACATCATTCAACTGCCTTCTCACTCTTCCACCATGAAAACCGATTCCCCAATCACCGTAAGCGCTCTTTTGCTTGTATCCTTACAACTTCCTCTCGGACTCAAAGCCGATGAAACGGACGACGACGCAGTGCCAAATACCGACTTCGAACCCGACACCGAATATGTCGAAGGCGCCGTGAAGCAAGAACAATACGACAAAACCACCCGCTGGGTATTCAGCGCCGGTAGCACCACTCGTTCGATCAATGCAGGTTTTCAACTCAACGGCAGCCAAGCCTCATTCAACTGGCGCAACTTTCTAAGTCAAAAACCAGGACGTAGCAACGTCGGCCTTTATCGAGGGGGTAACAGACCCGCTTTTTACGACGACGGCTATGTCGAACCACACAACATCAACCCACCCTCATCAGGAACCGCAGGAGGGCAAGTCAAAGAAACTCGCTCACATGGTACCAAAACAAAAACGGCAACTCCTCCGCCGTCAGCAAACAACGTAGGAAGGACAAAGGCTCCCCTGTCAAAATCGGAGCCTACAGCGGACTCAATGTGAAAATTCCGATCTCACGAAGCGGGCGTTTTTACGCCGAAATCCACAGTTCCTATCGTTGGGTCGATTCCGTGAGTGCCGCTGCCGGCATCGCAAAAGTAGATATCGACCTCTCATCTTGGGAAAACGGCTTGGGTTTTGGCATCATTTTTTAAAAACGACTACCACTCACCCCTCCAGTTCAAATACTAGGATCGTCGCCACCGTCTCCATCGCGAAAGCGCCGCATCAATTGAGCTTGGGATTGCACCTCGTAAAACCGGTAAACCTCTTTCACATAACCCGCCAAAGTATTTTCAGTGATTTTAAGTTGAGCTGCAATCTGCTTACGCCCCTGCCCTTCGAGCAGAAGATTCAACGTCATCCTTTGCCGCGGAGACAACATCATCCCGTTGATCTGTTTGACCTGCGGCTGAGACTCTGCGTGGATCCACTGCACTTCGGATAATACAATGTGCACAATCCTCGCTTCCCTTTGACTGAACAAAACCTCTTTTTGTTTTCGATACATCGCCACAAAACTCAACGACTGGTCAGGAAAAGGGTGGCAAGACAATAATATCGGTCCGATATCAGCTTTTTCCCACAACGGATACACTTCTGAAGAAGTGAAATTCCCTTCTGTATCAACTTGCTGACGAAGTCGCGTGGTATGGCTTTGACGAACATAAACCTCATCCAAAAACATAGCGTTAAATTTTGCCATTTCAGGATGTTCCGTAGCCTTCAAAAACGCGTAAAAACGATCTTCAGAAAACCCGCCATGTAGAAATGCCGCAGGGCAAACTTTTTCCCCATGTTTAACGGGAAGCGTCAACATCCAACCCCAACAGTCTGCCCCGACCATTTGGCACAAACCTTGCATCAGAAAACGCTTTTTGCTATCCAGCCCCCCCTCCAATACCGCGACACGGCCTAATAGCGCCACCAATTGACAAACATCCTCCTCAGTTAAGCTGCTATTTTCTACATCCGCCATATCTATCCATACCCAAAAGAGTAAGCTCATAGAAATATAGAATTTATTGTAGCCCGTCCAGAAAAATACTCATAAACTATCCCGCCGACTCAGACTGTCGCCCAGCTGAGAGCAAACTTCATCTAATTGACAAAATCTGCACAGTGTTTACAGTTTCTTGCAAGTTATTGAGTTTTCCAACGACTCACTTAGAAGCTTGATTTTACTGCAATGCATTTCGACCGCCACTCTGTTGATAAAGACTTCATTTCCTCCACTCCGGGTTATTTCCCCGATGTGGCAGCTAGCTGGTGGAATGATCACACCTGGCAGCTCAAAAACCGCATCACCTCGCTCAGCCAACTGGAAAAGCACCTCAACCTTTCCAGTGAAGAACGCAACGGCGTTCTGCTATCAGGCACCAAACTGGCGATGGCGATCACCCCACATTTTCTCAACTTGATGGATCGCGATGATCCCGAGTGCCCCATCCGCCGTCAAGTAGTGCCACGTATCGAAGAGGCCCTCGAAGGCGAAGACGAAATGTCCGACCCTTGTGGCGAAGACGCTCACATGCCAGTGCCAGGGCTAGTGCACCGCTACCCAGACCGCGTGCTCTTTCTCGTCACCTCTCGCTGTGCTGCCTACTGCCGCTACTGCACCCGCAGTCGCGTCGTCAGTGGCGCCGGCGATCAGGAACTCGACACCGATTTCGAAGCCGCTTATCAATACCTTGAAGAACACACCGAGATCCGCGACGTGCTGCTCTCTGGCGGCGACCCGCTCTTGTTCTCCGACGATAAACTCGAACGCATCCTCAAACGCCTGCGCTCGATCAAACACATCGAGTTCCTGCGCATCGGATCACGCATCCCTATTTTTCTCCCTCAGCGCATCACCCCAAGCTTGTGTGAGATGCTCAAAAAATACCACCCCCTTTTCATCAGCGTACACGCCAACCACCCACGAGAATTGACGCTCGAAGTCAAAGAAGCACTCGAAAGGCTCGCCGATCATGGTATCCCACTGGGTAATCAAAGTGTGCTGCTACGTGGAGTGAACGACGATACGAAAATCATGAAAGCACTGGTGCACAAGCTGCTGATGTGCCGCGTGAAACCTTATTACCTCTACCAACTCGACCTCATCCGAGGCTCCCAACATCTGCGCGCGCCAGTAGCCAAAGGCATCGAAATCATCGAAGGGCTGCGCGGTCATACCACCGGTTACGGCATCCCACAGTTTGTCATCGACGCTCCCGGAGGTGGCGGCAAAGTTCCGATCAATCCCAATTACGTGCTTCAGCACAATGACAAACGAGTAGTCATCCGCAACTACGAAGGCGAAGTTTTTGAATACCCAGAAACCCCTCTGCTCAAAGATTCACCGCTAGAACCCGCCGCCAAGTTCGAAGCCTAACACCCCTTTCTCCCTCTTCACATCAACAATCGGCAATCTCACTTTCTTATACCATTTGAACAGTTAGATTGTCGGAATGCCGGAGAGATTTGCCGTCAAATCAAGGCGTCGCGACAGAGTGTAGCGGGCTACACGATTGAGCGAGAACGCTGAGTTGACAGCAAAGATCCCGGTTCCTACCAGTTGGCGCGAAGCGCGTCTTTCTAAACCCCATAGACATCCATTACGATGATATAACTGTGAAAATGGTATTACACCCACCTCTTCCTCCGTGTAACTCGTGCCCCCTCTGTGGTAAAAGCTCTTCTCACCATCCTGTGCATCCCGTTCATCCATGTAAATTTCTTCCTCTGCGTCTCCGCGCCTCTGCGTGAGCCTCCTCTTCTGAATTCTCCCTCCACCCCTCCGCGTGAGTATCTCCTCTTTTCGCTCTATTCATGCCGCAACGCATCGACCGGACTCATACTCGCCGCCCGCATAGCTGGATAAATCCCAAACACCACACCAGTCAACACCGATATGGTGAACGCCAACGCCGGCGCCCAAAACTGCACAATCGTCAACATCCCCGCAAAGTGAGTGATCACCATAGGAACCGATATTCCCACCACCACCCCGATCACACCGCCAGCACCTGAGAGCAGCACCGTTTCGATCAAAAATTGCAAAACAATGTCTCGCTGCTTAGCACCCAAAGCACGACGAATACCAATCTCACGCGTGCGCTCCGTCACCGTTGCGAGCATGATATTCATGATCCCTATGCCACCGACCAACAAAGAAATCGCCGCGATCGACCCCAACACGATGTTGAAAATCTGCTTGGTTCGCTCAGCCTGGCGCAGCAGCTCCAGTGGCACGATCATCTTGTAATCCATATTTTTGTGATTGCGACTCAGCAAATGTTTGATCGCATCTGCCGCTGCCACCACTTTGTTAGGGTCTTCTATCTTCACCGTCACCTCATGCAGTTCCACTTTTTCTACCTCGAAACTACCCGAGCGGAACTTGACCGTGACCTCACCGAAGCGCTCCAACAAGGTCGTCAGCGGCATTAACATCTCCATCGTAGCCTCCCCCTCATCCTTCTCACCACCCGAACCTCCGCCGCCCAAACCTCCGCCGCCACTCTTGATCGCCTGGCGACTTTCGATAATCCCGATCACCTTATAATAACTCGACTGCAAACGGACCTCTTCGCCCAAGGCTTCACTCAAAGGAAACAACTTAGCCGCCAGATCTGAATTCAACACACACACATTAGACCTATCCCGCATCTCAATTTCAGTAAAAAAACGCCCGCGTAACATTTCACGATTACGCATCTCCGGATACCAAGCGACCGTTCCCATAATGACGGTGTCCACATTGCGCTCGATCCGCCAAACAAAATCTTGCAACTTGCGCCCAGGCACCACCACGCTCACCCCTGGTACCGTCATGCGGATTTGCTCGATGTCTCGAAAGGTCAATCCATACTCGAGCACAAAGCTGCGTTCCTCTTTACCTGCATCCGCACTGTTAGTCGCCTTGACCGATTGCAAAATGATATTTTGACTACCCAGATTCTTAATCT
>JAKISY010000004.1 GCA_021648365.1 Verrucomicrobiales bacterium
CATGCAAAACTTTGGTAAAACTAAGAATGTGCGGTTCGGGTATGAAGTGGAAATCCAACGGAGCCGACCAAGTGCTTACTTTACGTGCTCTGGCGTTAAGTGGTGGTAAATGGGAGGATTTTTGGGGAAATGTAGCAAAATTTGGCCTCTCAAAGCTTCCAAAAAAATAGCCTCGACTATAAACCTTTACTAGGAGACTTAACGCGACTAACTTGAATGTAGAACCGAATCATACATTCAGATTAGGTCATACCCGGCCGGGAGGCCATTTTTTTTGTTCTTATCGTAGTCGGAAATGTTTCCGCTGTTCCATAGCTGGTGCATTCTCTCAGTGGAGGGGATTTTGAGTGGGCGGACGATACGGAAACCTAGCCATTGGGCGTCGGCATGATGCCATAGGCTTTTTGGGTTCTGCGGATCTTCCAATTTCCAATCTCTATTCGAAGGGTAACGGGTGGCACTGCGACAGCCTGCCTCGTAGTCATACCAAGAGCCTCCACGGCTGACGCGCGGGTAAAGTTTTAGTGCGGGAATGATTTGTTTGTTAATGCTGTAAGCGTTTGGGTAATACTGGTCGAGGCACCATTCTAAGACATTGCCGTGCATGTCGTAGATGCCCCAAGGGTTGGGCTTTTTTGTGCCAACCACGGCGTATTGGTTGGCGTCGTAAACGGCGTAGTTTTTGAGTTGGCTAGGATCATCACCAAATGAATAGGCGGTGGTGGTGCCAGCACGGCAGGCGTATTCCCACTCGGCTTCAGTGGGTAGGCGGTAGTAGTGCCCAGTTTGGGCGCTGAGCCATTGGCAAAACTTACTGGCGGCATGTTGGGTCATGCAGATCGCAGGGTGATTACCCGTACCCATTCCGAAGCTCATTTCAGTGTAGGCGGTAGTGGGTGCAGAAACGATGCGGTAGAGAGGTGCGTCGGATCGCAGTTGGAGAATGGATCCGTTTTTACGGCGAGGGTAGTCGGTATAGCCGAAGGGTTCGTATTGATTCCAAGTGATCTCGTATTTGCCCATCCAAAAGGGTTCGACTTTGATGTTGCGCTGAGGCCCTTCGTCGGGAGCGCGTTTTTTTTCATCGGCTGGGCTGCCCATGAGGAAGGTGCCGCCTTTGATGGCAATCATGTCATAGGGCACTTTGCTGCTGGGGATGATAGCAGAATAATTGCTCATCGCGCCTTCGCTGAGTTCTGTTGATTTTTTGAGGATGCGTGCGCGGATTTTTTCAGTCAAAGTGATGTCGTCCTTGGGTTCTTCGCCTAGAGAGAGGTGTGGCGTGGTGGAGATGGCAATTCCTATAAGGAGCAGGTGTAGGTATTTCAGCATGGAAGATCAGCCTAATGTATTACATGGGATTTTCTAGTAGAAGAAGATGTCAATGATCACCTGTTAGTGAATTTTGCCTTACCGATGTACATGGCAAGTTGGTACATGATGTTTTCGCTTAGGAGTAGAGGGCAAATGGAACCGCAGATTACGCAATCGGAGCGAGGCGGAGATAGCCGGAGGAAATTGCCCGAAGCCAAATGATCAAGAGTTTGATAGGGGTGGATAAAATTTTCGCTTGTCGTGACGCTTGGCGACAAGAAAGCTGTGCTGAGAGCGTGCTGGTTTATCGAGCAATTGGTGTGGAGTTTAACCAAGGATTTCAAGAACGATTTTTTCCAATAGGTGCTTTTCCTGGTAATGTTTTGCATCATCACCTTTTTTGCCAGAGATGAGGGCAAACCCTAGAACTTCATCATGGGCAAATTTACGATGTGAGCCTTTGCCGCCTTTAACTTGCTAAAATCCTGCTTTTCGAAGATCTTTAATTAGCTCTTTGATTTGCCTTGGCATCTTTCATAAGATGCCCAAAAGGAGATTGATCGCAAGATTGTATTATCGGTCTTAATCAAGGGTTTTCAAGATTTCTAACAAATTTAGGTGACGCCTTGATCATTCATAGGGAAATGAGTGGAAGCTAATTTTTTGAAATGGTGAGATTGTGTGTAGGGTGCTGACAATGAGTGCAGAGAGTATGACAGAGCAGCAGCGGGTGTTGTATGAGAGAATAGTGAATTTTGTAATCGATGACGAAGGATCGGCTTTGTCTTTTGCCGATCGTTTGGCTTCGGAGAATGGGTGGACAGCGGAATTTGCTCAGCGGGCGATTTTGGAATACAAAAAGTTCATTTTTTTGGCGATGGAGGCGGGTCATGCGGTGACGCCTTCGGATGAGGTGGATCAGGTCTGGCATCTGCATTTGACTTATAGCAAGTCTTACTGGGATCGCTTTTGCAATGAGGTGCTGCAGCGTCCGCTACATCATTGTCCGACGACAGGTGGGGGGACGGAGCAGGAGAAATTTCGGCAACAGTATCAAGCGACGCTGGATTCGTATAAGAAGTTTTTTGGCAAGGCGCCAGCAAAGGATCTTTGGCCAAAGGTAGCGCTGCGCTTTCGCTATGGTTTGGATTTTGTGCGAGTCAATAGCAGGCGTATGTGGATCATCTCAAAACGGCAGGTGTATTGGAAGGCTGCGTTGGTGCTGTCTGCGATGCTGTTTTTGGCTATTGTGATTTATAAAATAAAGCAGGGATTGCAAAGTGCGGAGGATTCACTGCAAAGTTGGTTGGTGGATCATGCCTTGGCGATTGTCTTGGTGTGCGGTGTGCTGTTGGTGTTGGCGCTGAATATCAAATGGAGTTTGATGGGGGACAAGAGCAAACGACGTAAGCGCGAGGGCGGCGGTTGTAGCGATGGCGATGCTGATATTGGAGATGGTGGAGATGGGGGTTGTGGCGGAGGAGGGTGTGGGGACTAGCTGTGAGGGCTCATTTTTTTTGAAATTAGTTTCTTTTAAGCTTGCTGAAGTGGTTTGGGTATCTTAAATATCAAGTTTTAGAATTTTCTCAAATTTGATTCTTACGTGGTTTCTCAGAGTTACGATCAACTGACAGTGGTGCGCGCTTTTGTTATCAATCGCGATGCGCAGGCTCGGCGGCTGGTGTGTCAGCAGTTGTTGATGCTCGGTTATGGGGTGTGTGAGTGTGATTCTCCGTTGTTTGCTTTGGATGAGTATGAGGGGCAGTCGCTGGTGGTGGTGGATGTGCATTCGGATCAGGATGAGGTGCGAGATTTTTTGCAATGGTTGGCTGATGAAGGGGGGCGGGAAAAGGATCTCGGTGAGGGTCGCAGTGCTTATGTGGTGGCTTTGGCTACTGGGCTGGACACGGCTTGGGCGGCGAAGGTGACTGAACCGCTGTGGGATGAGTTGCTGGTGATGCCGGAAGATCTGGGGCTGTTGGCTGAGCGGTTTGAGCAAATTGGGGCGAAGTTGAGTGCGGCTGAGGGAGAGGATGGGGTGCTGTCGTTAGATGTGGTGAGTCCTTTTGAATTGGCGGATGAATCGGCTTCGCTAGCGGTGACTGCGGATGAGGTGGTGCTATCTCCATCGCGAATTGAGGACCTGAAACGGCTGGAGCTAAGCTCCGGTGATGCTAGGTCGGCGAACTTGCCGGGTGGGGACTTGCTGCGGGAGATGGTCGAGGGGGTGCCTTTTGGCGTGGTGGTGTTGGGGAGGGATGAAAAATTTGTTTATGGCAATGCTCAGCATGCGGATTTGTTAGGTTTGGCTTTTGATGAAGCTGAGAGTGTGGCGGACTGGTTTGCGCGGGTGAGCCGTGGTGCGGAGCATTGTCGGAAGGTGGTCGCTTCTTGGCGTAAACATGTGTGGCAGAAGCAATTGGTTCGCACTTATGATTTGCGAAATAAGGAGGGGCGGATCGTGGATGTCGAGTTTGTGCCCAAATTGCTGAGTGACGGAGCTTTGCTTATCACTATGTCGGATGTGACGGAGCGCTGCCGCTCGGAGGACGCGTGGTTGTTGAGCGATGTGAAATTCCGCACACTTTTTGCTCATCGAGGTTTGGGCATGGTTTTGGTCGATCGCACTGGTAGAATTTGCACGGTGAATCCGACACTGCAGCAGATGTTGGGTTACGCTATGGATGATCTGAAGGCGATGGCTTTTGAGGATTTGGTGGTGGCGCAAGAACGTGTTGAGATGGGTGAGTTTGTGGATTTGGCAAAAAAGGAGGATTGTTTCGCGGGGGAGGAGTTGGCGCTGAACTTGCACAAAAAAGATGGGGAGACGCTACGGGTGATGTTGACTTTGTCTTTCATGGATGAGAAGAGCGGGCCGTTCACTGCTTACCTCGTGCGTCCTGATCGGTCGAGCGGGGAGACGGCGGGTGTGAATCAAAATGCGCTAAAGGAGAGCATGCTGCAGAACCGGGCTTTGTTGGAACTGATGCCGGGCTTAGTTTTGTTGTTTGACCATACGGGTCGTGTGGAAGATGTGCGTGAAGAAGGTTTGGGCGAGGGGGATGAGATTGCGGGTTTGGATGTCGGTGCGCTGCCTAAAACTTACCTGGAGGAGTCTTTGCCAGAGTTTTGGAAAGCTTGCGAGAAGGCTGGGGTGACGGAAATGGAGTTTCATTCGGCGGGCAGTGTGGAGCTAGGTTTTGCTTTGGCTGATGGTAGCGAGGCGCGCGCGCAGGTGGCGGGTTGTGTTCAGGGTCACTATATCGCGGTGATCAGTGCTACGGAAAAGACCAAGCAGGTGGAAGCTGCGAGCGAGTTGCAGCAGTCGTTTGCTGGGGAAGAGGATTGGTCGTCGTGTGAGTGGGTCGATCAGTTGCAGACTTTGATAAGTTTGCTGAATTTAGAAATCAATGCGATGCCGGTGGATTCGGAGCAGGAGCAGCGCAGTGTTTTGGAAAAACATCAAGCGCGTATCCGCGCGATTGCTTGTTTGCGTGACGCGGTGATTGAGCCTGCGGAAAGTGACAGGGACTTGGTGGCGGTGCCGACTTACTTGAAGCTACTGGTGGAGGAATCTTTGCGTAGTTCGGCACAGGCGATTGAGCTGAACCTGGAGGCTGATGTGGATTGTGTGGCTTTGGCATTGCCCTTGCGGCAGTGTTTTGCTTTGGGCTTGTGTGTGACGGAGTTGATGAGCAATGCGATAGAGCATGGTTTGGCAAATTTGCCTGATGGGCGTATCTATGTGCGCTTGAGACGCAGTGACCGCGAGGCGGTGTTATTGGTGGGGGACAATGGTGAGGGACTGCCGACGGGCTTTGATTTGGATCGGGTGGAGAGCTTAGGGTTTCGTGTGGTGAAAAGTCTAGCTAATCAGTTGGGCGCGCGCTTGCAGATTAGACCGGGAGAGAATACAGAATTTTTGATTCGCTTTCCGATTGCTTGAAGGCTTGGACTGATGAGGGAATCACTGCAAATTCTAATTTTAGAAAGCGATGCGATCGTGGCGAGTGATCTGAGGGATACGCTGAGCCGTCAGGGTTATGGTGTGTTGGGGGTGGAGGATCGGGTGGAACGTGCTTTGCAACTTGCGGCTGACCGCCAGCCGGATTTGCTGTTGATCGATTTACGTTTAGGCATGAATCAGGGGGCTGGCGGGGACGGTGTCTCGGCGGCTAAAAAGCTAGCGGCGGTGTGCGATGCGCAGGTATTGTTCATGACGGGCTTCTCTAGCGAGGAGAGCTTTAAGCGTGCGCAAGAGGTGCGACCAGCGGGATTTTTGCGCAAACCTTTCAGTTCCTGGGAGCTGCAAGCTGCGGTGGAGGGCGCGGTGCGGGAGCGTCATTCGGATCAGCTGCAGGATGAGCGTGGTGGGCAGTTTCTTGAGACTTTGACTCATCTGAGTGAAGGGGTGATCGCGTCTGACTTGGATGGTAAGATTACCTTTTGCAACTGTGCGGCAAAGCAGATGCTAGGTTTTGACGAGCAGGAGGTATTGGGGCAGGCCTTGACTGAGGTGATGGAGGTCAGGGAGAGTGGTGAAGAGAGTGAGCACGGTTCGACGGGGCGTGTGTTGTTGCTGAAAAAGCAGGATGGGACGGAGATCAAAGTGGTCGAGCGATCCACTGCATTGCGAGACGAAAAGGGCGAGGTGGCGGGATTACTCACCTTATTTGTTGAGTGGTCTGAGAAAGTAGCTGGAGAGGTGGTGAACGAGGGAGGCGAAGTGCGACCCTATGTGCCTTTCTGTGAGTTGTTTGATTATGGTGAGGGGACTGAGGTGAAAGAGGTGGAGGCTAGTGATGCGTTCGCCGATGAGCGTCCGAGCAAGGAGCAGATGATAGCGGGTATCACGGATCCCTTGCTTACTCTGGATGGGAGTCAGCTGATCACTTATGCTAATCCGGAGGCGAATGCTTGTTTGGGGAATAGTGAGGGTTTGTTGATTGGGCAGAGTTTTCTTCGTTTATTTGCTGTGGCTGCAGGAGAGGAGTGTGGGGTGAAGTTAGCAGAGGTTCGCCAGAGCGGACGACGGCAGTGTTTTGAGATCTACGATGACCAGAGTGAGCGTTGGTTTGAACTGAATGTGTATCTGCGTGGTGATGGCTGGTTGATTTTATTGCGTGATGCTTCTGCTAAAAAGCAGGAGTCGCTGTTGGAGTTGCGCGCTCATCGCTTGGAGGGGCTGAGTTTATTAGCGAGGGGGTTCACGCATGATTTTAATAATTTGCTTACGGTGTTGATAGGCAACTTATCGCTGATCGAAGATCGTTATCCAGAGGATCTCGCTTTTCAAAGTGAGGTGAAGGCATCTTCGTTAGCGGCGGATCAGGCGCGGCGCCTAGTGCAACAGCTGATGACCTTCACTAAGGGTGGGGTGCCGATTTTGACGGAGACGAAGGTGGCGGGGGTTTTGCGTCGGGTATTGGAGCAGCATCGCAAAGCTAATGCTAAGATTCGCTATCAAATGCGCTGCGAGGATCCGTCTTTGCGGGTGCGCATCGATCCTGAGCAGATTGCTTTGTTATTGGAAAATCTGGTAAAAAATGCGGAGGAGGCGATGCCGCAAGGCGGGCACTTGGAGGCGGTGTGTGAGTTGTGCATGGAGAGCTTGCCGGAGCAAGCGTTGGGCTTAGCAGGCGAGGAAGAGGAGGTTTCTTATGTGGTGATCAAAATCATTGATAGTGGTCACGGTATGACGGAGCAGGTGGTGGAGAGGGTGTTTGAACCCTATTTCACCACTCGCAAGGAAGACAATGCTAGTGGGATAGGTCTGACGGTGTGCGAGTCGATTGCAAAAGCGCATCGAGGTTTTTTGACTTTGTCTTCGCAGCCGGGCAAAGGCACGGAGGTGAGTTTGTTTTTGCCTTTGCAGTTGAGTAAGGCGGGGGAAGCGGATGCAGGTGAGGACGAGGTGGTCGATGAGGTTGTGCCTGAGCTTTACCGAGAGGCGGTGGACATCAAGGCGGATGCGCCACGGATCTTGATCCTTGAGGATGAAGACCTGATCCGCCAGTTGATTGTGCGCTGCTTGGGCAAGCAGGGCTATGAGGTGGTGGAGAGTGTGGACGGTGAGGAGACTTTGCTCTTGTATCAGCAGGCGATGCAGCAAGGGAAGCCCTTTGATCTGGTGCTGAGCGATCTGACGATTGAGGGAGGTATGGGTGGGGTGGAGATGATGCAGCGCTTGAGGGTGTTGGATCCCGATGTGAAGGCGATTGTATCGAGTGGTTATTCGGATGCTCCGGCGATGGCGCGTCCTGATGACTATGGTTTTGTTGCGGTTTTGCCAAAGCCTTATCCGCCACAGGATTTGATTCGGGTGGTGGCGCAGGTGATTGGGAGGCGAGGGGGGGCTTGACTAGGATGAAGGTTTACCACAGAGGAGACAGAGGCCGGAGAGAGGAAGCGTTGGTATGAAATGAGGGGAGGAAGAAGATGGGTTTACCATGAAGGGCATGGAGAACATGTAGGGGCAGGGGTGCCAAAATGGAGGGTGAGCTTAAACTTTGATGTTTGTTGTGGGTGAAGGGTGCTTGGCAGGTAGTGCTTTTACAGCAAGTATTCATAGATAATTTATCTCGCCAGTAGCAATTCTTGTTGTTCAAGTGAGTTGTCCGTTTCCGTTAACACTTCATAATTGGTAAATAGCAATTCTCGAACATTTCGGCTTTTGGAATTCAAATTAATTTCCCTTCTGCCTCGGATAGAAGTAGCATAGTAATTTTTAAAGAGTTCTCGCGTGAAAGGAGTGTCGCTATTTGATACCGCCCAACGAATATTTCGTTGATCAAGTTCGTGGCATAAAGCTGCTAGCCTTAGATGCTCTGCTTCTTTGAACTGATCGGGCGTGTAGCGGTTAAAGTCGGAATGGCCTCCCAGTTTGTAGTATGGAGGGTCAAAATAAACAAAGTCATCTTGCGATACTCCTGCTAGACAGAGTTCAAAGTCACCTTGAATGATTTCTACTTTCGAGAGTGTATCACCAACACGTTTGAGGTTGCCAGGATCGTAATAGCGGCGGTTGTATTCGCCGTAAGGCACATTGAAAAAACCTTTTTTGTTAACTCTGAATAGCCCACGAAAGCAAGTTTTGTTTAGATAAATGAAGGTTGCAGCTCGTTCGAAATGGGTAGGGTAATCATCTGGATGCTTGCTGCGTCGCTCTAAGAAAAAGTTTTTTTCATTAGGCATATTATCTAGAAGGTCTGCAACTTGTTCCCCATCGTCACGAATGGCTTTGTAGGTATCTATTAGCCAGCTATTCATGTCGGAAATCACAGCATTTTCCCATTTGGAGGCCATGAATATGCTACCGCCACCGACAAAAGGTTCATAAAGGCATTTGAAATCTTGAGGAAAGCAAGGGAGTAGTTGGTCAGCGATGCTTTGCTTGCCGCCTACCCACTTGATGAATGGACCAATATTATTCTTGAATCTGACCATACGGATAATAGAGCATGGATGGAGTTAGCGATCAAGATAAAAATAATGTTCGTATGAACATCTGAGGTGCGTAGAGGATTTGATTTAGTAGCTAAGTTTTATGAAAAAAATCTCACGATATTATGATTTGAAATGGTCTCACGAATTTTGGAGTCTCGTTCGTTATTACCGATCTCTTAGGCTTCGGAGTGATAGGAGTATCAGTGAGTTTTTTCAAAGTTTGAAACATGAAGCGTGCTTACCGAGTGAAGTAACGAAGTTTCCAATTGATGTACAATTGATCGATTTATTGGAGGAGTATGTGGAAGAGACAAAAGATTTACTTGAAAGTGCTTTGGCTGATCTCCGCTCAGAAAAAGATGCTTTAGCTTATTGCAAAAAAATGAAATTCAAGGTGGGTAAAACTGCTACTAAGAACAAATCGCACCATCAATCATCAAAAGCGCTTGTGGCGGCAGTGTCAGGAATAGCAGCTAAATCTTGTGAAGCGCATGGAGTATCGGTTGATCTTGATCCGCAGCGTCGAGCTATTTGGTTTTCGGATCAGGAGCTTCATGTGAGCGCAAGAAATCTTGACGGTGCAATGCCTTCGCTGAATAATCCGCGTGCCATTTGGGAAATTAAAGAATATTGGGGTAAAACTAAAGGTGGAAGCAAGATGAGCGATGCTGTCTATGAATGCCATTTAGTTGGGCTCGAACTCAGATTGTTTGAAGCTTCGAGTGGAGTTCATATCGAACATATAGTTTTTGTCGATGGCAAGGAGCAGTGGAGTTATCGTAAATCTGATTTATTGAGGTTTATCGACTTACATCAGCAAGGGCTTATAGATCATTTGATCATTGGACGTGAGGTGGAAACTGAGTGGTCAGAACTCTCAAATAATATGGCTGCTTTTAAAAATAAGAATTAGGCAAGGTTTGATAGTCGGTGAAGGGTGCGGGGTATGTTAGATCAATTGGATATAGAAGAGTTAAAACGTATCGCACGTTTGGCGGGTGATGAGATCCTGCAGGTTTATGGCAGCGATTTTGTGGTGGACGAAAAGGCGGATGAGTCTCCTCTGACGGAGGCGGATCGGCGGGCGAATGTGGTGATCTTGGCGGAGCTGCAGAAGCTTTACCCTGAGGTGCCTTTTATATCGGAGGAGACGAAGGCTTTGTCTTTTGCTGAGCGCAGGCAGTGGGATTATTTGTGGATGATCGATCCGCTGGATGGCACTAAGGAGTTTGTGAAGCGCAATGGGGAGTTTACGGTGAATATTGCGCTGGTAAAAGCTGGGGTGCCGGTGGCGGGGGTGGTGTATCAGCCGACTGAGGACAAAATGTATTTTGCGGTGCAGGGGCGTGGGGCTTTTGTGCAGGTAGCGGATCAGCCGGCGCGGCTTTTGTCGGGCGGGGAATCTTATCGGGATGCTGCGGTGGATCCTGTGCGAGTGGTGGCGAGTCGTTCGCATTTGTCGGAGGCTGTGACGGAGTTTGTGAAAGATTTGGAACAATCGGGTAGGTCGGTGGAGTTTTTGTCTTCGGGTAGTTCTTTGAAGTTGTGCATGGTGGCGGAGGGGGCTGCGGATGTGTATCCGCGATTGGCTCCGACGATGGAGTGGGATACGGCGGCGGCGGATGCGGTGGTGCGAGAGGCGGGCAAAGAGGTTTTGCAATTTGAGACGGGTGAGGCTTTGCTGTATAATAAAGAGAATTTGTTGAATCCTTGGTTTGTGGTGGAGTGAAGAGACGGGGAAATCAACTGGTTTGTTAGGAGGTAATAAACCGCAGATGTCGCAGATTTACGCAGATGAAGATGAGAAGATGAGAAAAGCGCGGAGAAAGTCGGTGGTGTTGATTTTGGCAGGCTTGTTTCTGTTTTTCGCGAGCTATTTGCTGATCAGCGAAAATCCTTGGAGTTTTGATAAGGAGATTTTGTCTAAGATCGAGGCGGGGGAGGCGGTAAAATTGAAATTTCAGGTGGCGCTGGGTTTGTATCTGGCGGCGGCGGTGAATCTGATTCTTTGCACGGGTTTGTTAGTGGCTTGGTGGTTTTTTGATGCTCGACTGGGTGAACCTGATCGCGGTATTTCTATGGGGGAGGGCGAAGCTGAGCAGAATGTGGTGGAGGCATCGGGTTTGGGGGCGCGTGGTTTTTATATTTTGTTGCTGTTGATCGTGATCTTGGGTGGTGGGCTGCGTTGGCATCTGGCAAACGGCAGTTTGTGGTGGGATGAGCTGTGGTCAGTCAAGCAGGCGGTGGTGGGTGCCTATGTGCCAGAAAAAAAAGAAGAGGGTGAGTATAAGTTCAAAGAGGTGAGTTGGGAGCGGTCGGCTTGGTATTATCGTAAACCTACTAACCATGCGGTGGCTTCGTTGTCGGCGAAGGTGGTGGACAGTGTGTGGAGGCGTTTCAGTGATGCTGAGCCACAGGAGTTTCACGATTTTTTGATTCGCCTGCCGATGTGGTTGTGTTCGTTACTGGTTATTTTCATGATGGGGGTATTGGGGCGAAAGTGGAAGATGCCGTGGGCGGGTTTGGCGGCTGCCTTATTATTAGCACTGCATCCTTGGCATGTGCGCTATGGGGTGGATGTGCGTGCTTACACTTTTGTGGTTCTATGGGCGGTGATGGGTTGTTATTGGTTGACTTGCATAGCGGAATCTAAAAATCGATCATTTTTTCCGTGGTTCATGTTTGGGCTGAATCAGTTTTTATTGGTGTGGAGTTTTCTTTTGGCGTTGTGGTTGGCGGCGGGTTTTTTTGTGGCGGCGGTGGTTTTGGTTTTTATGACTTGGAGGAAAAGAGCCGACCGCTTGACGGCTTGGTGGTCTTTATTTCTGGTGAATGTATTGGGGGGGATGTTTTTTATCCAGGTGTTCGCTCCGAATTTGATTCAGATGAAGGTGTGGGTGCCAAAAGAGCAAGCGCAGTTGAGTGGTCATGAGTTGAACGCAGCGCGTTTTCAAGAGTTTCTGAGTCAGGCATTTTTTGGGATGCCCCTATCGCGTTCGACAGAAGGGGTGGAGGTAGCGGGACTGGCTTCGTTCGCAGGGCAGATGCAGCAGCATTCCTGGTGGATGTGGTCGGCGATGGTGGTATTGGGACTCGCTGGGGTATTGGGTTTTTTGTATTTGCTGTATGTGCGTCGCAGGGTTTTGGTGGTGATGGGGGCGGTGCTGGTGGGAGGGGTGTTTGCGATGGGTTTTTATGCCTTGGTGGATACTTATTTTTTCCACCGTTTTGTGATCTTCCTGATTGTGCCGATCGTTTTTATGCCGGCGTTTGCATTGCAATGGGGAGTGTCGATGTGTCTGAAGCCGTCGAGGACGTTAGCTGGTGTGGCGGGTTTATTGATTTTGGCGGCTTTGTATGTGCCGATGGTTTGGCCTCAGTTGAAGGTTTTGAATGAGAGGAGTTACGCTCCACTGCGCGAGGTGGCGGAGTATTTTCAGCAACAGAGAGGTGGGCTGTTCAGTGATCCTGAAAAGGGTAAGCCGGCTTTGTTGGTGGCGGTGTATGGGCATGGTGGCGAGACGATGCATGTGTATGATCCTGAGGTGAAGGTTTTGCGAAGTTTTCAGGAGTTGAAGGATTTGGTGAAATTGGCGCAGCAGAGTGGATCGCGTTTGTTGGTGGCTTATGACCACCGTCATTTTAATCAGGTGATGGTGCCGGGTGGGATTGAGTATTTGCATGATTCGAAGCAGTTCAAAGAAGTGGCGACTTACCCTGCGATTGAGCCGGAGTTTTTCTTCAGGATTCTGGAATATACAGGAGGGTGAAATTGATCCTTCCGCTTTTGTTTGCTGGGTCTATAGTGTGAGCCGTGGAGGGTGGTGAATCCAGAGCAGTTGTGAGAAAAGCGGGACACGGTGGTGCCTGGGCTGTGGGGCGTGGTGTGGGCAAGTTTGTGGTGTGGTTATTGGCGATGCTGATGGCGGTAAGTTTGCTGGTGGCGGGGGCCTTGTGGGTGGTTTACAAAAACCCTGCTCAGGTGGCAAATCTGGTTTTGGAGGATTTGTTGATTGGACAGCAGGTGGAGGTGGATCGGGTGTTGTTGTCTGAGCCGGGCTTGTTGCGGATCGAGGGTTTGCGCATCGCTGGGGTGAATGATGAGGATTCGTGGTTGGACTTGGGTGAGGTGGAGATTGAGTATGACTGGCAAGAGTTGAAAGAGCATCGTCATGTCAAGGCGCTGAGGTTGAAGTATCCGAAGATACGGATTGATGATGGGGTGTTGGAAGCTTTGGGGATGGGTGGTTTAAAGACGGGTGAGGAAAAGCCGGCGGCGGGCAAAAGGGATGCTTTGGACCTGAGTTTCTTGGCTTTGCTCAGCGATGAGATTCAGGTGGAAGGGGGGGAGTTGCAGATGGCGTTACCGGGAATGCCGCCGATGAGGTTTTCTTTTGATGTGGATTTCAAAGGCTTGAGTTCTGAGGGGGTGAAGGAGCAGGGTTGGATCAGTGGTGAGCCTTTGCATTTGAGTTTGCGGGATGTTGAAATGAAAACTGAAAAGGGAGCAGTCATGGTGAAGGGGGTGGATCTATTAGCCTTGGTGAGTCGCGATGCGCGGGTGATCGATATCAAGAGTTTGCGAATCACGCGTCCGCAGGTGGAGATCACTCCGCAGATTTTGAAGGCTTTTGCTTCGGATCGGGTTGAGGGGGCGGCGGTGGAGAAGAGTAAAGCTGTTAGTGAGAAGGATGAGGCGGAGCAGGTAGCGGAGCTGAAGCTTACGATGGCTGTGCTTGAGATCGAGTCAGGGCATTTTGAGTTGCGGGGTTTTGATGGCGGTGATGGAGAGTTGCTGTTGCCTGATGTGAGTTTTGATATGTCTTTGAAGTGGAATGACATTAGTGTGTTGGGTAGTGAAATCCGCTCTCGGGAGGATTTGGCGGTGAAGGTGACGGATCTGTTGGTTGATGCGGCGCTCAAGTCTGAGGGTGCATCGACTTTATTGAAAACGGATGCGCTGGAAGTGAGTTTTTTACCGCAAGCGGTGCAAAAGCGGTGGCGGCTAGAGCTGTTGAGTATCAAGGGGCCGGAAATACATTTGTCATCGCGGAATATGGCAAGGTTGTCTCAGCTATCGTCTCGAGATAAGAAGGTTGGAGTGAAACCGGTGGAGGAGGGTGACTCGAAGAACGGGGCAGCGGCGAGTGGGCCTGGCTTTGAGCTAGGAAGATTGAAGGTTAGCGAAGGTATGGTTTTTCTTGGTGACATGGGTAAAAGTTGGTTGCCTGAAGGTGAGACAGGGTTTGCGCTGGACTTGCAGGATTTGAAAATGGATGGCAAGTCTGTGCTGAGTTCGTCAGCGGATCAGAGGGTGAAGTTGATTGCGGTAAAAGTGCGGGGGGCAAGCGAAGGGCGTGAACTGTTTGCTGCCAAGGGCGTGGACTTGGGGTTTAAGTTGGATGACCTGCTGGGATACGGCTTAGTGGATAAGTTATGGATTGAGTCGCCGAAGGTGGTGGTAGATGATGAGGCTTTGGGGCGGTGGTTGCCGCAAGCGAAAGATGGTGATGCAGCGAGCGGGAAGCTTGCGCTAGGTTCTTCGGACGAGCAGGGAGAGGTGGTGAAAAAAATATGGAAGGTGAAGGATTTACGGGTGAGGCAGGGCAGTTTGTTGAGTGAGGTGAAGCAGGCGATCAAGGGATTGCCTTGGGTGAGCGGGGATTTTGAGGTAAGCACTTTGCCCTTTGAGTTCTCTGCAGACAAAAAGCAAATGCAGGAACCGAGGTATCGGGTGAAGCTATCGAGTCTGCGCATTCGGCCGCTGCAGAAATCGGCGGATAAAAAGGGGGATGTGAATAATAAGGTCGGCGGTGAGTCAGAAAAAGAGTCAGGTTTGCGCAAAGAGATCGGAGTGCGAGATGTGGCTTTTGTGAAAGATCTGATCGTGGAGTTGACGCCGACGGGTTCGCAAAAGCATCACCATATTGAAAGCGTGGTGGTGGCAGGGGGGACCGTTAAGTTGGGAGATGATTTCCAAGCTTTGTTGGGATCGGAGGATCAGGCGACTGAAACTTCTGAAAAGGTGGATGGGGAAGATGAGGCGCAGGCTGCTGAGAAAACGGATGGGGATCAGGGGAAAGTATCGGCGAGTTGGAGCATAGGAGAGTTGGGGGTGAATAACTTGATGGTGCGCTTGGAGTCGATGGTGCCGCAGTTGCAAGGGGTGCAGTTTTCGGTGGAGACGAGCATGAAGGATGTGCCTTTGTCTGCGCAGGGTTTGCTCTCCAAGCATCGAGTGCAGAAAGTGGAGATTGCGGGCATCGAGCTGCGTGATCCGTATGACGGGATGCGCTCGGCGGCGGTTTTACCGACGATTTTTTTGAAGTTTTCTTTGGCGGGTTTGATGCGGCAGGAGGTGGAGGCGATCGACATTTTGGGGCCGGTGATTTATATCGGTGAGCCTTTGTTTAACTGGGTCGAATACCAGCGCAAATATCGAGAACAGAATGAGGGCAACTCTTTGCAACCGGATGAATGGGCTGAGGACGGAGGTGCTGCGAAAGGCGAAAAAGGAAAAGCGAAGGGAAAGGCTGGCTCATGGACGCTCAAAAAAATCAACGCTCACTATGGCAAGTTGGTGATCGCGCCGATTGGCACGCCGATTGGGATTGTGCCTTTTCCGTTTGAGGTGGAGACGGACTTTGAGGACGGGCGCATCGCTTTGAATCTGGAGATTCCGCAAGAGCAGTATGTGTATAGTTTGGCTGATTTGAAATTGGATCTGTATGGACTGAGTGGCAATGTGGAGTTTAATGTGCCGATCAAGCAAAAGGCGAATAATTTGGTGCAGACCTTCAAGTTGGACCGCTTAGTATGGAAGCAATTTAATGCGGAGAAGATTTTTGTTTCGGTGACTTATGATGCCAATGGCATCTATGGTAAATTGGGTGGGAGTGCCTACGAGGGCTATGTGAATGGGGAGTTCAATATTTATCTCAAGGATTTGGGCAAATGGGACGGTTGGTTGGCGGCGACAAAAGTGAACATGGCGCCGATCAGTAGAGCGATCGCGCCAGAGAATTTTGTGATGGATGGCAAGGTCACGGGGAAGTTGGTTTCTAGTGGCAAAGGTTTGGAATTGGGGGTGACGACTGGAGAGCTTCGGGGGGTGTCGCCGGGTAGAATAGAAATCACAAAGCTGGAGAGTGTGTTGCAGGCTTTGCCGGAGGAGTGGACGCAACTGAAGCGTAGTTTGACGGAAATGGCGCTGAATGGACTGAAGACGTTTGACTATCAGCAAGCGGAGGGCACAATAAACTTGTTGAATCGAGACGGAGAAGTGAGTTTGGATTTGCGTGGGGCGTCGGGCTCTCGTCTGTTTCGTTTTTATCTGCATGATTGGAGAAAGAAGGAAAAAGAGCAGGCGGATTCCGAAGTAGTGGCTGCTCCTTGAGAATCACACTACACGACAAAAATATCTAACCGCAGATGGCGCAGATTTACGCAGATGTTTTATGTTTTAGGATCACAAGTCATAGGTTTTTCATCTAATCATCATCAATTTCTCTTTTTTTTAATTCTAACACTTTTTTATCTGCGATTCTCTGTGTAATCTGCGGTTCCTTTCTTTCTCTGAAGAAATGTCGTGTAGAGTGTAATTGAGGATATAGAAATCAATATTGATGCGTTTGTTTACTTTTATCAAAATCGTAGGTTTGCCAGCCGTCGTCCTTGCGATGACTTTGGTGAGTTGTGGACGGCCTTTTGACGTGAATGTGGGCACAGATGAGCCGATCAAGGTGGATGTGAGTATGGAGGTGCATGTGTATCAACATGGAGAGGATTCACCAGAGGATAAGGTGAAGCGTCAGGATTATAAAAAAGTCTTGGAGCAGCGGCGTGGTCGGATGGAGGAGATACAAAAACTCAAGAACAACCGTTTAGTGGGCGAGGATCACCAGGGTTTGCTCTCGATCCGCAATTTGCCGGCTGGGGAATACGGTTTGTATGTGAAAAAGACGGTGAAGGAGGAGAATGCTGATCGTAATTTTTTGATGAAAGCGGAGTCTGAGCAGAAAGGCAAGGCACTGGGGGATGTGAAAAAAGCGCAATGGAGTCATTGGCAGCGCAAATCTTTTCCAGGCGAATGGATTCAGGTGGAAGGGGATGAAGCGGGGACTTATCGTTGGGAGCAGAAGAAGGGGGCGAGTGAGGATAAGGGGAAAACAGGTGCTAAAACAGGTGCTAAAGCAGGATCTGACAAGGCGGCTGCGGTGGGGACGGCGAAGGAGAGAAATCCACCAAAAAAATAGCAAAGTTCTTGTCTTGGCCTGATTGCGCCAGTGAGTTGTTGATTTTGTTCTTGCCGATTTGTTAGGATCTGGTAAATGGGATACCCGCCTTGTTGTCATGGTTTAGCATAGTGATGATGGATGTAGCGGGATCTAACCGAGAAAAAGATTGATGACTGATACGACTAACAAACCTTCGATGGGCCTTTTTTGGGGCTGTTTTATTGCGCTGATTGCGACTGCTTTTGCATTTTTTACTAGGATGTATCTATGCGAAGTCCGTTTTGCGTCTGATTTTAATATTGATAAAGGCACGGTGGGAGCCTTGATGGGCGCGGGGGTGTGGCCTTTTGCGATTTCTATTATCTTGTTCAGTTTGATCATTGATAAGATTGGGTATCGAGTGGCGATGTTGTTTTCATTTGTCTGTTACACGATCTATGTGGTCATGGCCTGTATGGCCTACGGTGCGATCCAAGGCCTGGAAGGTGATGCGCTGGTTGCCGCGCAGCAAAAAGGTTACAATCTGCTCTATTGGGGCAGTATTATTTTGGCTCTCGGAAATGGCACGGTGGAGTCCTTCATCAATCCTGTGGTGGCGACGATGTTCAGCAAGGACAAAACCAAATGGTTGAATATTCTACATGCTGGCTGGCCAGGTGGTTTGGTTCTTGCTGGTTTGATTACGATCGCGATGGCTGATATCGCTGAAAGCGGTGACTGGCGTTTAGTGATCGGGGTGATTGCGGTTCCGGCAGTGATCTATGTGGTGATGCTGATGAAAGCTAAGTTTCCTGTTAATGAGCGTGAAGCGGCAGGGGTTTCTTATCGTGAGATGTTGGGTGAATTTGGAGCTTTTGGAGCTTTGATAGCTTTTGGACTTATTTTTGCCCAATTGGGTTTGGTGTTTGGCTGGTCGCTTGGGGTCAGTGCTGTTTTGGCTGTAGCGGTGGCTGTTGCTTTCGGAGTTTACACAAAAAGCATGGGGCGCGGATTCATGGCGGTGGTGATCATCATCATGATGCCTTTGGCGACAACGGAGATCGGCACGGATGGTTGGATCAGTGGTTTGATGGCGGTGCCGATGAAAGAAGCTGGCTTCAATGCGGGGTGGGTATTGGTTTATACGTCGGCGATTATGACGGTGTTGCGATTTTTTGCAGGACCGATTGTGCATAAACTTTCTCCGATTGGGCTACTGGTAATCAGTGCGGTATTGGCGATTGCCGGATTGTTCGCTTTGTCTCAAACTGGAAATTCTGGATTGTTAGTTATTTTTGCGGCAGCGACTCTGTATGGGTTTGGTAAAACTTTTTTCTGGCCAACGATGTTGGGCATCACTGCTGAGCAGTGCCCTAAAGGTGGAGCGTTGACGTTGAATGCGATTTCTGGAATCGGAATGATTGCGGTGGGAGTATTGGGCTTCCCTTTCATTGGTGTGTTGCAGGAAAAGACGGCTTCGGCTAATTTGCAAAATACTCTTCCAGAAGTGGCGCAGACGGTGTTGATCGAAAAAGACGGGATTCTTGGTGGCTATCAAGCGATTGATCCAGAAAAGGCTGCAGGTCTTGCTGATGAAGCAGCGACGACTGCCATCGCAGTAGCTAATCAGGCGGGGCAGTTTTCTGCTCTTGGTAAAATGGCGATGTTTCCAGTTTTTATGTTGCTTTGTTACTTAGGTTTGTTTTTCTACTTCAAATCTAAAGGTGGGTATAAAGCTCAGGTTTTACCAGGTAGCGTGGCGAAGAGTGAGTAATATTTAACGATATCGACTTCAAAAAGGCGACCTACGGGTCGCCTTTTTGATGCCATCGCTTACAGCTCACATTAGGAGCTTGGATCTGCTGCTGTGACCGTGCGTAACCAGTCGGCGAAGCTGTCTTCACTGTGTTCCCCTGCTGCGAGTGCCAGATAATGAGGGTATTTTGCGACTTCATCGACGGTGAAGTGAGTGCCGTTGAGGTTCAGGAATAGTTCGCAGGTGATGGCAGCGGTGCGTTTGTTACCATCAAGGTAGGGATGATTTTTTGCTAGACCAAAAGCATAAGCAGCGGCGAGTTGGCATAAGTCGGGGTGGAGATCGCTGTAGTTCCATAGTTGCATGGGGCGAGCGATAGCAGATTCTAACATCCCTTGATCGCGGATGCCGTGCAGACCTCCATGCTCCCGGATTTGCTCGAAGTGAAAACATTCGATGGTCTCTGCAAGTACCCATTCAGGTTCGATCATGATTACTCAGCAAGTTTTTTCAACATATTGCGGTTATTGCGCATGATGTCACGAGCCATATCGAGTTGGCGACTTTTTTTCTCATCGTAGGGCGTGATCGTAAGCCCATCGTGTGATTCTGTCAGATTGACGGTGTCACCTTGATTCAAGTTGAAGCGAGCCATAATCTCTTTAGGAAGAATCAATGCTGAGGAGTTGCCGACTTTGGTGATTTTAGCGGTGATCTGCATGGTTTATGTTAAAACGCCGGTTCTAACGAGTCAAGACTTTATGGAATTGAGCTTGGCGAGCAGGTAGTAGGTGAAAAGCGCGCTTGCAGGCGGTGATTTTCTCTGGTCTGCTAATGAGATAAAGATGAAACTCTATATTTACAAAAATTGTGGAACTTGTCGCAAGGCGGTGAAGTATCTGAAAGCGAAGGGGCTGGAGGTCGAGACTTTGCCAATTCGCGAACAGCCGCCGAGCAAGGCTGAACTGAAGAGGATGCTGGGAATCTACGATGGTGAAATGCGCAGACTTTTTAATACTTCGGGACAGGATTATCGTGCCTTGGATATGAAAAGCCGTTTGCCTGAGATGGGTGTGGATGAGGCGATTAAGTTGCTGAGTGAGAATGGCAACCTGATCAAGCGACCTTTTTTGCTAACAGAGGGCTCTGGGCTGGTGGGTTTTAAGGAAAATGAGTGGGATTCCCTATTTTTTTAAAGTTATTTTGAACTATTTTGTGTTCTGGTGATTTTTTGCTGGAGTTGTTGGCATAAATTTATCTAAACTACCGTATGACCTCTTTCTCGCCAGAAAGGGGTTTTTAATCCAAACACACAAGACACTTGTACGCGAACGAAGACTTTTTACTCGAATTGCTTGAAGAGAACGGCACCATCAGTGCGCCGGACCTAGAGGGGGCTCGTCATCGCAAAAAAAACACGCAGACGGTGATCGATGTCTTGCTGGAAACTGGCAAAGTATCGGAGGAGGACTTGGCGCGGACGCTGGCGGTGAGTTCCGGCATGGATTTTGTCGATCTGCTGCATACGGAGATCGATCAATCGGTGGTGGAGGCGGTCGAAGTGGACGTGGCTCGGCGTTACAAGGTGGTGCCGATCAGTTACGACGGCAGTACGATGACGGTGGCGGTGGCAGACCCTTTGGATTTTGATACTTTGGATACGGTGCGTCACGTGATCCCGTATGAGTTGAATTTCGTTTGTTCTTCAGTAAAACAAATCAAGCAGTTACTGCTCGATTTGTATGGCACTGAGGGGCTGAGTGAGGAGCAGGCTTCGGAGCTGGGTGCTGCGGGTGGAGTCACAGTGACGGACGAGGATGGCGGCGATAGCGAGGCACCTGTGATTCGTTTGATGTCGCAGATGTTGCAGGAAGCTTATCAGAATAAAGCGAGTGATATTCACATCGAGCCGATGGAGAATGAGGTGCGGATACGTTATCGTATCGATGGGGCTTTGCACAAAGTGGCAGAACATCCACTGCGCTTGCTCTCGGCGATGGTGAGTCGGATCAAGATCATGACGGGCACGATGAGTATCGCTGAAAAACGGGTGCCACAGGATGGTCGTATCCGAGTGAAGGCGGGTGATCAAGACTTAGATTTGCGTGTATCGACGGTGCCGACGAGTAACGGTGAGAGCATCGTGATGCGTATTTTGGATAAAAAATCCTTGTTGTTAGGTTTGCCTCAGTTGGGTTTTTTCTCGGATGACCAAGAGAATTTCAATAATCTTATTCGTTTGCCGGATGGTATTATTTTGGTGACAGGCCCGACGGGATCGGGTAAAACGACGACTTTGTATGCTTGTTTGAACGAGATCAACAAACCGGACAAAAAAATCATTACAGTGGAGGATCCGGTGGAGTATGTGCTCTCGGGTATCAATCAGGTGCAGGTGAAAGAGGACATCGGCATGACCTTTGCAGCGGCTTTGCGCTCGATGTTGCGACAAGCGCCGAATATCATCATGATTGGTGAGATTCGTGATATCGAGACGGCATCGATCGCGATCAACGCGAGTCTGACGGGTCACTTGGTATTTAGTACACTGCATACCAATGATGCTCCGGGCGCTGTGGCTCGTATGGCGGATATCGGGGTGAAGCGATTTTTGATTGCTAGTGCGGTGCGTGCGATCGTGGCGCAACGGCTGGTGCGAACGATTTGTCCAGACTGCGCGGCTCCGGCGGTATTGTCAGAGAAAGACATGATCACCTTGAACATGGATGCTGGGCAAATTGCGGATGCGGATGTGAAGGCTGGGGCGGGCTGTCGCACTTGCCGTATGACGGGCTATAAAGGGCGTCTAGGCATCTATGAGATTTTTAACATCAATGATGAGGTGACTCACATGATCAATGCAGAAATGTCCACTCCACAGCTACGGAAAAAAGCGCGTGAGTTGGGGATGCGCACTTTGCGTGAAGACGGTGTTCGCAAGGTCTTGTCTGGCATCACCACAGCGGAGGAGGTGGTGCGGGTGACGATGTCGGATTCGGATTGATGAGTAGATCGAGATAGCTAGAAAATTAAACCATTGGCACAGAGAATAGGATAGATATGAACGTAGAAAGTGTACTCGATTTACTGGTAACGCGTGAGATGATTGATGAAAGTCAGCGCGAAGATCTGACTTATGCTGCAAGTCAGTCTGGTAAGGATGTGATCGAGTTATTGGCTGATTATTCTATTATAGAGCCTGATCAGTTGTATCAATTGATTGCTGAGGATCTCGGCGGATACAGTGTGGAATTGGAGGGTTTCGAGCCCGCCCCGCAAGTATTGGCGGCGATGCCTGCTGCGACTGCTAGGTTACACGAGTCTTTCCCTATTCAGTTCAATGAGGATGGCAGCTTTTTGGTGGCATTGGCTGATCCGCTGAGCGCGAGCACGGCGGAGGAGTTGCATTTCGCTTTGGGTTTGGATATCCAGATCGCGGTGGCTCCCCCGGCGAAGATCCACGAGAAGATCGAGCAATTCTATGGCGGGGATACGGCAGGGATGAACGATGCACTGGCGACTTTGAGCCAAGAGGCCGCTGCGTTGTCGGAAGAAGATGCTGATTCAGATGCGGCGCCGATCATTCGTTATGTGGATTTGGTGTTGTTCCAAGCGATCAAGGAGCAAGCATCAGATATTCACTTCGAGCCTTTTGAGGATGACTTCAAAATTCGTTACCGGGTGGATGGTTCGCTTTACGAAATGGCTCCACCTCCGATGCACTTGCAATCGTCGATTATTTCGAGAATCAAGGTGATGGCGAACTTAAACATCGCTGAGACACGCTTGCCTCAAGATGGTCGTATCATGACTAGCGTTGGGGATCAGACGGTGGATATGCGTGTTTCTACTTTGCCGACGCAGAGTGGCGAGAGTGTGGTGCTTCGTGTCTTGGATCGTTCCAATGTGAATCTCAATATGGATGCGATTGGTTTCCCTGATTACATTTTTGATTATGTCACTGAGACGATTCAGAAGCCCAATGGGATTTTCATCTGCACCGGACCGACAGGTGCAGGTAAGACGACGACTTTGTATGCCTGCCTGCGCACCATCAATACGATGGACAGTAAGTTGCTGACGGCGGAAGATCCGGTGGAGTATGAAATCGACGGTATCATTCAGGTGCCGATCAATGATGCGATTGGGATGACTTTTTCGCGTGTTTTGCGTGCCTTTTTGCGTCAGGATCCTGACCGGATTCTGGTGGGGGAAATGCGAGACTTGGAAACGGCGCAGATTGCGATTCAGGCATCGCTGACGGGTCACTTGGTATTGAGCACTTTGCATACCAATGATGCACCAGGCGCGGTGACTCGGCTAGTGGATATGGGGACGGAGCCCTTTTTGGTGGCGGCGACGATGGAGGGGGTATTGGCTCAGCGATTGTTACGAAAAATTTGCGTGGATTGCCGTGTTCCTTATCAACCGAGCGAGGCGGTGTTGGAGCAATTGAACCTGACGCCTGCCGATATAGGTGGTAAAGAATTTTATACTGGGCAAGGTTGTCCTACTTGTAATGATACGGGTTACAAAGGACGACAGGGTTTGTTTGAGCTACTGGATATGACAGATCCCTTGCGTGAGTTGATCACTGAACGTGCAGCGACGGTGGTATTGCGGCAAAAGGCTTTGGAGTTGGGGATGCAAAGTTTGCGAGATGACGGATTGCGCAATATCTATAGCGGCGTCACAACGATTGAAGAGGTGCTGAAATACACTTGATGGAAGAAGTGAATAGCGGAAGAGATAGTGATAGACAGGAAATGTGCAAAACGCTAGAATCATGGAAGCTCTCCTTGAGATAGATAATTTGAACTGTGAAGTAACAACGAACAAAGATGGCTAATTTTGAATACATAGCTCTGGACGCTAAAGGCGAAGAGACGGCGGGTAGCGTATCAGCGAAAGATGAGGCGGATGCCAGCAGTCAGCTGAGACGACAAGGACTTTATCCTACTAGTTTGGTTGCCTCCGGCAAAGGCGGCGTGGACAGTAAGGCGAAATCTAGAATCAAAAAAGCTCAAAAATCGAAGAGCAAAGAGGGAGGCAAAGCAGGAGGTAAGGTCAAGGGCAAGGTGCTGATGATCTTCACACGGCAGTTGGCGACTTTGGTGGAGGCGGGTTTGCCTTTGTTGCGTGGTTTGACGGTGCTGGCGAATCAGGAGAGGAACAAAAACATGAAAAAAACGATCAACTCGCTGGCCGATTCGGTGCAGAGTGGGAGTACGTTTTCTGAAGGTTTGGGACAGCATCCGCGTATTTTTGACAAATTGTATGTCAACATGGTCAAAGCGGGTGAGTTGGGTGGTGTGTTGGAGGTGGTGTTGGTGCGTTTGGCGGAATATTCCGAAAAGGCTCAAAAGCTGAAAAACAAGATTGTTTCGGCGATGGTCTATCCGATGATCGTGATGTTCATCGCGGTGATCATTGTGGTTTTCTTAATGATGGTGATCGTGCCTAAGTTCGAGCGTATTTTCTCGGAAATGTTGGGTGACAAACCTTTACCTGCGATCACTCGTTTTGTGATTGGTTTCAGTCGTGGCATTCAAGATAACTGGCTGATGTTTTTGATCGGTTTTGGTATCATATTCACTGCGTGGAAAGTATTTTCTGCGACCAAAGGTGGAGCGGTAGCGATTGACCGCTTTAAGTTGCATTTTCCTTTGATTGGACCGATCCAGTTGAAGAGTTCGGTATCGCGATTTGCTCGTACTTTGGGTACTTTGGTGACTTCAGGCGTTCCTATTTTGCAAGCACTGGGGATCACTCGTGAGACTGCTGGCAACTTGGTGGTCGCGCAAGCGGTGGACAAGGTGCAGGAGGCGGTGCGTGAGGGGGAATCGATTGTGGCGCCCTTGGAGGCGAGTCGGGTGTTCCCTGCGATGGTGATCAGTATGGTGGATGTGGGGGAGGAAACGGGGCAGTTGCCTGACATGCTTTTGAAGATTGCGGATGTTTATGACGATGAAGTGGATAATGCGGTGGACGCGATGACGTCGATGCTGGAGCCGATCATGATTGTGTTCTTGGCTTTGATTGTGGGCACGATTGTGATTGCCTTGTTCATGCCGATGATCAGCATTATCACAGAAATGAATGCGCAGTAGGGAATGGATTCCTGACTGTCATAACAGGGAGGATAAAATGATGAATATAAAAAGTTCACGGAATAAAGGTAGGCGCAGAGCTGCGTTCACTTTGATGGAGTTGCTGATCGTGATCTCATTGATTGCGGTGTTGGCAGGGATGGTGATGGCGGCGATGCCGGCGATCATGGGCAAAGTGAAACGAGATCAAGCGCGCTTGGCGGTGAAAGAAATGACGGCGGGTTTGTCTTCGTATAAGCTGGATAACGGTTGGTTTCCTATAAATCCGAGTGACCCTGTAGAGGGAGCGTTTATTTTGTATCAACACTTGTCGGGCGACTTTGATGTGGATGGCAATCTGGATGATGTCACTTCTGAGACTAAAATCTACGTGCCCGGCATCGATTGGAATACTGCGAGTCAAGACTCGCGTCAGCGAGTGGGAGAGATCAATGGGCGCTATGCGGTGGTCGATCCTTTTGGTAGCCCGTTTCGTTATCTTTGTGAGCCTCCTGGGGTGAGAGATAGTCAGCGGCAGACGCGCAATCCTACTTATGATATCTGGTCGCTGGGGGGAGCTAATGCTAACTCGAACTCAATTAAGGATCAGGCAAATTGGATCACCAACTGGGATTGATCGTACCAAGAAGTGAGAAGGGGGGAGCTGCTATTCGTCTGTGACGGGGGTAGCTTTAGTGGCTGCACTTTTTTGTGGTGTAGCTTTGACTGTGGGGAGCTGGGTGTTTTGCGATTCGTGCAAGGGGCGGGGGAAGCGATGGATGTTGATTACGCTTTGTTCGTCGGCTTTGTCTGACGGAGGCTCTTCTTTTTCCTCGTCAGTAGGAATTACTGTTTCTGTGGAAAGAGTATCTTTTAGAATAGTCGTAGCTTCTTCAAGGGACTTGGCTTTTTTGCCGATGAAATAGAAGGTGGGAATGATTAGGATGAGAAGCAGAACTGCGACGCCCAAAAAAACAGGGAAGGGTTGGTTGTTTTTTTTGTCGTAGGCTGGACCGGTGTTGTGTGAGAAACTTTGGTGTGATCGGATCGCTTCGCCAGGTTCGATGCGACTACTGGTAGGCGCGAGGGTGACACGGCTGCTTTCATTGAGTTGGCGCGCAACCGCACCAAAATCATTGAGTGCGTCCTCAGCGTCCACTTCTAGGTGGCGACTGTAGAGTTGCAGGAAGCTTTTGGCGTAGGTGGTGCTGGCGAAAACGGAGTAATCGTCGGTTTCTAAGCCGCGGATGGTATTGGCGTGAATACGTGTCTCATGCGCCACATCTTCGATTGTCCAACCGAGTTGTTCGCGCTTTTTTCGTAATGTCTCGCCGATGGTTTGTGCCATGCCTTATGGGTGGATTGCGCAGAGTATGGGGGAGAATTGGATACTATAGGTTTAAGAAATAAATATCAATCAAAATTGGCGCTTAGGTCAACGAGGATCTCTCTAGGTCGAGCTCCGTCGCCAGGACCGATGATGTTGCGTTGTTCGAGGATGTCGATCATCCGTGCGGCACGGGTGTAGCCAAGTCGGAGGCGACGTTGCAACAGCGAGGTGGAGGCCTTTTTCTCTTGGAAGATGACTTCGAGGCATTTTTCGATCAGCTCTTCATCCTCATCCGAGACGTCATTTTCTGGTGAGCCGCCAGATTCGAGTGTTTGTTGGATATCTTCTTGAAACTGTTGTTCGCCTTGGCTGGAGCAAAATTCGACGATATCTTCGATCTCTTCATCGGAGACCAGTGCACCTTGCGCACGCAATAACTGAGCGCTGCCTGGCGGCAGATAGAGCATATCTCCTTTGCCCACTAGGCGATCAGCTCCCGCTGTGTCGAGAATCACACGGCTGTCAATTTTGGATGAAACTTGGAAGGCTATCCTTGAGGGGATATTGGCTTTGATGATGCCTGTGACCACATCGGCTCGCGGCGTCTGAGTAGCAACGATGAGGTGGATACCGGCGGCACGAGCTTTTTGGGCGATGCGGGCGATGGAGGATTCCACGTCGGCGGGAGCGGTTTGCATCAGATCTGCGAGTTCATCAATGATGACCACGATGTAGGGTAGGTGGTCAGGCATTTCGGCGATCTCTTTTTCTTTGGCGATACGGGCGGCTTCTTTAGGATCGACCGTTTCAGGTGGAACGAAGTTGTCGACAGCGTCTAGGCCGACGTCATCGTCGTCATCTTCTTGCTCTCCCATGCCGGGGATGTTGACGTGATGTGCTGTGAGGGCGGGTTCTTCAGCGATGGCTTTGGGGCTTGTGGAGTCGCTATTGCGTGCTGAACTAGCGGGAGTTTTTTTGTCGTTATCAGAGGAGGTTTTATTGTTGGTGGAACCTTTACCGTCTTCCTCTTCTTCGTTGTTGCGTTCGTTGAAACTATCGAATTTACGGCAGCCTACTTTGGCGAACATTTCGTAGCGACGCTCCATTTCATTGACTACCCAGCGCAGCGCGAGGATTACTTTTTTAGGATCAGTTACGACGGGTACCACAAGATGGGGTAGTGCGTTATAAACCTGCATTTCAACCACCTTAGGATCGATCATGATGAATCGAAGTTGGTCGGGGGTGAATCGGTAGAGTAAGCTGGCGATGATGGTATTGAGGCAGACACTTTTTCCGCTACCTGTAGCTCCGGCGATCAGCAAGTGGGGCATCTGAGCTAGATCAGCGACGACCGTTTTGCCATAGACATCTTTGCCCAAAGCGAGTGGGATTTTGGCCTTGCTATTGCGGAAAGGTCCCGCTTCGAAAAGTTCGCGTAGTGGCACGGCGACTTTGTCGTTGTTGGCGATTTCGATGCCGACGGTATCCTTACCTGGGATGGGAGCGATGATGTTGATACGCTCTGCCTTGGTGGCTCGGGCGATGTCGGCTTCTAGTGCGGTGATACGATTGACTCGCAAACCTGGGCTTGGGTAGATTTCGTAACGCGTGATGGTGGGGCCGCGGGTGATATCGCCTGCGCTGACATCGATGCCAAAGGTGCCGAGAGTGGAGACGATTTTTTTCTGTATTTCTACTAGCTCGCTGGTATCGGTGGAGACTTCGGGGGCGTTTTCGTCAAAGTGTAATAGTTTCAAGCTAGGTAGCTCATAATCGTCATACATGCCTGTGGCGATGAGTCCGCTACCTTTTTTCGAGTTTTTGCTGAGTCCAAACTGAGCGGCGGGTTTGAATTGATCGAGGGAACCGTCGGATTCTGAGCGGATGGAGGCATCGATGATTTTGGGTTTTGGGAAGATGGGCCCTAGTGGCAGTTCCATTTCGCCGTTGTCATCGGCATCGGGTTTGGTTTTTTCCTTGCGTGAGGCTCTGCGGGCTCGTCGTGGGTTGGCCTCTAGGCTCTCTTTCACTTCGGTTAAACTTTGAGAATCACGGAGTTTAGATGCTTCAGCGCGATCTTGTTGGTATTGAGTGTAGCGCTCGATGAGGCGTTTTTTCACCAATACCATGAATTGGAAGGGGTGCAAACCTGTGAGAGTGATCACGCTGGTGAGATAGACCACTGACATGACGATGAAGGATCCCACTGTGCCAACTGAGGCTTCGAATACTTTGTGGCCGATGGTGTAGCCGATCAATCCGCCAGCACTGTCGGGTAAATTGTAGAGTTGTGTCCAATCTTGGAAGAACCAATTCTGGTAATCTAACAAACACGCGGCGGAGAGAAGCAGGCAGACAAAAGAAACCAGCGTGCGGGTCGTGAATACTCTAGCGCCGAGCAGAGTGGTGACCCCCCACCAGATTAATACGCCAGGGATGAGATAGGAAGCGGCGCCGAGGATGAAATACGAGCATCCAGCGATCACAGCACCCACGGGGCCGATGAAGTTAGATACTACGGCATCACTGGTAGCGGTGCTGCTGAAGGGGATCCAGCTAGGTAAATCTCTCGGGGCGTAGGAAACGAGAGCTAAAAAGTGTAACAAAGCAATGCCGCCAAGCATGATGGCGATGGCTTCATTCCAAGCGTAGGGCGTGGTAGATGAGGGATCGGAAGCACTGCGAGAGGATTTTGCAGGTGCTTTTTTTCGGGAACGGGTTTTACTATTCGTAGCCATACTCAGCGGAACCCGCTAAAACACTCATCTGTTTGGGAAGAATGATCAGGAGGAAATGATTGATTAAAATAACAGAAAAATGAGGATAGTTTCTAATAAGTATGATTTTATTAAAAATTGATGGAAATTATCACTAAGTGTAGCGTTCTGACCGTCAGTGTTCAATGTTAATTTTGGAAAATTAAGATATTAAGATGCCTTGAGAAATAGTTGATGATGAACGAACGACGAGTTATCCTTTTATTTGTGAAGTATCCGCTACAAGGGCGGGTGAAAACACGTTTGGCAAAAACGATGGGAGCTGAGGCGGCGGTGGCGATTTATAAGCGATTGTGCGAGCGGCTGATACAGTTGCTACGTAGCTTGGAAGTGGATGAGATCAGGGTTTGTTTTGATCCGCCTGCCATGCAGCAGCAGACAGAGCAATGGTTGCGACCTATTTGGCAAAAGGCTGGAGAAGAGTCGGATGAGGTGTGTGGTGCGCGCAAAGAGCCTGAGTTGGTTTTTTATCCGCAAGCTGCGGGTGATCTTGGTGATCGTTTGCGCGCGGGTTTTACGGGGGTGTTTGATCAAAATAGAGCTGCGGGGAATTTAGCTGTCAGGGTGGTGGCGATTGGCAGTGATTGCATCGAAATGGATGAAGAGACTTTTCAGGCGGCTTGGAGTGCTCTGCAGACGGAGGAGGTGGTCTTTGGACCGACTTTTGATGGCGGTTATTATTTGTTGGGAATGAATGAGTTGCAGCGGAGTTTGTTGGACCGCATTCCGTGGAGCACGGAAAGCACCTTGCAGGTGAGTTTGCAAAAAGCCAAAGAGCAGAACTTGAGGGTGGTATTGTTAGATCGGAAAAACGACATCGATACGGAAGAGGACTGGCGCCGCGCTGAGGTTTTGATGAGATGATGGTGGTGAACTGCCTGGTAAGCTGCATCTGTCAGATTACGCGTCCATGGGGAGAAAAGCGGCGTCGAGCCGCGCGCAGTCCAAAAAAAGAGGTCTATCGTGAATTTTAACATGATGTTGAAAATTCGTTTTATTGAGTCACCTTAGCCGACCTCGTATGATGATGGATAGCAAGCTATGAAAAAAAATACCACCTCTCGCCGTCAGTTTTTAAATTTAGGCGTTCAATCTCTGGGTGCTGCGGCCTTTGGGTTCTCTACTGCCTGCAAGCCTAAAACTCCTGAGATCGTAGTCCCAGAAGGGCCTTTGTTTCAGATCTCTTTAGCTGAGTGGTCTTTGCATAAAGCCTTGAAGTCGGGTGAGTTGGATCATTTGAATTTTCCGAAATACACCAAAGATAATTTTGGAATCACTGCCTTGGAGCATGTGAATCAGTTCTTTTCTGAAAAGAAAGACAAGTGGGGTTTGCAGCCGAAAAATCGAGTTTATTTGTTAGATTTGAAAAAGCGCACGGATGATCTGGGGATGGATAATGTGCTGATCATGTGTGACGGGGTTGGCAAGTTGGGGGATTCTAATACGGCGCGTCGAAAAAATGCCGTTGAAGGTCACTACGCATGGGTGGAGGCGGCTAAGCTGATTGGCTGTCACTCGATCCGGGTGAACGCGGCTTCAGATCACAAGCTTAGCCCGGAAGAACAGGCTAGTTTGTGTGCAGACGGATTGCGTAGCTTGTGCGATTTTGCCAAGCAGCATGGGATCGGAGTGATTGTGGAAAATCACGGTGGGCTGTCTTCTGATGGCGCTTGGTTGGCATCGGTGATTTCAAAAACGGGTAGAAACAATGCTGGAACCTTGCCTGACTTCGGAAATTTTTATATCGTAAAAAATCGCGGCAGTAACAAGAAATACGAAGAAGCTAAAAAGCTCTACGCGCAAGATGCTGCCTACCATGAAAACGAGGGAGGACTAGAATACGACCGCTATTTGGGGATCAAAGACTTGATGCCTTTTGCTAAAGGTGTCAGTGCCAAGAGTCATGATTTTGATGACCAGGGCGAGGAGATTCACACCGACTTTCACAAGGCGATGAAGATCGTGAAGGATTCGGGATATCGAGGTTATGTGGGCATCGAGTATGAGGGTGACAAGCTTTCCGAGCCTGATGGTATCAAGGCAACTCAGGCTTTGTTGAAGAAGACGTTTGCGGAGTTGGGGTGATTAACTGAAGAGTTGGAAAGAAAAAACAAAGTGAGCGGGTTATCTTTCTGCGTGAACTTCTTCTTTCTGTTTTTCACAATCGCTGCGCAGCTTCTGAATCTCGCGGCTGCGCTGTTCTTCGAGCAGGGGGATTTGATCATATTGACCGCTCGCCATCGCTTTGCTGATTTGGTCGCCTAAGAAGAGCTCTTTCTCGGCGACTTTGGCTTTGCACTTATCGTCAATTTTCGCGATGGTTTCGCGCTGGGCGTCAGTTAACTTGGGTGCTGGACTGGACTTGTCCAGTTTTTCCATTGCGAGGTCATAAGCACTTTTCATTGTAAAAGGGGGTGGGTGGATTCAGTCTGCGGTGGAGAAGTGAAGTCGTTCGTCATTCTCTAACAATGCACCTAGCGTAGGCCAGCCATTGATTTTTTGCATTTGGAAGACGTGCAAATAGATTTTGACGTTTTCTTGTGGATGTTTGCCAATGAGTTGATCAACTGCTGCGGCAAGTTTGTCTGCATCGAGTTCATCTGGTAGGTTGTCCACGGAGCCTTCGCCGTCATGCTTGATCTCCATCGCGTCGAGGAAGTCTGTCAATAGGTCGCGCTGTTGTTTGAGTAGCCACATTTGCAGCACATGCTCGTCGATGCCGGTAGCCATTTTCATGCGTGCCATTTTGCAGAGCCAGGTGACTTGATCTGCAGGTGTTTTTTTGAGGATGAAAACAGGTCGTAGTTTGCGCTGTTCAGCCAAAGTGGCGATTACACCTTGGTAGGTCTCCTTTTCGTCTTTACGCAGAAAGGTGAAGATCTGTGTGGCGAGATCGGGGTCGATTTGTTGAAAAATTTGATAGGCATTCATGCAGTGCAAAGGGAAATCCTTTCAGGGCACTTGTCCAGTGTTTATGCACTGACCATGCGATTGAGGATATTACGGGTGATTTGTTGAATACGAACATCGGGACCTTGTGGAGTGGTATAGGCTTTTGGTCGGACGTAGCCTGGCGGCGAGCTGAGTCCGTCGGCCCACCAACAAGTTGAAGCGTTGAAAACGAAGTTGTCTTTAGATCCGGGATAGACGGTGGCGGTGTAAACTCCGCTGTTGGGTTTTCCAGGTGCGCTCTGGGTGGTGTCGGTGGCGACGATTTCTAGACCGGGGATGTCGGCGGGATCGCCGTGCCACTCCCAACCGATGACTCCGGGCACTCGGTCGCCTTTTTTCATGCCGGTGTCGGCATAGATCCAGTGATCGGGTTTGCTACAGACCCAATCGGCTCCGCCGGTGACGGGGCCAGTGCTGTGCGCTCCCATCAAGGCGTTGCCGTAGGGTGGGACGTGTTCGAGGGATTTCATCATTTCGAATTCACGAGTTCCCCCTGGAGGGCCATAGACGCCGACCCGTTCGAAGGCGTTGATTTTTTCATCCAATACGATTTTCCCACAAACGGCGTTGCCAGAAAAGAAACCTACATTCAATCCTTCAGTGATGGCTTTTTTGACGTTTTGGTACATTTCGATGGTCCAGTATTCGTCGTGGCCGATGCTGAGGAAACCCTTGGCACGTTTCAGCCCGTTAGGATCGTGGTGGGTGTCTAAATTGGAAATATAGGTGATGTCGTATCCCAAGGATTCCATCCAGTAGGCGAAAGGGAATTCCCACAGGAAAAACTCGCCCGATCCGGTTGAAAGTGGGGCGTCGACAATTTGACAATATTTGCCATAGGGTCGTCGGTAGCTGACTTGCACATCTTTGCCCCAGTACCATTGGTGTTTACCGTTGTCATAGAGGGAAAATTGAGATGGCCATCTATTATAAGCCTGCCAGGTATTGTCGCTGCACTGGAAGAGGTAATCGGCTTTGCGGTCATCGCGGACGATGAAGGTGAGGTAACTTTGTAAGCCTGTTATATTTTCTGTGATTTTGCCTACATAGACACCACTGAGCCAGTCCTCGGGGATGCTCAATTCGGTGCAAGCATCCCACTCGCAGACACGGACACGCTTTTCTCCAGTCGGAGGATCGGTTTGAGTTTTGCCTTTGAAGCTGCCGAGAGACTTCATCAGGCGTCCACCTTTGCCTTGATAATAGCCGAGACGATAGAGGTCGATGGTGAAAGGCGAGTCGGCATGGGTGCTGACGTGAAAAGATATACTTTCGCCTGCGCGCACGCTAGCTTTTGATGCATAACCTTCTACCCATGGGCAGCGGTATTTAGTGTCTGGGTCGATTTTGGTATTACTGAGCATCCAGTCTTTGGTGCCGGGCTTGGCATTTTCTTCGGTGATGATGCCAGGTAACGGTTTTTCAGCGGTGGCGGCAAAGCCTTTTGTCAAACGGCTCGCCATGATGGCGGTGCTCGCGGCGGTCATTTGTTTGAGGGTGTCTCGGCGGGTGAAATCATTCATGAGCTAAAGAGGGGTAGAGGCTAGGGTGAATTTTTTTCAAGATAGTGTAAAGCGAGAGATATAGGGTGAGTAATTAGCAAACTCCTAATGAATATGAAAGATGCGTCAGGAAGCGGTGTTGTTTTTTTCATACCTAAAATCCTAATCAGTTAAATTGCTCAGAATCGTATACATCACCTCACAAAAAAACGAGTTTCCATATTCAGAGCGCCGGACACGGCTCGCAAAAAAAATGTTATAGGAATGGGAGCCGTTGAATTTGAAAGTAAAATCAAAAGTGATACCAAAACGAGGGAAACAGCCGATCCTGCGAATGCAGGGGAGACTACCCGTAGGCAAATGGTCAATTCATGCCACTTGCTGATGCCTATAGGAAAGGTCTTAATGCTCTACAGGTGACGGTATAGAAAGGTATTAGAATAAGTCTAGTTCATGTCCGGTGTTCAGATATTGGGTCAAATTACTACTGATGCTACGCGCACCGGGTCTGTTTCCAGAAATATAGATCGGATGCCGGTGAAAAAATCGGTTGCGCGCAGCAACTGTTGTTTCAAGCTACTCTGAGGAACCGAAGGTTTTTCGGATATAGGAAAGGGCATTTTTAATTTCAGAATCGGAGAGGATGTCCTTATGGGGGGGCATGATCTTATTCTCTGCGACGACGCCGTTGCGAATCGAATTCAGAAGAACTTCGTTAGGCTTTGCTAGGCGAGTTTTGTCAGAAACAAAGTTGGCGGCAAGCATGCCGTTCAGTCCTGATCCATCTGGTTGGTGGCACGCGGAGCAAGCTCTCAAGTAAACCTCTTTGCCGGCTTCGGGGTCGCCCGGTAAGGGGTGCGAGATGGCGGGTTGATGGTCAGCAGCTTCGGGTTCCGCAGTAGCAATAGCGTTTGATTCGGTTTTCGAATCGCTGCATCCTATCAGTAGGGTGCCAGCTGCAATGGCAAATATCGGATAGTATTTCATTGGTTGTTTGTTGTTCATTGTCTTTTTGTTCTTAATTCATCAAAATTCACCACTTTTCCGGCTAGTTTATTGGCGGCTTTTTCGGCGGCTTTCCGCGTGTGAAAGGTCAACACCGGTTTTCCCATCACGGCTGCCCGTTCGATGTCGGTGACAAAAAAGAGTTCCCCTGCCTCGCCCCAAACTTGCCACGTAGTGCTTCGATTATCTGCCTCGTGATCATCGGGCATCACTTCGGCGTAAATTGCCAGTGGCTTGCCGCTAGGTGAAGGCACTGCGAGGAAATGTAACAGATCGCCGATAGAACATAGAAACTCGCGGGTTCCGTCGTGGTAAACTACCTGACCTCGTGGAGAGGGCTGCTCTCGCACTACCATTCCGCAGGCAGCACAGGTTTCTGTGTCAGCATCTAAAGCCACTGCCATCGTATGGTTTTGGCGTGCGGACTGTTCTTTTCGGCAAGCCCCCGATGCAAGAACACAACACATGATTAGGATTAGTCTTTTCATGTTCGTTCTCGCTTAAGGTGGAGGAAAAATACACTCAACAGCAGCGCCCCGCCGATCCAACCCAGCCAAATAAAAGCTTCGACACCCGGTCCTGGAATATAAGCATCCATTCCGAATCCTGAGAAAAAGTCGTCTCCGCCGAAGCGTTGAATCATAACGATGCGATACAAGCCGACGGGATTCGCTACCACCAGGCCAGCACACAGTGAATCTGGAAGGGCTCCATCCGTTATCACCAATGCACCAAGGATTCCCAGATCGTAGAAGAATACCAGTAAGAACCATATCGTGATGAGCAGGCTGGAAGCAGTAGCTTGCCGCAGCACAACGCTGGAAACCAATATTCCCAAGGCGAGAAAGCTGGCTCCAAGTAGGAGCGAAGGTACGATCAGTCGGTTCAGTCCAGCTTCGTAACCATCTTCCATCATGAAGCTAGCTGAAAAAATACCAGCCAGAATGGCAAAGGCCAGCGGGATGAAGCGGCCCAGAAATTTTGCCACAATGAGTTCCCAGCGATGGATAGGCATAGATAGAAGGAGGTTGAGGGTGCGTCGTTCGCGCTCGCCGACAACGGCATCGAAACCGAGCAGCAGTCCTACTAATGGGATGAGAAGAGAGGAGAGCGTTACTAGGCTAGGGCCGACCACTTCGCCCTGAGACATGTCTCCGGCTTTTCCGTAGAGGGTGATGCCCGAACTCAAGAGGACGAACAACAAGGTCAGGACCAAAATCCATCGATCGCGGCTGCGTTCTAAAAACTCGTGCCAGATAAGGGCTCTAGCTACTTTTCCCATTATGCTGACATGAGCAGGTGCTCGTAAATATTTTCCATTTCAGGTTCTGTGACACGCATGGATTCGATAAGTGGGTGCTCGTTGGAAAATGCGCTTGCCATCAAATCGACAATCCTCTCTGACTGCATTTCAATTCGGATTGAACAACCGTCTTGAATAATCTGCAAGGACGGAAAATGACCACGAAGCCCCTCGATGAAATCCGCCTGCCCACTGGAATCCTCCTTCAAGGTGAAGCGAACTTTGACGGGAAGAGATGCTTGCCGACGGAGAGCTGGTGGTTCGTCGCAAGCCACCACCGAGCCTGCGCGTAGGATGCAGAATTTGTCTACTCGCTTTTCCAGGATGCCGAGGTCGTGAGACGAGATCAGTATCAGGCGACCTTTTTCGCGCCATTCATCAAGCAGGGACCAAAGGACGCCGAGTCCTTCTTGATCCAGTCCACTAGTAGGCTCATCTAAAATTAAAACTTCGGGCTCGTGCAGAACGGAGATCCCGAGGGCGAGGCGCTGTCTCATTCCCTTGGAATAGCTAGATATGGCTCGCCGGGAGGCATGGCTCAATCCGATTCGCTCCATGACCTCGTGCATCCTATTACGTCCGATGCCCCGTGCGTGAGCAAAGAACGACATCATCGCCCAACCGGAGAGATTCTCGCTGAAAGCTACGCTTTCTGGCAAATAGCCCATGCGAGCTTTGAGTTTGTTGTCGATAGGTATACACAAACCATCGACATGTATTTCACCACCGTCGGGAAGGTAAAGGCCTAAGAGTATGTTAATGAGGGTTGACTTCCCAGCCCCGTTCGGCCCGGCAAGAAGCATGGCGCAAGATGAATTCAGGGTGAGGCTGACTTCGTCCAATGCGCGAAGCCGTCCAAAACATTTTGTAATTTGGTGAAAGGTGATGTTATCCATCGGAAGCAGTGTTGTTCATTAGCGGTTTTCGGTCAGTGATTGTGGGGGTGCGCAACACGGGCAGGCGGCGCTCCAGCAGAGAAAGAGTTTCCAGGCTGGGGCTGTTCATCAATAGGGCGGCAGCAGGAAAGCGGTAGAGCAGGCGGGCGTGGAACGAGTTGACTCGGTAAGGTCGGTCTCCGATGCCGTCGCCATCCTGATCCCAGCCGAGATAGTCGCTCCAGTAGTTGCCGCGTTTATCGCTGCCCCATTCAATCTCGGTGGTTCCGACATAAAAAACCTGCTGGCTATTGCCGATGAAGCGGTTGCCTTCGACTTGATTACGAAGGCTTCCTGCCCAGATTTTGACTCCCACCTTGTTGTTTTTCACTAAGTTGTCGAGGATCTTGTTATTGGTGCTGGAATAGAAAAAAAGCCCTTCAGCATTGCCGATAAGCCGGTTGTTTCGAATCGTGCAGTATTGGGCATCGCGAAACTGGAGACCCTGCCCTTTGTTGTTCTCGGCTAGATTGTTCTCGACGATAAGGTGCTTGCTCTCCATCAATGCGTAGCCGTTTCCATTGTTGCGACAAATATTTCCGCGCACGGTGTTGCTATAGGAGTACATGTAGTGGATGCCGTAGCGAGCTCCTTCAATGTGGTTGCCTTCGATGAGGGAGTTTTCGGTGGCCGAAATGTAGATCCCGTCCCTCCCGTTGCGAATCGTGTTGTCGCGTGCCGTCACCTCGGTGCTATCGAAAAGCTGAATGCCGTTACCTCGGTTGGAAGTGTGCCCAGTCTTGCTGCCCATGACTTGGTTGTCTTCGATGGTGACGCTTCGGCATTCGTGTACCCAGATACCGAAGGCGCAGAGTTCAATCAGGTTCGAAGAGACGCGGCTTCCCGTCGCGGCTGGACTGAGATAGATTCCGCAATCGGGTCCGCTGAGGTCGGAGCCACTGTTTCGCACTTGAATCTCAGTTACTGCGATATTAGGAGCGTCGAGAGTGAGCACTGTTCCTTGACCTCCGCCATCAAGAATGCCACCTTTACCAGTGATTCGAATGCTTTTGGTGATGCGGAAATTGCCGGTAAAAATCCCGTTCCCCAGGATGATTTCATCACCGTTTTCGCAGCTGGACAAAACAGCAGCCAGCTCCTCTGAGGTGGCTGGGCGGTGCTGAGAGACTGCGTCAACAGGTGCCATCAGAAGCATGGTAGCCAAAACCGTAAGGATGTAGGGAATATGATGGTTCAAAGCAGTTTTTTAGGTGCGCTTTTTGTAATCCTCGAGTCGTTTGCGGCGCTCCGAATCATCGGGGCCAGCTTCGAGTTTTTTCAGTCCGATCAATGGGGGGCAAATTTCATCCGCGTAATAGTTAGCCTCACAATGCATGCAGTTCAGGCATTCCATGGGGTCGATTTTGCCATCGGGGCGGATGGCCTTGGGTTCGCAGATGTCGGCACAGATGGAGCAACTGGTGCAGAACTTACGCCGCCGGGGGGCAGAGATTCGAAAAAATGAAGGCAATGCGAGGGCTGCCCCCAGCGGGCAGAGATAACGGCAGAAGGGGCGGAACCAGAAGAGTGAGAGGATCATTAGGATTAGCCAATAGCTGAAAAACCCCCAAGATCGTTGCCAGGGAATCAGCAGGAAGGTCGTCTTGAAAGGTTCGATCTCGGCTAGTTTTTCGCCTAGCTCAGGTGAGTAGATGAAGGCTGGAACCAGTCCGGCAAAAATAAGATAACGTAGGTAGCGCAGCCTTAAGTGCCATTTTTCAGGCAGTTCAAATTGTGGGAGCTTTAGCCATTTGCCCAGATGGCTGAGAAGTTCGCTCAGGGATCCAAAGGGGCAGATCCAGCCACAAAAGACTCCCCGACCCCAGATGAATAACACGATAGCTATGAATATCCAACTCACAAACAGTATGGGCTCGGAGAGAAAAAGCTTCCCATCCCACTCACCGACAATAGAGCCAATCAAGGTGAGTATCTGGGTAATGGAGGGTTGGGCGGAAAGCAATAATCCCAGCACTGAGAAGGAGGTCAGCAACACTGCGATCTGGATTTGCTTCAGCCGCTTCACCGAGCCAGTGAGCCAGCTGCGCTGGATGAAGATCCCCAGCACGCCTATGAGTACGATGGAGAGAACTGCTAGATCGAATTTTCGGCTTGCCCAAGCACTTCGCCAAATTAGGGAATCTGGATCAGGGCCTTCAATTCGGTATATTGATTTAGGTAGCCGGTGCGAACTGCTGAAACTATGGAACTCTCGGGAGAAGGCGCTTTTTTTGTCATAGAAACTACCTAGGAAAACTAAATCGAACGGGCGACCTGGGTCGATCTCAGCCCCCCGACTAATAAAAACAGCACCTTCCTTGAACTCGGGGGCGTCGGGGGCTACGAGAGAAGTCAGGTTGGTGTAATCGGTATCGGCGAACATGCAGGTAAGCAATTTCTGTCGTAGGTGTACTCGGTCGAAAACGCCGCCGCGCACAAATCCCGATCCTTTGAAGGAGCCTGAACCATTGCCGAGAATCACAATAAGGTGTTCACCTTGTTTTAATTGCCCTATGAGATGAGCGTAGGTGCCTTCACCTAATAATGGGCGACCGATTTGGGGCGCGTCAGCGATGGTGTAGAGTAAATCGACGAAGGCATCATCGCTGTCACTGATGGCCATTTGTTTTTCGCTGACTCGTAAACGGCCGAATACCCCTTTGCGCTTCATCGTTGCAAACGACCAATCTTGCTCTGACTCGACAAAAGCCCCAGGCAGGGTGGTCTGAAGCTCCAAAATTCCCATCGCAGCTCCGAGGGAACGCGCTGTGTCGAGGATGGTAGAGTTCTCAGCCAGCACCGTGACGGTTGCTCCAGAAACAGCAGCTACACCCAGAGAATCTGCGTCAGCGGTGCCCACGGTGATCTGGGCATCGGCTCGTTTATTAATGTAGAAGTTGACGAAATCAGTAAGTTTCTCCTCCGGGATGCCTAGGAGGATGATGGGTTCACTGTGGTGGATTATTTTGGCACCGCTGATGACGCCCGCCGGATCGAGACCCACAAGGGTCACGAGTGGCTTGCCGGAGTAGCCCTTGATCGAGACGACGTCAGTGGATAACACCACCCAGCCGGCAACCTTGCCGTCAACATCAATTCCCTCTAGGTAAGGCTGGTTGGGAACCTCTCGGAAGGAATCGGCCTTTGGCAGCACCTCCTTCCACTGCGCCTCAGATAGATCCGTAATTTGGATAGCCTGAGCGTGTAATCGCCCCCCAGTTATGAGGAACAGCAGGCACGCCAAGAGGACACCAATCTGGGGCATTCTGGATCTGATTAGATGCAAGGTGGAACGGTTGTAATGGTTCTTTCTGCTAGCAAAGGCATGAAGGGTCAACTGACCATCATGCGTCCGCGCATTTCAAGGTGCAGAGCATGACAGAACCAAGGGCAATAGTACCAATAAAGGCCTGGTTTCCCAGCCACGAAGGTATAGCTCTGTGTGTCTTGGGCATTTACTAAGAAGTTTACATCGTGTTGTGGAACGCAAAAGCCGTGGCTCAGATCCTCAACATTGTCCTGATTAGTGATAATGACCTGCACCTCATCCCCGGATTTCACCTGAAATTCATTCATGCCGAATTTTGGGGCCATCGAAGTCATATAGACTCGAACTTTGCCAGGACCTTTGGCGATGACTTTATTGTCCTTCATTAAATTCACACCGTCCTCCTTGGCCCAGTCCGCGTACATTTTGAAACGGTCATCCGTGCGAGGCTGGATGCTAGTGGGATGGATTAGGTCGCTCTTGACGATGACTGCATCATGTGGCTCGGGGAAAGTTGGACCATCGTGAACAAGCTTCATCTTTTCGCCAGAGATGTCGAACAACTGGTCGTTCTCGGGATGCAGGCACCCTACATTGAGAAAGCGATCCTTCGAGAATTTGCACAGAGCCACTAGCCATTTGCCGTCAGCATCCTTGGTCTCACTCATCGAGGCGTTAGTATGCCCTACCTGGTAGTGGACATCTATTTTCTGAAGGATGGGGTTCACGTCCTCCCCCTTGAACTGTTTGAGGGCGTCTGCGATATTCCATTTTGTCATCACCGAGTCGAGGAAGATCGAGGTGTAGGCATTGCCCTTGCCATCGAAGGCTGTGTGCAGCGGTCCGAGGCCTACTTCCGGCTCAGCTACCACGGAATCGCGGGGTTTGATCTTTCCGGAAAATACCTCTGCGAGTTTGTCGATGGCTATAACGGTGCAAGTCGGAGAGAGTTTTCCAGAACAAATTGCGTATTTGCCTGTGGGGTCAATGTTTACTCCATGGGGGCTTTTGGGTACCGGAACACGGGTCACGAATTCGCTGTTCTCACCGCGAGCATCGATCACTGGCACTGGCGAATCCCCTAAAGTTATGCTTTTGCCACCCTTTACGGCTTTTTCTATATTGGCGAGGTTGAAAACATAACAATAGTCCTGATCGCTGGCCATCATGCCCTCCAGCGTGACAGCTCCTTCGGAGTTGTAGCAGGTGGCAAATGAATAGAGTCCCTTGTAGTCAGTAGCGCAGAGATCGAGATTGCCCTCGACCATGACCTGCCACTTAACCTCCATGGTCTCGCCGTCGATGGCGGTGTGCAAGGCGGCGTATTTTTTTGGGTCGTCGAGGTCGCGCCCGTCGTTGGGCAACGGAGTGCGGAATTCGGAATTGCAAAAAACTAGACCAGTTTTGTGTCGCTGGGGAAAAATCCCGTGAGTGCCCTGGGCGTTTGGGATATCGATGATCTTGTCTGTCTCCATTGTTTTGATATTCACCCGAGCCAAGCGCGCCTGAGACTTGTCGTTAACAAAAACATAACGCCCATCATAGGTTCCTTTGTCATAGGATAGGTGAACATGGTGAGTGTCACCTGACTGTGTCCCCTTTAGCAGTTGCTTGGAAAAATCGGTTGCCCCCCATCCGGTGGCGGCATCACGGTTGAAGACTGGAATACGTTTTAGCTCTCGCATCGAGGGGATGCCGACGATTCGAATTTCTCCCGATTGTCCACCGCTCCAAAATCCGTAGTAATCGTCCAATTTTCCCGGAGCCACCTCAGCTTTGTTCGCGTGCGCTTTGGGCGCGTTGCCGCTTTTGCCATTTTTTGCGGAGTTGTCGCCGCCATCGCAGCCAGTCATGGCTCCTAGAGCCGCTCCGCCTCCAGCCATTGATACTCCGGTGAGAAATCTCCGCCGCCCAAGTGCCTGATCCGAATTGTTTTGTTTAGCCTTTGATGATGATTTCATTGCCTTCTAATGGGTTGGTTGTATAAATGCTGACCGTCTCAATTTGTCAGGTGATAGGTGATTCAGTAGTGATTACGTCTCGTGGGGCGGTCTGGATGCATTGGGGTTTCGATAAAATATAGTGGCTTCGTTTTTTTCGGAGGGACACCGATGTAACTAGCCCTTTTTGAGTGTTACACACTACTTTGGCATCGGTTTTTTAGTCCACAATTACCATCGTTGGATTTTTGCCAAATTTCCACTTTATCATCGGTGATTGCTGCCGCTGCGGTCGTAGCGTTACGACGCGAAAGGTCATTTTCTGTAAGCTATAAATAATTTTTCTGTTGTCACAAAAATTAAACTTAACGGCATAGTCAGCTAAAAGGCGATGCGGATGACTCTGCGCTGTGCTCTCCTATAAAATTGAGAGCGCGTCCATGTCGTGCGGACGCGCCCTCGTTTTTCTTACGACGCAACTATACGTCACACAACAGTCGCAGTTCACACATTTAGCCGCCGTCTAGTTCCAGATAAGGTAGAGGAAATATACCCGTGAGAATAGCGCGTGACAAAGATTTCATACACGTTCGGTGTGTGATAGAAATTTCTTCGTTTCTTTTTCGAAAATTACAGTTATACTATTTCTGTGTCAGATCCAATACGCCCCGAAGACCCTTTGTCGCCGAACGCAGCTTTGCTCGGAACGGCTATTTCTATCGCGCCTACAGCTGTAGGTTGCGCAGTAGGTTTGCTGCTTGCTGACCGGATGAAAAGTAAAACTCGGCATAATTTAGCTACCACGCTGTTAGCGATAGGGGCTTTGTCCGCTGCACCTTTGGCGGTGGATTACATCGGCCGTGTTTTGAACAGTCCTGCTCGCAGTCGCGGTAGTAATCGGCGCTTGGCGGGTATTCGCTCTAATGGGGTGAACGTGGCGCCTGACATCCTTGGCGGAGAAGAGTATTTTGTCGATGAGATGTGATTTTTTTGATCAGCGGCAATGCCTGCTGAAGCGGATTTTAGAGGCTCAGGACGTGAGTTGATCGGGTAGAACCAATGCACAAAAAATGCCCACTACTTTGACACTTCCCAAATGGTATGACTTGCACACGCACTTCCGGCAGGGAGCGAATGTGAATCGCTACATCGCTGATCATATTGCGATGGGCTGCGCAGGTGCTTTGGCGATGCCTAATACTCGCCCTCCTGTATCTCGGGTATTGGGGGAGAGTTCGCCTACGGCGGCTTCGATAGAATCTTATCGCGCGGAGCTTTTGACGGAGGGTGCGGATGTCTTCGATGAATTGATCATACCGCTCTATCTAACCGGTGATACCACGGCAGAGATGGTCGCTGAAGGGGCGAGCAGTGGGTTGCTACGGGCGGCTAAATATTACCCGCCTCACGGAACGACCAATGCCGAGCATGGGATGCCGATGGATCAGTGGATCGGAGGAGATGTGTTTCGAGCGATGGAGGAACATGGTGTGGTGCTTTGTATTCACGGTGAGCAACATGGCTTGGTGGGGGCGGATTATTTTGATGCGCAGCAAAACGCGGAGTCGGTTTTTTATCGTGAGCGCTTGCCTGCGTTGTTGGAGGCGCATCCAGATCTACGGGTGGTCTGCGAACATATCACCACTGTGGTGGCAGTGGACTTTGTCAGCCAAGCATCAGAACGGGTGGCGGCGACGATCACGCCGCAGCACTTGCTCTATACGGTGGGGGATTTGATTCAGGGCTTGAAGTATCACTTGTATTGCCTGCCCTTGGTGAAATTCGAAAAAGATCGCCAGGCTTTGCAGTCAGCGGTGACGAAGCTTGGGCAGAGCAAGTTTTTTGCTGGCACCGACAGTGCGCCGCATACCTCAAAGGTTTCTGACTGTGGTTGTGCTGCGGGATGTTATACAGGGGGCTGTGCGCCGCAGTTGTATGCGATGGCGTTTGAGCAGGCGGGGGTGGATTTTGAAACGGAGCAGGGCAAGGCGGCGTTTGAGCGTTTTCTTTCGCGTAATGGTCCGGCGTTTTATGGCTTTGAGGTTTCGAATGATTCTTTCACTCTTCGCAAAGAGCCCAGCGAGGTGGAGAGTTTTCAGAGTGACGAAGGTGTGGTAGTTCCGCTTCCAGTAGGTATGGATTTGCCTCTGACTTGGTCGCTAGCGGATAGCGAGTAGGGCTGATGTTGTCTGCAGAAGGTTTTTTTTGGTGATACATGGATTCTGTAAAAAAGGCAGTCAAACTTTGTGTGAAGCGATGAAGGGTTTATAGTGCGCCGTGGACATTTGGAATCCAGATCAAAATACGACAAAGGGGGCGATTTACCTTGCGGAAGGCGATGCTGTCTTTGGCGAGATGGAGCGGGCGATTGGTATTTCTGTGATGGGAGTGAGTAGCGTCGGTGGCAGTATATTTTCTCCTAAAATACGATCGAAAAAATCTGTTCAAAAAGCTGGAGAAAGAGAGTTGCAGATTTTTGCTGAGAGCTGGACGATGTGGTTGCAGCAACCTTTTACTGAGCATTTGGCAGAAACTTTTGTGGAGGTTTATATGGCGGCTGCAGAGATGCGCTTGCGTCGGGTCACGCAGCTGGACCTGAGCTTGGGGCAGTGTCTGAGCGGGGCAGAGGCGCGTAGAAGTCGAGCGGCAGGGCAGTGTTTTCTAGAGGGGAAAAGCGAAATGCAGCGAGCTCCGCAGTGGCAAAAATATGCTAGGTCGGTGGAGGCTGGTGAGTGCCCTGGGCACGTAGTGACGGTCTTCGCACTGCAGTCGGCGCTGTATCATTTGCCTTTATTATCAGCTTTGACTGCCTATGTGTACTTTGAATGGAGAGCGGGCATGAGTGTTTTTATTGGTGATAGTGTGATTCAGAAAAAGGGTCTCACTTTGCAAAAATTCCAGCAAGATTACCCTCAGAGCATGCAGGTGGTGCGACAGGTGTTTGCTGGAGAATCAGAATTTGGCGCAGCTATTTCTGCGGTATAATCAAAAGTGATGATGTCTGCAACGGAACTGGAAGAATGGACGGCGGTCGAAACGAGTGATGAACTCAGCACTCCTTGGGCGGTGGTGGTTTATGATGACCCTGTCAATTTGATGAGTTTTGTGCAGCTGGTTTTCCGTCGGGTATTTGGTTATTCAGATGAGAAGTCTATGGCATTGATGCTGGAGGTGCATCATGACGGGCGCTCGGTGGTATGGAGCGGAGAGCGGGAAAGGGCTGAAATGTACGTGCAACAGCTGCAGTCGTATCAATTGCTGGCAGCGATGGAGAAGGCGGACTAATAGGGCTGCGGTTAGTGGTTGCCCCAGCAATAGTAAAAGGCTGCTAAAATGTGATTCCTATACTATACACAATATGTGTGTGTGCAATAGGTGTCAAATTGAAGCAGCGAGAGCGACCACTGCTATTCAGCTTGTTCCTTACACTCCAGTGCCGCTTTGACAAAACCAGCGAAGAGGGGGTGCGGTTTGTTGGGGCGAGAGCGGAATTCTGGATGAAATTGTGAAGCGATGAAAAAGGGGTGCTCGGGGATCTCGACGATCTCGGTGAGGGTGCCATCGGGAGAGGTTCCTGCGACTTTCAAGCCTGCATCTTCCAATTGCTCGCGGTAGTCCTGGTTAAACTCGTAGCGATGGCGATGGCGTTCATTGACTTGGTCTGTGCCGTAGAGCTCACGGGAGCGACTGCCGTCGACGAGTTGAGTTTTCCATGTGCCGAGTCGCATCGAGCCACCTTTTTCATCGATGTCTTTTTGATCTTCTAGTAGGCAGATGACGGGGTGAGCGGTGTCTGGATCAAATTCGGTGCTGTTGGCTTTTTCTAATCCGCAGACATTTCTGGCGAACTCGATCGTGGCGATCTGCATGCCTAGACAGAGGCCAAAATAGGGGATGTTATTTTCGCGAGCGTATTGGGCTGCGGCGACTTTGCCTTCGACGCCGCGCTCTCCAAATCCTCCAGGGATGAGGATGCCCTGGACGTCGTTGAGGTGCACGTCGGCTCCGTCTTTGAGCAGATCCGCAGAATTGAGTCGTACGATGTTGATACGGCAATCGTTATCTGCACCAGCGTGGGTGAGGGCTTCGTAGATGCTTTTGTAGGCATCTTGCAGTTCGATGTATTTGCCTACTACGGCGATGCGAATGTCTTTGGATGGATGGATGATGCGTTGCACAAAAGATTCCCATTCAGCAAGATCGGGTTCGGGTAGGTCGAGTCCGAGAGCATCGCATACGACTTGATCGAAGCCTTCTTTACGTAGCTCTAGTGGGGCCTCGTAAATAGTGTGTTCCAAGTCAAGGAATTGCATCACGTTGGACTTGGGCAAGTTGCAGAACATCGAAATTTTCGAGCGCAGCTCATCATCGACTTCTTCTTCGGCGCGGCAGAGGATGATTCGCGGTTGGATACCGATTTCTCTCAGTTTTGCCACACTCTGCTGAGTGGGTTTGGTTTTGAGCTCACCTGCTGCGCGAATGAAAGGGACGAGGGTGGCGTGAATGAAGAGCACATTTTCCGAACCGACTTCGTCATTGAATTGACGCATGGCTTCGAGGAAGGGCAGCCCCTCGATGTCGCCCGTGGTGCCGCCGATTTCAGTAATGATGATGTCGCCGTCCATCTCTTTTGCGACTTTGTGGATGCGGTTTTTGATCTCGTCAGTGACGTGCGGGATGACCTGCACGGTGGCACCGAGGTAATCGCCACGTCGTTCTTTGCGAATGACGGATTCGTAAACCTGTCCGCTAGTGAGATTGTTTAATTTGGATAGAGCTCCGCTGGTGAATCGTTCGTAGTGGCCTAGGTCGAGATCGGTCTCGGCGCCATCGTCTAGCACATAACATTCGCCATGCTGGAAAGGACTCATCGTGCCTGGATCGACATTCAAGTAGGGATCGAACTTCTGAAGGATGACCTTCATGCCTCGTAGTTCAAGTAGAGTTCCTAGAGAAGCAGCGGCTAAACCTTTCCCTAGTGAACTGACAACACCGCCGGTAACAAATATATATTTCATTCAGTCAAAAACTGTCGGTCTAGTATGTCTGCTTGTTCGGGCGTGTCAATGCCGGGGGAGTCGTCTGAGGTGATTATTACGTTTATTTTTGTGCCGTTCTCCAAAGCGCGTAGTTGTTCGAGCTGCTCGCACCTTTCGAGTGCCGAGGGTTGCCACTGAACGAACTTTAGCAAAAACTCGCGACTGAAGCCGTAAATTCCTTTGTGGCGTAGGGTTTGTAGATCTGCGACGGGGCTGCGTTGATAGGGAATAGGGCTGCGGGAAAAATAAAGTGCTCGGCTCTGATGGTCGATCACGACTTTGACGACGTTGGGGTCGCTGAACTCTGGATCTTCAAAGTGGATGGGATTGGCGGCGGTGACCATTTCGCAGTCGGGTTGATCGATGAGGGTTTGTGCGAGTTGGTCGATCAGTTCGGGACTGATCAGCGGTTCGTCGCCTTGGATGTTGATCAGGTGACTGTGCTCAGGCCAGAGTTGCGCGACTTCGGCGATGCGATCGGTGCCGCTGGGATGATCAGGTGAAGTGAGGGCAACTTCGCCGCCGAAGGCTTTCACTGCCGCCGCGATGCGTTGATCGTCGGTGGCGACCACAATGGCATCGAGATTTTCGCATTGTTGGCAACGGTCCCAGACGTGTTGCACCAGTGCTTTGCCGGCGATCAAGTGCAAGGGCTTGCCGGGAAAGCGGGTGGAGCCCCATCGAGCGGGGATAATACCAAGAACTTTTGCTTCCGAAGCTGATGCCATGCGCATTTATTGCCATGAAACTTGGTAAAGTTCAAGGCTGCAGATCCTCTTTTAACTGAATGGCTTGCGTTAGGCGTGATTGAATGGGAAGCTTTTGTTAGGGGCGTGGTTGTAGTGCTGTAGAGGCGCCGAAGATGAGTGAGAGTTTAAATGATTTCAACTGTGAATACTGTGTGCCAAAACAAAAAAGGTTTTTCGCTTTGTTTGGCTGTCGGAGTGTTTTCTTGCACGGTTCTTCTAGGGCAAAGCGTGACGCCTCTCTCTGAGGTGAAAAAAAATCAAGCGCCTGCTAGAACGACTGAACTTTTGGATCTAAAGAAATTTCCTGGTGCTTTGGTGCAGCAAGTGGTGGTTCCAGTGCCGGGCGAGATTTTTTCGGTTTTGGACAAACTGGGAGAGCAAGACTGGAGCAGTGAGATCTCGATTCCTAAGCGCAAGGTAGCGACCGATCGGGTGCGCTTGGCTCTGGTGTTCGGTTGCACCGTGGCAGAGGGTTTTGTCACCGTCGAGGCAGAAGATCGCAAGGCAATCCAGAATACGGGCCGCCGAGTTCTGCGCTTGGCAGATACTTTAGGGCTCAAGTCGGCGGTATTGCCGCATAGCCAGAGCATCATTGATTCGGCGGATTCTGGTGATTGGAATGCGGTGCGAAGAGGCTTCGATCAGACTCAGGTGACGGTGAAAAAAACGATGGAAAAGATGCGCGATGAAGAGATCGCCACTTTGGTCAGTTTGGGCGGATGGTTGCGAGGCACCACTGCCTTGACACGACTGATCGCAGAATCTTATAGCAGCGACCGCGCGGAGTTGCTCAATCAACCCGACTTGGTGGCTTATTTTATAGTGGTGATCGATGGAATGAAGGTGGAGATCAAAGAGCAAGCGGATGTGAAGGTTATCCATGAGGGCTTGCGTGAGATTGAGCGTATTATGGAGGAGGGGCAGGGGGGGATTTCGGAAGGAGCCGTTTCTTCTATTGGTGCCATTTGTTTGAGCTTATTGCAGCGCTTTTATTTTGATGAAGAACCGCAGTCGGAGAGTTGAAAACATGACTAGCTTGGTAAAGAGACAGCGGTGGTGCAGGCGCTTGAGAGTGTTAGCGCTCTGCGTGGTTTTGATTTTAGCTAGTGGTGCTTGGGTGATGGGTTTTTCGGACGTAGGGGTGCCGAAGGTATTAAAAAAGTTGGCGCAGCAATATTCGGAGAAGGGCTTCAAGCTGAGGAAAGAGCATTGGAATGGCACCTTGAAGCAGGGCCAGTATAAGGTGATCAAGCACCAACTTTTTCGCGGCAATGAATACTGGTTTTTGGCGGCACTGTCCGAGGGCGAGCATGCTTTAGCAATGGAGGTTTTTGATGAAGAGGGGCATGCGATTTCACTCGAGCGGTTTTCAGATAAAGGTTTATCTGGTGCGCGAGTTTTGCCAGTGAAGACGGGCACTTATTTGATCAAGCTCAGCGTGACTCGGACTGCGAAGACAAAAAAACAGCAGGTGAAGAAAGTGAAAAAAACGAAGCAAAGCAAGAGCGCTGATCTTGATTGGGCATTAATTTATGGTTACCGGTAGATCGAATGGAGACTGCAAGTGAAGAAAAATCGATGTTAGCGTCTGAAACGCTGACTTTTGAAAACCCGCAATTTTTGCAATCGTTGTTTGCCAACGATTTGAGCTTACTAAAAGAGTTGCAGCAGAAGTTTTGTGTGAAGGTGATCACGCGAGATGGATGGCTGAGGATCGAGGGGGATCCTAGACAGGTGGGAAAAGCTAAAGCGGTCTTTGGGGTGTTGGAATCGGTGCTGCGCAAGGGTGGAGAGATCAATGCCCACGCCTTTAATTTGGCGATGCAGCAAGAGTTGGCCGAAGGCGGAGAGTCTGCTAGCAAACTGCTGAGGAAAGGTGTTTTGCAAGAGTTTGCTGATTTAAGATTATTGGGATCAGCAAGTAAGCCTGCGGTGATGCCGAGAACCTCAGGACAGTTGAATTATCTGAAAACTTTGCAAAAGAACGATGTGGTTTTCGGTCTCGGACCAGCAGGCACGGGTAAGACCTTTCTGGCAATGGCGCATGCTTTGCAGCAATTAAAGGATCGTAAGATCGATCGTATTATCGTGACTCGACCAGCAGTGGAAGCGGGCGAGGCTTTGGGTTTTTTGCCAGGTGACCTGCAGGATAAGGTATTGCCTTATTTGCGTCCACTCTACGATGCGCTTTATGAGATGTTGGAAGGGGACGAAGCGCAGAAATTGATCGACAAAAATTTGATCGAAGTGGCGCCACTGGCTTACATGCGGGGTAGGACTTTGAATCGAGCTTACGTTATCCTCGATGAAGGGCAGAACGCCACTCGCGAACAGATGCTGATGTTTTTGACTCGTTTGGGGGAGGGTTCCAAATGCGTGGTGACGGGGGACCCCTCGCAGATCGATTTACGGCCGAGGAAGTTGTCGGGATTGCTGGAGGCGATGGAATTGTTGCGAGGGGTGGAGAGCATCGCTTTCGCTCAATTTGATCGCAGCGATGTGGTGCGACATCCGGTGGTGGAACGGATCATCGCGGCGTATGAGAAGCGCGGGGAGCAAGTTTCACCATGAAGCTCATGAAGGAACTGAAGAATGAGGGGGAGAAGATTCAGTTGGGGAGAGGCGGGAGTAGTCCGATTTGAGTGGGATTGTCGGGCTTGTATTTGAATTGGATGTTATTTCCTGGAGCAAGTAAGGCGTTGTAATCTGTGTTGGAGATGCGGTTGAAGGATCGAAATAGTTTTTTATTATAGGTGGTGGAGTCAACTCTGTATTGGATTTCAAGAGCGATAGATATTCGGGTCCTGGGAGGATTGTAATCACTTGCGTGTGATCGTTCAGTGACCGTTGAGGTATTTATTTTCGCAGAAACGACAGGCCAATTAAGAATTTGCTGACTTTTTCGAATCCGCTGCTCTTGTTTCCATATCATCGTTCCGAGAATGACCGCGAGCAAGGCGTAAGCAACGGAGTAATGTCGTAAGTGGTAAGCGAAGTCTTTCAAATGTTCCCGGTAGAGATTTTTTATTACTAGGAAGGAAGCCTTATTTATTTAGTTAGATAACAAAGTCTATCATGTTGGAGATTGTGTGAATGCATTTCAGTTTCATTTTTTGTGACTATTCAGATTCACCCGAGTGCTTCTGCCTTTGCCCGCTGATCATTCAGAATAGCTGCGTCAACTCGCAGCACTCCAAAGCGCTCCTACCTTGGAAGTTTATTGGGGGGGGCTCCCTCTAGGTAAATTTTGGTGGTGGAAACTGCGCCACTTATTAAAAGTACAAAAAAAACGGACGAGCTTGCGCTCGTCCGTTTGAATTTTGACAGTTGATGTTGTCAGCAAGTGGCACCTGCTCCATTTGAGCAGGTGCCGGTTTGCAAATTTTACATCATGCCGCCCATTCCGCCCATGCCACCCATTCCGTGGTCATGACCGCCTTCGGCAGCTTCTTCTTTTTCAGGGATGTCTGTGATCAGACATTCTGTTGTCAGAAGTAATCCGGAGATCGATGCAGCGTTCTGAAGTGCGCTGCGAGTGACCTTAGTCGGGTCAACCACACCACCTTTAACGAGGTCTTCGTATTCGTCTTTAGCGACATTGTAACCAATGTTGCCTTTTTCATTTTTCACGTGTTCACAGATGAGAGCACCTTCACGACCAGCATTGATTGCCAATTGACGGAGCGGAGCATCCACAGCGCGAGCTACGATCTCTGCGCCCGTGGCTTCGTCGCCTTCGAGTCCGAGGTCGCCAACCGCTGCTTGAGCACGGATGAGAGCAGTTCCGCCCCCTGGCACGATGCCTTCCTCAACCGCGGCGCGTGTTGCATGCAGAGCATCTTCAACACGAGCTTTTTTCTCTTTCATTTCAGTTTCGGTTGCTGCTCCGACATTGATGACGGCTACGCCGCCTGCCAGTTTAGCAAGACGTTCCTGCAGTTTTTCACGATCATAATCAGAAGTGGTTTCTTCGATCTGACGACGAATCTGATTGACGCGTCCGCTGATGCCGTCGCTATCACCTCCACCTTCGATGATGGTGGTGTCTTCTTTAGTGATGGTGACACGCTTGGCTGAACCGAGGTCTTCGAGACCAACGCTTTCCAATTTGATGCCAAGATCTTCAGTGATCACACGTCCACCGGTGAGGATGGAGATGTCTTCGAGCATAGCTTTACGACGATCACCAAATCCAGGTGCTTTAACAGCAGCCACGTTCAGAGTTCCGCGAATTTTGTTCACTACCAGAGCTGCAAGAGCTTCGCCTTCCACGTCTTCTGACAAGATGAGGAATGGACGTCCGCTTTGAGCTACTTTTTCCAACAAAGGAAGAAGGTCTTTCAAGTTGGTGATTTTTTTCTCGTGGATGAGGATGTAAACATCTTCAAGGATGGTTTCCATGCTCTCTGCATCAGTTACGAAATAAGGAGAAAGGTATCCTTTGTCGAACTGCATTCCCTCAACAACGTCGAGAGTGGTTTCGATGCCTTTGGCTTCTTCCACTGTGATGGTGCCGTCTTTGCCGACTTTGTCCATCGCGTCAGCGATGATACCGCCGATTTCGGTGTCCCAGTTAGCTGATACGGTAGCAACCTGAGCGATTTCTTTAGCGTCAGTCACCTCGGTAGAGATGGCTTTGAGCTGTTCCACCACTGCTGCTGAAGCTTTTTGGATTCCGCGTTGCAGTGAGATCGGGTTAGCGCCAGCTGTCACATTGCGAAGACCTTCTGTGAAGATGGCTTCAGCAAGAACGGTAGCTGTCGTGGTTCCGTCACCAGCGATGTCAGAAGTTTTTGAAGAAACTTCTTTGATCAACTGAGCACCCATATTTTCGAATGGGCAAGTCAATTCGATTTCTTTAGCCACGGTCACACCGTCTTTGGTGATGGTAGGGCTACCGAATTTTTTGTCGAGGATGACATTGCGACCTGCAGGTCCGAGTGTTGCTTTCACTGCGCGAGCCAGTTTGGATGCGCCGCGAAGCAATGCGTGACGAGCTTCCTCGTCGAATTTAAGTTGTTTAGCCATAATTTATATTATTAAGGTTTGGTTATTTTAGGTTAGATCAATGATTACCCTTCGATAATTCCGAGGATGTCCATTTCATTAAGGATGAGGCATTCTTCGCCGTCGATTTTGACGTCGGTTCCGCCGTATTTGGAGATGAGAACTTTGTCGCCCACCTTGACGGTGAATTCGATTTCTTTTCCATCTTCGTCTTTCCCAGTGCCAAGTGCGATCACTGTAGCGTCCTGGGGTTTTTCTTTTGCACTGTCGGGAAGAAAGATGCCGCCTTCGGACTTCTGTTCATCATCTTCAATGCGTTTCACCAGCACACGCGTGCCGAGAGGTCTGATTGTTGTAGCCATACTATTAGTTGGTTATTGTGTGTTTCTCGTTGTAGTTCTGTTTTTCTTTTGCGTGACTTTCGATTTCCCGTGGGGATCAGACGGAAGCATTGCTAGAGAAAAACACAACGCCCGGATTCATTTGCCAGAGTGGAAAACGGATCCGGACGAAAGGGTTCGGGTTATTTCTTTTCTTCTTCGTCATCGACGACCTCAAAGTCGGCATCGACTACTTTGCCTTTGGCTTGTTTGGGGTCGTCGCTTTCTTCGCCTTCGGGGGCTGCTCCAGCATCGGATTCGCCAGCACTAGCTTCGGCACCTGCCGCTTGAGCTGCCGCGGCGATTTCGCCAAAGAGTTTCTCTAACTCGTCGGTGGCGGACTTGATCTGCTCGCTGTCCTCCGTTTTGAGAGCTTCTTCCACTTTGGTGACGGCGTCGTCGATCGGTTTGATCTGGTCGCCACTCAGTTTATCACCGAGTTCTTCTTTTTGTTTTTTGACTTGGTAAACCAAGTTGTCGGCTTTGTTTTTAACTTCGACAGACTCAAAACGTTTGCGGTCCTGTTCGGCATACTCTTCTGCATCGCGCTTGGCTTTTTCGATTTCTTTGTCATCTAGACCACTAGAGCCTTCGATGGAAATTTTTTGCTCTTTGCCTGTGCCTTGATCCTTGGCGGATACATGCAAGATGCCATTGGCGTCGATGTCAAAAGTGACTTCGATTTGCGGTGTGCCTCGCGGAGCAGGCGGGATGCCGTCTAAGCGGAAGTTACCGAGCTTTTTATTGTCGCTTAGCATTTTGCGTTCTCCCTGACAGACGACGATATCAACCGAGGGTTGGCTGTCTGCTGCGGTAGAGAAAGTCTGTGACTTCTTCGCTGGCACTGTGGTATTACGATCAATCATTGGGGTAGCAACGCCACCCATGGTTTCGAGTGATAGGGTCAAAGGAGTCACGTCGAGCAGTAGCACATCTTTGACGTCGCCTTGCAATACGCCGCCCTGGATGGCAGCTCCTACGGCGACCACTTCATCGGGATTGACTCCGCGATGGGGCTCTTTGCCGATCAAGTCGCGAGCGGTGTCGAGCACTTTGGGCATGCGGGTCATGCCGCCTACTAGCACTAGCTCGTCGATGTCTCCTTTTGGCACATCGGCTTCTTTCAAGCAAGCCTCCACGGGTCCTTTGGTTTTCTCGAATAGGGAATCGGTTAGTTGCTCGAATTTTGAGCGAGTGAGTTCCAGTTGAATGTGCTTGGGTCCGGTCTGGTCTGCGGTGATGAACGGCAGATTGATGTCGTAGCTCTGTGAAGAGGAAAGCGCGATTTTAGCTTTTTCGGCTTCTTCGCGAATACGTTGTAGCGCATCGGCTTGTTTACCCAAATCTACGCTATTGGCTTTTTTGAAATCGTCGATGATCCAATCGATGATTGCATTGTCCCAGTCGTCTCCGCCGAGTTGGGTGTCGCCATCGGTGCCGAGCACTTCAAAAACGCCATCGCCGATCTCAAGGACGGAGATGTCGAAGGTTCCACCACCTAGATCGTAAACAGCGATTTTTTCATCCGCTTTTTTATCAAGGCCATATGCCAATGATGCGGCGGTTGGCTCGTTGATGATGCGTTTGACCTCTAATCCAGCGATTTCACCAGCTGCTTTGGTAGCGTTCCTTTGCGAATCGTTGAAATAAGCGGGAACGGTGATCACTGCCTGAGTGATCTTCTCACCTAGCTTGGCTTCTGCGTCGGCTTTCAGCTTGCTAAGGATCATCGCTGAGATTTCCTGGGGGCTGAAGGTTTTAGTTTCACCACCGGTTTCGACTTCGATGTGTGCATCGCCATTGGCGGCTTCGACGATTTTGTAAGGAGATCTTTTATCGTTGTCAGACAGCTCAGAAAATTTACGTCCGATCAGACGCTTTGCCGAGAAAATGGTATTTTTGGGGTTGGTGATCGCTTGGCGTTTGGCGGCTTGACCTACTAGTCGTTCGCCATCTTTGGCGAAGGCTACGATGGATGGCGTGGTGCGTGCACCTTCGGAGTTTTCCAAAACGGTGGATTCGCCCGCTTCCATGACGGCCATGCAAGAGTTAGTGGTGCCTAAATCGATTCCTAGAATTTTGCTCATAATAAAAAATTTGGGTTAAGGTTAATAGAGTCAAGTGAGCTCCTATGAGAAATCACCTGCTGTTGATAGTTAATTTGATTTGCGAAATCGATGTTATTTGATCATTCGGATCGCTCGATTCCACGCGTCTTGTGCCATTCTATAGCGCACGATGTGTGCCAATGCGGCGAAGTGAGTTGTAATCACCTGAAGGTAAGAGAGTTGTGCTTATTATAGGAAATACGACCTAGGTTCAAAGGCGGGAATTGTGAGACATAATGTCTCGTTTTTTGAGTGAAGCTGCGACACAATGTCCGAACGAGGCAGAATGACGCACTTTCGAGGCGAAGACGGGAGTCAATGAAAGAAATGAGGGCACAAAAAAGGCGCTCATTGCTGAGCGCCTTTTAATAAATAATAACTTACTAAGCTAGCTTAGAAAGGAAGTCTAACTCCAAGACGAACGATCGTCGTGTCGGAGATGTTTCCACCAATCCAGTTGTAGCTGCCGTCAGCAAATAGACCGATGTTACCAAGAGCTGCTGGACGGTAGTCGACGCCAGCGCCGATTCTCCAGAGCGTTTCAGTAGAGCTGTTAGCAACCACGCCGCCACCACCAAACACGTAAGGTGCGATGCAAGCAGATTTGATTGGGAAGCGGAGCACTAGGTCAGCAGTTATAAAATGATGCACTGCTGGGTCGCTGTTGAATGCTGCGTAGTTAGTATCGATACCGATGTTTTCAGTAAAGAAGTAAGCGAAGCCAATACCTGCGCCAATAGCATCACTTCCACCACTTGGAAGTTCGCCAGCGAGGTATGCGCTCATTTCAAAACCAGGATCAAAAGCGGTACAACCAGCAACAGGTGCTGGAGCTACGGGTGCTTTTGCGCTATAATCTCCAGCAGTCGCGAGACTGAAAGAGGCCGTCAGGATTGCCAATGTGGACAACAGTTTTTTCATAATAATTTGATCCCGTGTTAAAAAGGATTTGTCTTACACTATCAACTCTTGAAAGAATTACAAGTTAGAAAATAAAAAAAATACATTTTTATTGATAAATAATAGGTCAAGAAGATGAAAGGCGAAAGGTGGGGGCAAGCAATATATTGGAAAAGTAGGTAAAGAGAAGCGTATTAAAACTTGCAGGACTTCACTTTGTCGTTATCTAGTAGCAGATTTTCGCTAGTTAAGAAGATTAGCAGAAAGTCCTTTTGAAACGGATAGGTGCCAGAGTGGTCGATCGGGCACGCTTGGAAAGCGTGTGAGGCAGCAATGTCTCCGTGGGTTCGAATCCCACCCTGTCCGCCATCAATATAAAAACCGAAACAAGCGAAGCGCGGTTTTTATATTGATATCGAGGCCTGGGATGAGAACGCCGTTCGACTCGTAGCGAGTCTGCGAGCGGAGAGAGCCGCCAAAGCGAAGCGACGCGGATAATCTCACCTGGTCAAATCAACCCTCACCCTCGATTGAAGTGGGACATTTCGCGATCGGCTTCGCGTGTTTGCACGCGTTTTTTGAGGTCTTCGCGGCGGTCGCGATGAGCTTTGCCTTTACCTACGCCGATTTCAACTTTGACGCGTTTGTTTTTCCAGTAAACTCGTAAGGCAATGAGCACTGAGCCTTTGATCTCGGTGTAGGTGCGCAGTTTGTTGATTTCTTTACGGTGAAGTAAGAGCTTTCGCGGTGCCTTAGATTCGTGCTGGGCGTGGCTAGCGTTTTCGTAGGGCTGGATATCGCAGCCGTAGAGAAAGACGTCGGTATTTTCCACCCGTGCGTAGGCGTCTCGGATGTTGATCTTGCCGGCGCGAATGGACTTGACTTCAGTTCCCTTAAGGGAAATGCCTGCCTCGAAAGTTTCGCTGATGGTGAAATCGTGGCGAGCCTTGCGGTTGCTGGCGATTTCAGATTTCATGATGGAATCGTGGGGCGCGTGTGACGCTGGTAGTGCAGATCTTTGTTATGATCAGTAGGGGGATGCGACGCGTATATCTGGAAAGGTGGATCGGGCATCCTGCCCGAGAATACATGGGCAGGATGCCCATGTTACATTGCTTAAACTTCAGCGGATGCTCCCAATCGCTCTTTGGCTTCTTCGGCTTCTTTGGTGCCGTCGAGCACGATTTTGCCTTCGATGATTTCGCGTAAAGCGACGTCAGCATAACCTTGGCTTGGTAGGCGATCCACGAGTGGGGTGCGTCCTAAGTTGAGTTGTTTGACGCGGCGGGACACCATGTTGATCAAGACGGTGGGCTCTGTGATGACTTCTGATGCTTGCTCGAGTAGTTCGCTTTTCATGGTTTTAGGCTTTTGTCCGCAGTGTTTACCGAGGCGGATTGAAATGATTGAGATAGGTAAATCGAGAAGATTCGTCATTTGACGCGTTCTAGTCGGAGGTAGCTTTTAGCACACTTTATAGTCAAATCAATGAATTTGTCGCGGCAGCAAGATGTTTGCTGCGGTGTAGCGCCAAGTTATTTTTTCGAGAAGGTGATGCGCTTGAGGCGGGCGGAATCCGCTGGGCTCCAGGTTTTGATCTGGGGGTGGTCGGTGAAGTGGTTGTGCACCAATCGGCGGTGATAAGAATTGAGCGGCGGCATCTGTGCGGGTTCACTACTGTGTAGCACCCGTTCTGCTAGATGCTCGGCTTCATCGATCAAGCTTTGTTCTTGGATTTCTCTGTGGTGATCGATGTCCACTCGGATGCGAGGGGCATCGCGATGTTGATTTTGCACGATGCGGTTGACGAGGTATTGGATGTCGTCGAGGCGTGCTCCATTGCTGCCGATCAGCAATTGTGGCTGACCTGTGAGCACCTGTATGGCGCAGTCGTCACGGGTGGTATCTATCTCGACTTCGGCGACAAAGCCGAGGTATCCGAGCATGGTGTCGAGAACTTCGCGGGCAATTTGATTGGTTTCCATGGGCAGGTTTGATTTTCTCCCATGATTGCGATCTTGCTCTCAAAGATCAATTCTTTTTTTTCTTCTTTTTGGAGCGGCTTTGGGTGTGTCGCTCTCCTCGGTCTCCGAGAGTTTTCTGTTTTTGCTTCTGAGCTTCGGCTTGCTCTTGCATGCGAGAGAGAAAACCTCCGCCAGCTTTTTTGGTGGTTTTGACTTTTTTCAGCTCGGGTTCGGGCAGTTTGTTCATCAGCCAAGTTTGTCCGATGCTAAAAATATTCTGCGTGGTCCAATACAGTGCCAATGCCGAAGCGAAGTTGTAACAGATGAAAAGGAAAAAGACAGGCATGAACATGAAGATGCGTTGTTGCGCCTTGTCACCGGATTTCGGTGTGAGCTGCATTTGTATGATCATGGTGACTGCCATCAGGAGTGGTAGCAGATTGAACGGGATGTCATCGAAGAAGGGAAGGTGGAAGAGAGTGTCGGGCATCGACAGGTCTTCGACCCACAAGAAGCTTTGATGTCTGAGTTCGACGGCATTGAATAACATGCGGTAAAAACCGAGGAAGACGGGCATTTGGATAAACATCGGCAGGCAACCTCCGGCGGGATTGATTTTGTAATCCCGGTAGAGCTGCATGGTCTCTTGGTTGAGGCGATTGGGATCGTCTTTGTATTTTTCTTTCAGCTCTTTTTGCAGCGGGCCGAGTTTTGCCATTTTTTTCATGGTGCGCGTCGATTTGGCATAGACGGGCCAGATGACGATACGGATCATGATGGTGATGAGGATGATGGCGAAGCCAAACTGTCCGACGGTGCCCTGCATCCAGACGAGAGCCCAGATCAAAAAAGCGGCGAGGGGTCTGATCGCCCAACCGAGAATCCATCCGAAGATGGGAATGCCGTCGTAGTTCATCACCAAAGTGCGGTCGTCGCCGAGAGCTTTGAGGCGGGCGTATTCTTTGGGGCCGGCGTAAATTTCGTATTTGAGGGTGATTTTTTCTCCAGCGGAGAGGGAGAGTTCGGGCAGTCCGATGGCGGTTTGGATGCCACGCGGTTTCTTTTTGTCGGAGGCAGAATCACTGAGGTCGTTTTTGATCTCAAAGGTACTCGCCCAAATGGACACGTCGGTGGGTTCGAGGGCTTCGACGATGGTGGTATAAAACTGGTTGGAGGTCCCTGCCCAGCTCAGCTCTTGAGCGTGCACCACTTCGCTGGGCTTTTCACTACTGAACATACCTCCAATGAAGTGGCTCACGTTTTCGTATTCGAAGCCGCCTTTGTCTTTGAGAAAATAGTAGGTGGGGGAATAAGCGTTGGCTTTGCTGGGATGGTCTTTGGTGGATTGATCGGTGGCAAGCGGTACTGCAGCTCCTGTATAGAGAAAGTAACGGGAGCTGAGTTTTTGTTTACTAAGGTTGCTGATTTCGATTTCGAGCTGGACTAGATGAGGGTCATTATCGCCAGCGCGATTGGTTTGACCTAGGCTGTAGCGTTTTTGAATGTGAAGCCCTTTGCTGTCGGTGCCGGCAAATACGATGGTGCTCTTGTCTTGTTCAATGATTTCGTAGATGGTGGATTCGAAATCCCCAGGACCAGAGCTGAGAGTGCCGATCGCGTGCGGGGCAAAAGCATTGAGGGTGATGTGCTCATCTTTTTGCCCCATGATCTTGTCGTGATCGAGCAGTTCTACTTGCTGGATGCCGCCGCCTGCGCTGGTGAACTCAAAGTTAACCTGTTCAAGCTGCATCGAAACGGTTTGCACTTTGATGGCTTGGGTGGGCGCTTTGGCTTGTGACTCCGCCTGCGGTGAGCTTGAGTCTTGCTTCGCTTGTTCAGAGGCTGGCGAGCTTTGTTCTGGATCTTTATTTTTGGGAGATCCTTCAGCAGCGGCGATTTCATTTTCCGCCGGAGTGGGCGGCATGATTTTTCCAAATTTCTGCCACCAGAGCATCATGCCTAGTGAACAAAGTATAACGGCGATCCAAGCGGTACGGTCCATGATATATAAAGTGTAAGGTCTTGTAGTGCAAAAATGAAAAAGCGGGGCTCTAGGCTCTGTAGGAAAGTAGCGCAATCAGTCGTTCCTCAAACGCTCCGGATCAACTGAACATCTACATTTTTTCTGAGAATCTGGATTTTTGTCATGTGTAGAGCTTGGTGTTGGCGTGGGATCGCCATTTCCTGTGCCGGGGACGGGGTCGTAACCTTCGCCGCCCCAGGGATTGCAGCGCATGATTCTGTAAATACCGAGCCAAGAGCCTTTGATGGAACCGTGTTGTTGAACGGCGTCGATAAAATACTGAGAGCAGGTAGGTTGGAAACGGCAACCACCAAGTGGACCTGCTACCGCATGTAGGATAGGTGATAGGAGAATCTGATAAAGGCGAACCAACCAGCAAAGTAGGGTTTTCATGGTGTGGGCTCCTTTTTGTATAATCCGCTACGATGGATCAGCCATTTCCACTCTTTTTCCAGTGCTTCGGAGGAGGCGCGGGCTGCGCTTCCTCTGGGGATGACCACCAAGTAGTGACCGTTTTCCAGCTTATCTCCTAGCCGTTGGAAAATTCCGCGTAATCGCCGCCGGATTCGATTGCGAGTCACGGCATTGCCCAAGCGGCGTGTGGTGATGTAGCCGACTTTGAGATCAGCTACATTGGGATCCGCTAAAACACCGAGTAATAGAAAATGCCCTCGATAGGTTTTTCCCTGTCGTCGAACACGACCAAAATCACGCCGAGTGGTGATTCTCCTGTGTTGAGGAAATCTCATAGCCAGTATAGTTCGGCTTGAGATCGAGGTCTGTCAATAAAACCCTATGGTCAATAATGAGAGCAACAGAGTCGTTCTCAGGTGAAATATGAGCAGTTCAAACAAAAGCAAACATCAAGCCAACTACTAAGCGTGCTGGTTGGTGTGGCGTTTGTATTGAATTTCGGCGCCTTTTGGAATCAAGCGCTTACGTCCTCTTTGACGGCGATTCTTAATGATGCCGCGGCCACTCTTAGTTCTCATCCTAGCACGGAATCCGTGTTGACGTTTTCTAGTGCGCTTGGAGGGCTGGTAAGTCCTTTTCATCTCGGGTCGTGCAAATTGTTAAATAAATATCTCCTTAATCCGATATTAGAGTGTGTATAGGCACCCTTGGATCGAGGGAGGCGTAATTTAGGGAGATTTGAGACTTTGTCAACGGCATCTATGAGGAAAATAGAGATAGCTGTCATTTAGCAGGCTGGGAGGGGGGCGAAATAGATAAAAGGTTGATGTTATAGGGGTTTGGCTACAAACTAATGAGGTATAGTTTTCCTGTTTGGCGGAAAAATCAAAAACTTTAAGGTGAGCGAAGCTCTTGAAATGAAAAACCAACCCCGTATTGAACCAGCGACTCTTGATGATTTACCAGAATTGGTGGACATGGTGATGGAGCTGTTCACGATTGAAAAAGATTTCGATCCAGACCGGAATAAGCAGGAGCGAGGTTTGCGGTCGATATTGGAACAACCGAGCCGTGGGCGGATTTTTGTGGTGCGTACCGATCATCAGATCATCGGCATGGTCAATTTGCTATTCACTATCAGTACCGCGATGGGTGGCTTTGTGGTTTTGTTGGAGGATGTCATCATTCACCCAGACCATCGAGGGCAGCGTTATGGGACACAGTTGTTGAATTATGTGGTTGAGTTTGCGCGCAAAAAAGATTTCCTCCGTATCACCCTGTTGACGGATGAGATCAGTGAGGAATCCCAGCGATTTTTCAAAAAAATGGGTTTTGAGCATTCGCACATGATTCCGATGCGCCTACCGCTTGTTTGAAGGTGTTTTGGCTGTGAATGGCAGCCTTAGCATTCCAGTTGCACCGATAGAAACTTGCCACTAAGGTGGCGTCCCTTGAAAAAAGGAGCTTAACACCTATCTGCGATGGGTGTCTTATGTGAGAGCAGCATGGCTTGCCTAGTTTTTATCAATCTATCTAATCAATATATTTTATCATGGCTAAACAAAGTGTCGAAGAAATCAAAGATAAGAGCGTGGGCTTGCGTGGTGAGATTGTGGAAACCATTGTTTCCGATGCTAGCCACTTTGAGGATGCAGAGTATCAGTTGTTGAAGTTTCACGGCAGTTACCAGCAGGATAATCGTGATGTGAGAAGTGAGCGTCGCAAAGCGAAACTTGATAAAGCATGGTCGATGATGGTGCGCAGTAAGATGCCAGGTGGTCGCATGACCGCCAAGCAGTATCTGATGCATGATGAGATGATCGACCGTATCGGCAATGGCACGATGCGCTTGACCACACGGCAGGGGATTCAGTTGCACGGCATTTTGATGGGCGACTTGAAAGAGGTGATCGCTACGATCTGTAAATCTGGGCTGACCACCTATGGTGCCTGCGGCGATGTGGTGCGTAATACGATGGCACCAGCGGCACCGATCGATAGTGTCGCTTTTCGCGATGCACATGCTTTGGCAGATGAGATTAGTGAACTCACCTTGCCTAAGTCGAGCGGTTATGCCGACATCTGGTTGGATGGAGAAAAACTCGAGCCGGTGGACAAGACAAAAATCGAAGTAGAGGAAGACCCTCTATATGGCAAAGATTACCTGCCACGTAAATTTAAGATCGGCATCGCCATTCCACCGAGCAACGATGTGGATGTGTACACCCACGATGTTGGCTTAGTGCCGCACCTATCCGCAGACGGATCGCAGGTGGAGGGTTACACCTTTTTGGTTGGTGGAGGATTTGGCATGGGACATGGCAAGACGGAAACCCGTCCGGTGTTAGCAAAGCCGTTAGCTTATGTGCCGCGTGCGCATGTGATCGACGTGCTCAAGACCGTGATTGCGGTGCAGAAAGAATATGGCAATCGTAACGATCGTCGTCTGGCGCGCCTGAAATATGTGATCGAGGGCAATGGCATCGAGTGGTTTTTGAACGCAGTGAAAGAACGTTACGATGGGCCGCTAGAGGAGGCTAAAGAACTCAGCTTCGATTCAGTGAGCGATCAGCTTGGCTGGCATGAGCAGGGTGATGCACAAGGCTTGCTTTTCAGGGGAGTCTATGTGGCACAGGGGCGGATTCACGATACGGATCAGACTCGGGTGCGCACAGCGTTCCGCGAGATTGCGGAAAAATATGAGGTGCCGATGATCGTCACGCCGAACTGCAATCTTATTTTGCACGACATCAAGCCTGAGCAGAAAGATGAGATCGAAGCTTTGTTGAAAGAGCATGGATTTGCCGACGAATCGAAGTTCACGGATATGCGCAAGGTAGCTCACGCTTGTGTGTCGATGCCTACTTGTGGTCTTGCTTTGGCGGAGGCAGAGCGAGTATTGGACGGTTTACTTGATTCGGTGGATGAGATTTTGAAAGATCTGGAAATCGAAGATGAGCAGTTGCTCATTCGTATGACCGGTTGCCCTAACGGATGTGCGCGCCCTTATAATGCTGACATCGCTTTTGTCGGTCGTGGCCCGAGGAAATACGCCATGTATGTAGGTGGATCGAGTTCAGGAGACCGTTTGGCGGGACTCTACCAGAAGACCATTGAGTTTGATGATATAGCACCCAAGATACGTGTTTTGTTGCAGAACTACGTAGATCATCGCGAAGAGGACGAGCGCTTCACAGAATACTGGGAACGAACTCAAGCGACCGGCGAAGCGCCTGGCCCCGATCATTTTCATGTTGAATTGGAAGAGCGTGCTAAGCGGGTTGCTGGCGGTTCGATCTGATCGGGAGGAGTAAGGCCGTAATTCTATATATTGCGGCGCTGCTTACTTGATCATTGCGACTGCCCCCGCTTGCGGAACTCTGAGGGAGGGATGCCAAATTCCTTCTTAAAAGTTCGGGAGAAATAAAACGGACAATCATAACCACATTCTTCTGCTACAGTGTAGATGCTTTTGCTGGTCAATTGCAGAAGTCGAGCGGCGAGTTGCAATCGGCGTTCGTTGAGCCATTGCATGGGGCGCTTGCCGGTTTCATTTTTAAAAATACGACCGAAATAGACTGCTCCTACACCGACGCTATCCGCCCAATCAGCAAGCATTATCGTTTGACCGAGGCGTTCGGTGGCCCAGCGCTGGGACTGCAATACCTTGTCGACCGCACTACGGTTAGCGGGAGAATCGTAGTCAGAGGCAAAGGGAGCCTTGAGCTCGTGTAACACGTAAGCTAGCCACTGCAGAACTGCTGCTGTGCTACGTAATTGACTACCCACCTCTCCCGTGGTGGCGAGAACCTGCATCACTTTTTCGAATTCACCGCAGTAATCGTCAAGTGAACGCCATTGATTTCGTCTGGGCAGATTGCGATGGAATAGGGTGTTAGGCTCACTACTTTGCCCCAATGCCAAGCAGGCGCTCAGAATACTGGTGGGTTGTTGGGGATCATGTTGGAAAGAAAATTGATCGCCCCCTCGAATGATGAAAAGCTCTCCTTGCTTGAGCTGGTAGCGACGCCCGTTGAGGGTGCAGCGACAGTGTGAGCTTTCAACGAAAAAAAATGCCAGCATGTGAGCGGTCAGCCGGGTGCGTCCGATTTGCCAGTCTGGGAATCCTGCAAAACGACCGAACCAATGAACTTGCAAAGTGAATTGATCGTCCAGCAGTAATGGCCAATCATGATGATGTGGAATCCCGTCGATAGTTGAAAATGTACATGAACCTAATGTGATTGTCCATGTTGAATCTGACAATGGGTGCAAATTTAAGCTAACAATTCTATTTATCAGTCTATTATCATGAACAAAATGTCGCTCCCTTTTAAAACTCAGCCAGAGTCCTTGGATGAGTTCATGAGCCGACCTAGTCAGGCGGTGTTGCAGAGTTTGAAGGCTAGCGAGGGAGATATACTAGTTCTTGGAGCGGGTGGCAAAATGGGACTGCATGTTTGCCTGATGCTACAGCGGGCCTTTGAGGAGTTGGGCGAGGACAAGCGGGAGGTGATCGCAGTGTCGCGCTTTGGGGGAGAGGGAGCTACTGATATTTTTGCGAGAGAGGGCGTGCGCACCATAGCTGCGAACTTGTGCGATCAACAACAGCTCGATGCTTTGCCCGATGCTCCGTCGGTCATTTTTCTGGCAGGGGTGAAATTTGGCACATCTCATGACCCTGGTTTGCTGCGGCAAATGAATGTAGAGATGCCAGCCTTGGTAGCTTCGAGATTTAGGAAGTCGCGTATCGTGGCGCTTTCTACGGGGTGTGTGTATTCATTCACCACTCGCGAGTCAGGCGGATCGTCGGAGGCGACCGGGGAGGTGAATCCTGTAGGAGAATATGCTCAATCTTGCCTCGGGCGAGAGCAGGCGTTTGTGACAGCCGGCGAGCAGTGGGGTACGAAGTGTTCTTTGATCCGACTGAACTACGCCATCGATCTGCGCTACGGAGTGTTGCACGATATCGCCCAGAAGGTGATTCATGGACAGCCCATTGACGTGACAATGGGTTATGTGAATCTCATCTGGCAAACAGATGCGATTGCCCATTGTATTCAGGCTTTGAATCATGCTGCGGCGCCTGCTTTTGTGGTGAATGTGACTGGGCGGAAAATTTTGTCAGTGCGCGATCTGGCGTTACGATTTGGGAAACTGCTGGGCAAGGAGGTCTGCATTGAAGGGGAGGAAGCCGAGCTTGCTTGGCTGAGTGATTCTAGCAAGGCGGGTGAACTTTTTGGATCGCCAGAAGTCTCGATAGAACAAATGCTCGAATGGACGGTAGCGTGGTTGATGACTGGGGGGGGATCTCTAGGTAAGCCGACGCACTTTGAAACCCGTGACGGGAAATATTAACATAGATATGATGGATTTACGCAAACAACTATTAGAGGGCTTGGTGATTCCAGCTTTGCCGCTGGCTTTGAATGAGGACGGCTCCTGGGCGGAAAAACATCAGCGGGCTTTATTACGTTATTATGCCGATGCCGGCGTTGGCGGTTTGGCGGTCGGGGTGCATTCTACTCAGTTCGAAATTCGAGAGCCGGAGTTTGGATTGTTCGAGCCAGTGCTGAGACTGGCGAGTGAAACTTTGGATGAGTGGTTAGGGGCGGATGGGCGACGTTTTTTGAAAATTGCGGGGATTTGTGGGGCAACGAAACAGGCTTTGGACGAGGTGGAGCTGGCACGTAATTTTGGCTACGAAGCGGCACTGCTGAGTTTGACTGCGTTGAAAGGGAAGTCGGAAGATGAAATGGTGCTGCATTGTCAGCGGGTGGCTGGGCAGATGCCGGTGATTGGGTTTTATCTGCAGCCTTCGATTGGAGGTCAGGTATTAAGTTATGATTTTTGGAGGCGTTTTTTTGCTATCGAAAATGTGGTGGCGGTTAAGATGGCTCCTTTTAATCGCTATTATACTTGGGATGCGGTAAGGGCTTTGATGGATTCGGGACGAGAGGATGTGGCTCTATATACGGGCAACGATGACAATATCATTGTGGATTTATTGACGCCGTTTTGTCATCAAGGCAGAAGCAAATATATCGTCGGAGGTTTGCTAGGGCAGTGGGGTGTGTGGACCGAGCGGGCGGTGCATTTGCTGGAGGAATTGAAAGCGGTACGCGAGGCCGGTGGAATGATTGATTCTCGATGGTTGAGCAAAAATGTCGAATTGACCGATGCCAATGCTGCGGTTTTTGATGCGGCTAACGGTTTTGCTGGTTGTATTCCAGGTATCATGGAAGTATTGCGGCGACAGGGTCTGGTGCCGAGCAATCGTTGTTTGAATCCGGACGAAGTGTTGTCACCGAGGCAAGCGGAAGAATTGGATCGGGTGAGTGCGGCTTATCCTTGGCTGGTAGATGATGAATTTGTGGAGGAGAATTTGGGGCGTTGGTTGGGTGAGGAAGAGGTGAATCGCGGATAACCCAGCCGACCTCGCGAATGCGGGGGAGACAGTTGGAGGAAATCACCCGAAGGCAAATTAGCGCGGATGAAGAAGAGCTGAGATAATCACGCCCGCTTCGCTCAAGACGCAGAGACGCAAAGGTAAGAGCTGGGAAATGAAGAAAAATGAAGTGGAGGGCGTCAGTGGCTACGGGTTAAACGTCATCATCGTATCGACCCCAGAAGCCTCGTTTGAGACGGTGTTGTTGGCGGATTTGATCAAGAATCTGGGGAATTTGTTTTGTAAACGGTCTTCGGATTTGTTGAAATCAAAACCATTGAGCTGGTTGATGACTTTGCGCATGGCGAAGCCGGATTTCATGTAGTTGTTCACCGAGCCAAAGACCTCGCGCACGATGCCCGCCCGGGCCTTGGCTCGTGGCGCATTGAGTTCCTTGAGCTGGGCAAACAGCCCCTCGGTCGGGTGGGTGACAAAGAGCAGCAGCTCGTCTCCGGTGATGCCCTCCGCATCGACCGCCCAGTTGCGCCACTGAAATTTCTCGGGGATGACGGAGTTGTAACGGTCGCGGATGAGTTCGAGTTCCTGATCTTTTTCGTCGAGAATCTTCAGGAATAACATCCAGCCGAGTTGTTCGAGCCGTTGGGCGTCGCCGGATATGCCGGGGTCTTCGTCGTGCATGATGTTGCACACGTTTTTGACGATGGATGAGATCTTCAGAACACCGGACACGCTGGCGCGTAATCGTTGTTGTAACAACGATTACGTAAATCTCGCACTAAATCAATAATGATACCTGATTTCAGCGATTGACATGAAATCAACATTTTGTTTGGTTGCAGTTATGCCGCAACTACAGCTTCCGATTTTTAGAGATGGAGTCACTCAAATTACTTCCGAACTTGGTTATGCGAAGGAGGATGGGTTGCTTGTTTTTTACAATGGAAGCCTGCCAATATTTTCTCACGAAGAGAGCGACCTCGGATCATTTAAAATGATTCTGAGCCAACTCTACATCAATGGATCAGCCTCTCAAACCGAACTTGCAGATGCTTTCGGTATCCAGAAACAAGCACTCAAGCGGTGGGTGAAAAAATATAGAATCGAGGGCATTCAAGCGTTTTTCATTGAACGACGAGGCCGCCCAAGGGTTAAAAAAAAGATCTGAGCCCTCCTTGTATGGAGATAGCCTCAAGCCAAGATCCATCCGATCCCAGTTCGCCCTCCAGCTCAAAAAGTGAACGAAGTAAAGAGGACGCCACGGCAAGCATGGGAGTAGCTACTACCAACCCTGAACTGCGCATTTTGGCGGCTATTGGGAAAATTGATGGAGCTCCTACTGAGTTTAAATCCTGTGAAAGTGTTTCATCCGCCGGTATTCTTATGGCTCTGCCAGCTTTGCTGAGCTGCGGACTGTTGCGACATTGCACCCGCTATTTCACTCTTCCTGCCGGATATTACGACGCCATTCACATTTTTCTCATGCTAGCATTCATGACTTTGTGTCGAGTCAAAAGTATCGAGAACCTCTCATCTTCACCTCCAGGGGAATGGGGGAAGTTACTGGGACTTGATCGCTGCCCATCGGTGAAAACCTTACGAGCAAAGCTCGGACTTTTAACCAAAGGGCAGGTCTCTGAATGGTCTGCCAAATTGAGCGAAGAATGGATGCAGGAAGACCCTGGTAATGTTGGGGTTCTCTACATTGATGGCCACACTAGAGTCTATCATGGTGCGCAAACCGAGCTACCCAAACATCATGTCGCTAGGCAACGGCTCTGCGCAAGAGCCACTTGTGATTATTGGGTTAATGGCTACAACGGGCTTCCTTTTTTCAGAGTCAACTGTGCCGTCGATCCCGGAATGATCAGCGTTCTTGAGCAAGAGATCATCCCCGAACTCGAGCGCAGCATCCCGAATCAGCCCACGAAGAATGAGCTCAAGGAAAATCCACAGCTCAGCCGATTCCGCCTTGTTTTTGACAGAGAAGGCTACAGTCCAGGATTTTTCAAACGACAAAGAGCTAATCACATCGCTTGCCAAACCTACCACAAACATCAAGGAGCGGACTGGCCAATAGAAGAGTTCAGTTTGCACCAAGTCAAAGGCATCACTGGCGAAAAAATAGAGATGCTACTGGCCGAGCGGGGCACTCTTTTGGGAAGCAAGCTCAGTGAACAAATATGGGTGAAAGAAATCAGAAAGCTCACTCAGAGTGGCAAACAAATATCCATTGTCAGCACTGAGTGGCTGGCTAATCCTGGTGAAATTGCCTGTCCACAGTTTGGTAGATGGTATCAGGAGAATTTTTTCAAGTATATGAGACAAGAGTTTAACCTTGATAGACTTATAGACTATAACCTTGAGGAGGTTGATGACTCCACACGGGTCGTCAACCCCGCCTGGCGTAGGATTGATTCTGTGACCCGAGCTAAGATTGGGAAAGTTGCTAGGAAAAAGGTGAAGTTACACGATTTGACCATCGGAGGAGGACTGAGCACAACGCAAATCGAGACCTACATGGAAAAAGCTGCCCTGCTGCAAGAAGAAATAGAGCAAGATCGTGTCGAAATAGAAGAGCTCAAAAAGCAGCGCAAACTTCTGAGCAAGCATATTGAGCATAAAGATTTGCCTGAGGGTGAAAGTTTTTTACAGCTAGCGACGCGAAGTAAGCAGTTTATCGATACTATCAAGATCATCGCTTACCGTGCAGAGACAGCGATGGCAGATTTTGTGCGCCCCTTGCTTGGGGAGCATCACAAAGATGAAGCCCGAACGTATATTAAGAAGCTATATCAGTCAGAAGCAAATTTGGTTCCTGATGAAAAGGAAGGCACGCTGACTGTGGAAATACACAGTTTAGCGACTCCCAAAGAAAATGAAATCCTCAAAAAGCTTTGCGAAGAAATCAATCTCACCCAGACCGAATATCCTAACACGAAAATGAAGCTGATTTACAAAATGGTATCATGATTGATCGCTGCATGTCCGGTGTTCTGAATATGTGGAGAATTGAACGCAAATTGCCTCACAGAAATTAAGGATTGATTTTTGGGAGGATTTTGGACAGTATTTATTTCAGGCAGAAAGCCAGCAGCGAGAACGAAGCTTTGCCTCCAACAACCACAGCGAACAAGACAGCACAGCCAAGCCGCCACCCATCTGCAGTTATGACTCACTTTAATTTCAATCATCAACCGAGAAAGCCACGCTTGCTCTCAGCGGCTGGCTAGCTTCGCACGTTCGGCGAAAAAATTATTGTGAGCAAAATAATAATGACGGCATTATTAGCAATGCCTTTAAGCTGGGTTCCTTATACGGGATTATCAATTTATTGGAATCATCTAATATCAACAGTTCCTGGAGCATCACACGGCGAGGTTTCTGGACCAATTAACTTTTTTTTGCCAGTATTATTCGTAATAGCGACTATTGTCAGTTTTGGTTCTCTAGTTATCATCGCACTGAAAATAAAGCGTGAATACTAAACCCCGAACAAGAGCCAGCACCGAATTCCTGAGCCGCCCCGTAGTTATGATTCACTTTAATTTTAACCATCAACCATTTGATCAACGCGCGCTCCCACTCAGGGATACGGTGTAACTTCACGTTCTGTGGAAAATGAGAAAACTCTCTGACATCGATTTTACCGCGACCGCAGATTTTCCTTGGTTGGGAAACCTGGGCGGTCAATTTGAGCCTGACGAACCATTCGTGCAAATTAAGGATCAATCTGAAGCAATTGATTTTATCACAAGCGAGGATTACGAATATTTTCAAATCGACTTGCAAAATGATTTAACTATTTATCTGGATGATAAACATCATGTTGCTTATCAGAGGTGGAATGAAAACATTATTTTTATCAAGCAACAATTAGCTCCTCAATTTAAGAATATTGAAGATATTGTAGAAAGGCACGGCTTACCCAAGACCGTAGCTGACAGCATTGGATGGGACATCATGCATTCCTACCAAGAATGGGTTTACGGCGACGGCAATATTCCTATTTATTACACCAAACTTCTCCCGATATACCGAACAGGGCATCTTGTATGCGGCTATCGAGGAAGTCTCCCTGATTTCCAGATTCTCACCCACTAACACAGAACAATAGTCAGCGAAAGCGAATCCCTGAGCCGCTCCGTAGTTATGATTCACTTTAATTTTAACCATCTACCATTTCGTCAACGCACGCTCCCGCTCAGGGATGCGGTGTGACTTGACGTTCTACTAAAATGAATCTGACCACACATAAGCCAAAACTTAAAAAGCTCCCTATGGTATGCAGGTTCATTACTTCGGATTGCGCCAAAATAATTAGTCGCGCTAAGCGCATAATTAAACGTGAGAAAATTCCATACTATCCACCTGATCACTATAGCATACCCGACTCAAAAAACTGTCAACGAGCTCTAGAAATTGTCCGCCAATGTAGCCCGAACTTCTTGACGAACCATTCCTTAAGAAGTCATGCCTTTGGTCTTGGTATGTCATACAAGTCCAAAACAAAAGTAGATCCAGAAGTGTTCTTTATGGGGGCAATTATGCATGACCTGGGTTTAACTGATCCCTATGACAAGGGGAATACATTTGAATTAGATGGAGCTGTAGCAGCTATGTCAATTTCTGAAAATTTAGGGATGAGCAAAGAGAATGCGGAGTTAATACATGAGATGGTAGCATTACATAATTCTGTAGGTATTGCCCACAAGTTAGCACCGGAAATAGCATTATTACATTATGGTGCTGGGGCTGATGTTGCAGGCTTATGGATTGAAGATTTACATCCAAAAACAATACGAGAAATTATATCTGAGTATCCGAGAGATAATTTTAAGGAAGGAATGATACGACTAATTGCAGATCAGATGGATAAAAAGCCATTTAGTTACATGTCCACACTAATGGATCTAGGATTCGAGAAGAAAATAGCAACCGCACCCTTTAAGGAATAAAACTGTAGAACAAAACGCAGCAGAGCAACCCGCTACTCGCCTCTAGTCAAAACCTAAATGAAAACTTTAACCCTCAACTTGATCACGAAAGCTCGCTGCTAGTAGCGGGTTGCCTGTGCTCGACGTTCGGCATAAAATGAATTTTGATTTAAGCTGAAATCAATAGTTAGAAAATGAGTATCTCAAACAATTCAGACGACTTGGATCCAATCGCCAAGCGTGCAATCGAGCAAAGTGTAGGTTTTTCAGGGTCGGCGCGACCAGCAAGTATGATTTTTGGATTTATAGCCGGGGCTATAGCTGCAGTTATATGTGCTGTGGGCTGGGCAGCATTCACATTAGGAACCGGCATGCAGCTTGGTCTTGTTGCTATTGCTGTTGGGATGATAGTTGGTGTTGTAGTTAGAGTCGCTGGAAGCGGCTGGGATCCAAAGTTTGGTGTAATGGCTGCCATACTTGCATTTTTTGGATGCGCGTTTGGCAATTATTTGTGTATTGTTGCTATGATATCTAGGACAGAAGATTTGGGATATATGGAAGTGATTCAGACTTTAGGTCTGGGAGGCACATTCGGGGTAATGACAGCTTCATTTGGTATTATGGATCTACTTTTTTACGGTATAGCTATTTCGTCAGCATACCGTCTAGGGTTTAGAGAATAGTAACCATTCAAGATGAAGCCACAGATCTAAAACGCAGCAGAGCAACCCGCTACTCGCCTTCAGTCGAAACCTAAATGAAAACTTTAACACTCAACTTGAACACGAAAGCTCGCTGTCAGTAGCGGGTTGCCTGTGCTCTACGTTCTGCCCAAAATGAAACGTTCGATACTTTTCACTGTAATCGTTGGTGCGTTACTAGTTCTGGTCTACTCATGGATGTTCATCCCAGGCCGATTTAGGCTGAGATCATCGTCACCGAGTGGAGAAGCAAATGTTTTTGGCTTGGCTTTCCGAGGAAGTAAACCGCATGTTCTAGATGGGAAGCTTCGGCTTTTTGTGAGAGACAAGGAAGATATGTCAGGTGTATGGACGACAAAGATTCAAACCAATATTGAGTGGGGTCGTGATCTCAATATCGTCTGGAAGAAAGCAGGTGCTCTAGAGACTTTTGCAATCAAGAAGTCTGATGAAGAGATGTTGGAATTCATGATAACTGACGATGGTGTTAAATGCACAAGTGGCCGGAAATTCCTCGCGCCTGACCCATACGCAACAGCAGAACAAGGCGGTGCTGGACAACTGGCTACCGCTCCGCAGTCGAAACCTAAATGAAAACTTTAACCTTTAACTTGAACATAGAGAGCGCTCTCAGGAAACCTGTCCGCAGCACTCAAACGTCGCCGGAAAAATGAAAAGAACAAAATGTAAATTTTTCATTGTAAGTCTACTGCTAGCTTCGCTACTTGTGGGCTGTGGTGAACCATCGTCTGAAAAGCATCCGCCAATCGCGAATCAATTCGTGTATTACGAAGTTGCGGGGTTGAGGATAAAGCTACCTGCACAGCCCACGCCAAATAATATCAAATTACCCGCTCAGGCCGCCAAGTTGGTGAAATCCATGGTAACCTACGAAATCAAAGAAGTACACACTACCGTAGTGGTGGGGCAAGTTGTTTTCAATATTCCAGAAGGCAATCTGGACGGAGCAGCAGATGGCGCGATAGCTCGAGTCAAGGCGCAACCTGGAGTGACTAAGTTTACGAGTGCTATAGTCAACGTCGCTGTTTCTGGCCTTCAAGGAAGGAGCTTAAATATGAACTACAAGAATAAGGGACTCACTTACAATCAATACGGATTAGTGTTTGTTCGCAAGAATGTAATGTGGCAAGTGCAAGTCATTGGTGTAGGAGAAGACAATCAGCAGGATTTGGAGGAACTCAAGAAGACGATTTTTGATAGCGTCGAGATTCAATGATAGTTCAAATTGATCCGCACCGTTGTTATAAATCCAAATGACTTAAGGAGCCGCGCAAAAATAACTTACCCAACTCCGCTTCGATTTTCGCCTGGCTTCTGCGTTGAAATTCGACTCGTCTAGCCCGCTAAACTCTGTCAAATTCCGCCTTGAATCCAAACAAAACTCTTTGCGTAGTTAATCGATTTATTTCTGCGCGACGCCTAAGCATCAACGCATTCGTTCAAGATCGCTGCTAGTAGCGGGTTGCCTGTGCTCACACACTATCCAAGAGAATGATTGAGTAGCGAATAAAACAACAGTAAGGATAATCCCAATGCCAAAGATAGCTTGTGTGCTTGCCTCAGAGCTAAGCGCGTGAGGGAAACTGATTGCCAATCCATGCTAGGTGGAGCAATTGATTGTCGATTGTTGAGTAGCGATTGGTGATTTTTGATGGGAGGAGGTGGTTTGAACCGAAAATTTTCTGTTCACGGACGTTTGACTTGAAGGGCTTGCAGCATCTGGTCACGTGGTAGGCAGTTGATCACGTCTTGTGCGGTGAGCCAGCCTTTGCGGGCGATTTTGATGCCAAAAAAGAGGCTGTCGAAATCTTGGGCGCGATGGGCGTCGGGGTTGATGGCGCATTTGACGCCTTTTTCTTTGGCGAGTTTCCACCAACGCCAGTCCATGTCGAGGCGCCAGGGGTTGCAGTTGAGCTCGATGATGGTGTTGGTGGCGGCGCAGGCGTCGATGATGGTGGGGATGTCGACGGGGTAGGGGGCGGTTTTGAGCAGCAGGCGTCCGGTGAGGTGGCCGAGCATGGTGACGTGGGGGTTCTCTACAGCGCGGATGATGCGCTGGGTCATGGCGCTTTCGCTGAGTTCGAAGGCGTGGTGCACGGAGGCGACGCTGTAGTCGAGTTGGCTGAGCAGTTCGTCGTTGAAGTCGAGGCTGCCGTCTTCGTGGATATCGACTTCGCTGCCGGCGAGTAGGCGGAAGTCGATATTCTCGTCGGTGAAGTTTTCATTGATGTTGCGAATATCTCGCAATTGGTTGAGCAGTTGTTTTTCGTCGAGTCCGTTGCATTGGGTGGAGGACTTGGAGTGGTCGGCGATGCCGAGGTATTGCAAGCCGAGTTCGATGGCGGCGTTGGTCATTTCTATGAGGGTGTTCTGACCGTCACTAGCGGTGGTGTGGTTGTGAAAGGTGCCGCGTAGGTTTCCTATTTCGATCAAGCGCGGCAACTGGTGTTCGGCGGCGGCTTGCAGTTCGCCTTGATTTTCGCGCAGCTCGGCTGGTGGGCAATCGAGACCGAGGGCAGCGTAGAGGTCGGCTTCGTCGTGGATTTCGCGCGTGGCTGGGGTGTTTGGTGGATCGATGGGGGTGAGCTGCTGTTCGGTGAGGCGGTAACCTTGCTGGCGTGCGATGCGGCGCAGGGCGATGTTGTGTTCTTGATTGCCGGTGAGGTCAATGAGGGCAAAGGGGAATGCGGCGTTGCTGACGGTTTTCAGCTCGCATGGCACTCCGGTGTCTAGCACGACGCTGGCGTGGCTAGGCTCGCGGGTGATGATGGTGGTGACTTCGGGCAGCTGGGTGAAAAAATCTAGCACCGCTTCGGGGTGACTGGTGGCGACGAGGAAGTCGAGATTTTGTAGGGTTTCATTACCACGACGATAGCTGCCTGCGATCTCAGCACGCAGACAGTCGGAGTGGGATTTGAGTTCGTCGAGGATGAACTCGGCTTGTCCTGCTACAGCTCCGAGCAGGAAGTGTTGGGCGTTTTGTTCATTAGATGGCATGAGTGAATGAAGCGGAGAATTGAGAAAATTTCATCTGAAATCGGGTGATTGGTGGAATTATTTATTTTAAGGTGTAAGCTTGCCGAATTTTTGTCACTTGAATCAAGCTCTCTTCATAGTAAGTGGAGACGGAGCTTGCAAGAGGCGGGATCCAAACAGAATACCATGAGTGCTAAATCAACTACTTCGAATAAAACCATCACTGAAACTTCGGCGGGAGCTGAAGAGGTGGTGGAACGTGGTGAAGCGATGACTGGAGCTGAGCTGCTGGTAGAGTGTTTGGAGCGAGAGGGGGTAGAGGTGATGTTCGCTTACCCTGGCGGGGCGAGTATGCCGATTCATCAGGCTTTGAGTCATTCGGATAAAATCCGCACGATTTTGCCACGTCACGAGCAGGGTGGTGGGTTTGCTGCTGAGGGTTACGCTCGTGTGACGGGTAAGGTGGGGGTCTGCATGGGAACGTCGGGGCCAGGTGCGACGAACTTGGTGACGTCGATTGCTGATGCGTTTTTGGATTCGACGGCGTTGTTGGCGATTTCAGGTCAGGTGCCGAGCACGATGATCGGGCGAGGCGCTTTCCAGGAAACAGATTTTTATGGCATGACTTTGCCAGTGGTCAAACACAGCTATCTGGTGACGGATCCGAACGACATCCCGCGGGTGGTGAAGGAGGCGATGTACATTGCTATCTCTGGACGTCCGGGGCCGGTGGTCATCGACATGCCTAAGGATGTGCAGGAGGCGACGGTGTATCCTGTTTACCCTGAAAAAATCGAACTGCGGGGTTATGATCCTGAGCGTGTTCTGGATAAAACTACTTTGGCTGAGGTGATCGAGTTGTTGAAGGGGGCTAAAAGACCTGTGATCTACGCTGGTGGTGGCATCATCACTTCGGATGCGCATAAAGATTTGTTGGAGTTTGCTCAACGGGCGCAGATCCCGGTGGCGACGACTTTGATGGGGATTGGGGGCTTTCCTCAGTCGCACGAATTGAGCCTGCACTGGTTAGGGATGCACGGCACGGTCTATGCAAACAATGCGGTCAATGAGGGCGATGTTTTGTTGGCGCTGGGCGTTCGTTTTGACGATCGCGTGACGGGCAAGGTGGATGAGTTTGCCAAACATGGCACGATTGTTCATATCGACATCGATAATTCTGAGCTGAACAAGAACAAGTCGGTAGCTTACCCTATTTTGGCGAATGTGCGTGAGGCATTGCAGCACATGAATGGTTTGTTGGCTGAGCAGGGTTTTGAAGAAAAGACGGCTGATTATGATTTGCATCCAGAGTGGTTCACTCAAATTGCTGAGTGGAAGCGAGACCAGCCGTTGAAATACACGGATACGGAAGAACAGATTCAGCCTCAGTATGCGATTGAGTTGCTGGATGAAATGACGGAGGACGATGTGATCATCACCACGGGAGTGGGGCAGCATCAGATGTGGGCTGCGCAGTACTGTAAGTTCGATGAGCCTCGTCAATTTTTCACTTCGGCAGGTCTGGGCACGATGGGTTATGGTTATCCGGCAGCTTTGGGTGCCAAGGTGGCTTTCCCTGATCGTCAGGTGATCGATATTGATGGGGACGGCTCCTTTTTGATGAATATCCAAGAATTGGCAACAGCTAAAGTGGAGAAAATCGCGGCGAAAGCTTTGGTATTGAACAACCAGCATCTTGGTATGGTGGTGCAGTGGGAAGATTTGAAATATGACGGCAATCGAGCGAACACCTTTTTGGGTGACCCCTCGCTTGAGTATGACCCCACCCATAAAAAGGAGGAGTTGATCTATCCTGACTACGTCAAGATGTGTGAGTCTTTTGGGATCACTTGTGAGCGGGTGATGCACAAAAAAGATCTGCGTGCTGCGATGCAACGCATGTTGGATTCGGAAGAGGCTTACGTTTTGGATGTGATGGTGCCTTACACCGAGCATGTATTGCCGATGATTCCTGGTGGCATGACTTATAAGGATGTGATCACCGATAAAGAGCAAGAGGCTGGGGTGAATGTGCCGAGTGCTTTGTAGCCTGCTTGGTATACTGAGTAAGTGGCAGCCGAAGCGGCGGCCCTACAAAAAGGAGGAGTGCGTAGGGAAGGTGCGTTGAATTGTAGGGCGAGTGCTCCGCTTGCTGAGGAGGGGGAAGGCGGGTGAGGACGCCCGCCCTACAAAAAAGAGGGGGAAGGCAGCCGGAGCGGTTGCCCTACAGCTGGTTGATAGTGATCAGTATTGGCCGAGGCGGTTGTTGATGTCTCTGAGTAGATTGCGGTAATGGCCTTTTCTGAGACCGCGGACTTTCTTTTTGTGGGCACCGAAGCTGGAGTTTTGGTGCGTCACGGTATTGGCATTGATTTTGATTAGGAAGGAACTAGCGCTCATGGGTTGGATTCGTACTGCGACTTTCATCCTTGCTGCACCTCCCATGTAGGAGGCGTATTCTATTTGGCGGACGATGTTTCCTTTTTTACTAAAAGTGAGGCTGTAGGTGTTATCTCGTTGATAGCCGTTGGTGAGGAAGGTTTCGACGACAGCGCGGCGAATATCGAGTTCGGTGACGTTACGGACTTCGAGGGCTGCCAAGGAATCATCGGTTTTGAGGAGCTCTACCTCGGGTGGCTCTGATTTGCTGGCGCAAGAGATGGCGGTCAAGCTGATGAGGCTGAGGGCGGTGAGTGCAATAAACGACGGTGTTTTCATCGAGATAAGTGTAGTTGGTATTAAATGAGGCAGAATGAAGCAATAGAGGTGCGTATACTTGATTTAGCGTTATTTTTTGGATGAGCAATAAAGAAAAGGAGAAAGATGAAAATATAACTGGACAGTTATTCTGTTTTATTTCAGTTTGTGCTGAGTGAAAGCGTTAAAATAACTGCCCGGATGCCAAGAAATGCGGAGAAGCTAGCAAAGGATGCGGTGCAGAATCTTAGAAAGGCGTGAAGCTCGATTGTCTGATCTGCGGAAGTGCTGAGCTATGGAAGTATTGATATTTACATTGTTTGTTAGCCTATTGTTGGCGGTGCTGTTTATCATACTGTTTTTGCGTGATCGACGGGGACGTCAAACGAGCAGCTTGGATCAGGAGGCATTGTTGCCGCTAGAGGATGATGATTCCGATTTGCCAGAATAAGAGGAACTAAAAGTATTTTTTGCAGGATTAGATGCAACTGAATTTGGGACATTGACGTAATCAACGCAAACCCGTATAGCTATACAAGAATGACAGACGGAATGAGTAATCAAAAATCAGGTTTGAAGCAGACGATCGAATTCGACGACAAGTCGGTGAGATGGTTCATGGGTGCCTCCATCGTGTGGGCTTTGGTCGCTATGTTAGTGGGGGTGATCATCGCCTTTCAGATGAACTTTTGGCAGATGAATGGCAAATTCATCGAATGGCTCACGTTTGGAGCATTCAAAACAGAGGGATTGGAGTATTTGACCTTTGGTCGTTTACGACCGCTGCATACGAATGCGGCGATTTTTGCTTTTGTGGGCAACATGATGTTCGCGGGCATTTATTATTCGACTCAGCGCTTGTGTAAATGCCGCACGGCTTCGGATCTGCTTTCTCGGATTCACTTTTGGGGTTGGCAGTTGATCATTGTTTCGGCGGCGATCACTTTGCCGATCGGTCTGACTCGCGGCAAGGAGTATGCTGAGTTGATCTGGCCGATCAACATCGCGGTGGCGGTGATCTGGTTGGTGTTCGGCTTTAACTTTTTGTGGACTTTGAAAAAACGCAACGAGCCGTCTTTGTATGTGGCGTTGTGGTTTTACATTGCGACGATTATCACGGTGACGGTTTTGTATGTGGTCAATCACTTGCAGATACCGACCAGTTGGACTCACGCTTATCCGGTGTTCTCTGGGGTGCAGGACGCGCTGGTGCAGTGGTGGTATGGGCACAATGCGGTGGCGTTTTTCCTCACGACTCCGATGCTGGGCATCATGTATTACTTCCTGCCTAAAGCGGCGGATCGTCCGGTGTATTCTTACCGTTTATCGATCATTCACTTTTGGTCTTTGGTTTTCATTTATATCTGGGCGGGACCGCATCACTTGCTCAACACAGCCTTGCCTAAATGGTTACAGATGTTGGCGATGTTTTTCAGTCTGATGCTGTGGGCGCCGTCTTGGGGGGGTATGCTCAATGGTCTGCTGACGCTACGTGGTGCTTGGGATAAACTGCGCACCGACCCAGTGATCAAGTTTTTCGTCGCTGCGGTGACGTTTTATGGCATGTGTACTTTTGAAGGGCCTCTATTGGCGATTCGTTCGGTGAATGCTTTGTCGCATTATACGGATTGGACGATTGGTCACGTGCACAGTGGCACGCTCGGCTGGAATGGTTTTTTGGCAGCGGGTATGTTTTACTGGTTGGCGCCACGATTGTGGAAGACCAAGCTGTGGTCGGTGCCTTTGGCTAACATGCACTTTTGGCTTGGCTTGATCGGTATCTTGCTCTACGTGGGTTCCATGTGGGTGGCAGGCATCATGCAGGGGCTGTTGCTCAACCAGACGGATGAGACGGGAACGCGTCTGATCTATGAATTTGCAGAAACAGTGGATAAGATCAACTTGTTGCTCTTAGCCCGCGCAATAGGAGGCACCTTATTCTTGGTAGGTTTCATTCTGTTGGCGATCAATATCTACAAAACTGCGCGTTCGGGTCAACCTGTCAATGGCACGGTTGAGGTCTATGTGGAAGAAGAGAAAAAACAGGACAACATGACTTGGGGAAATGTGTTTCGCAACGATCCGATTGCTTACACTTTCTGGATCATTGTTTTCATGCTGTTGTGGTTTTTCCTACCGCCGTTTGCTAACTGGATTGCTCTAGCGATCACCTTGATTCTGACTTGGATGGCGGTAAGAGCTTTCAAAAAATCGACCAAAAAATGGTCGGATTGGCACGAGACTTTGCTGGAGAATTACTTGCCGTTCACAGTATTGGTATTCATCGCGATGTTCATCGGGGGAGCGATCCAGATCATCCCAACGGTGACGGTGAATCGGGCGAAAAATATCGAAGATCGCTTGCAGGTTCCTTACACACCGCTGGAATTGGCTGGGCGCGATATTTATATCAGTGAAGGTTGTTACAACTGTCACTCGCAGATGATCCGAACTCTGGTGCCGGAAGTGATGCGTTATGGTGATTACTCTAGAATGGGTGAATCGATCTACGACTTTCCGTTTCAGTGGGGATCGAAGCGCACGGGGCCAGATTTGGCGCGTGAAGCTGGCAAGCGTGGCGATGATTGGCACTTTGCTCACATGATGAATCCGCGCAGTCTGAACCGTCAGTCGCGTATGCCTAACTACGTGTGGTTGGCGCACCAGGATACGGACATCAAGGCCTTGCCATCTAAGATCGCAGTGCAACGTCGTTTGGGGGTTCCTTATGAAGCGATGACGAAGAATGTGATTTTGGATAAAGCCAAGAAACAAGCGCAAGAAATTGCTTCAAGGTTGATCGATGCTCAAATTTCTATTCCTGAAAAAGAAGGGGTGAAAATCGCATCGAGTGCAGAGGCTAAAGAGTATTTGCAGAGCAAGCAAATCGTGGCTTTGATCGCCTATTTGCAGAAGCTAGGCACGTATGAGGAAGTTGAGGCCAAACCAGAAGGAACGCATCAGTCCACTACGATCAAGCCTGGTTTGCCCGACACTTATAGGCCTTCGCATAAGGTGAAGAAAAAGGCTGCCGAAGAAAAACCGGCAACTGAAAAACCAGCGGCTACTCCAGCGAAATAATCCCAAACTGAAGAGATCATGTTCAAAAGATTGATACTAGAAGAATGGCAGATGGTCATCCCGGTGGTGGCGTTTGCCCTGACCTTTGGAGTGTTTTTGATATTGAGTGCGAAAGCGATCCTGTTGGGGGAAAAGCAGTCTGAACACATGGCGAGTTTGCCTTTGGCGAATGACGATGGCTCGCAGAAAAAAGATAAACCTTTTGACCAGAATTAAAATGGCTGACAACAAAGATAACACAGCGGAGACAACGTCCAAGGTGAAAGAGGAGCAATTGCCCGAAGGGGTGGTGCTGCGTGATCACGTTTATGACGGTATTCAAGAGTATGATCAAAAGCTGCCAAATTGGTGGTTGTTCACTCTCTACATCATGATTGTATTTTTTATCGGCTATTGGGTGGCGTATTACCAGTTTGGCTGGATCAAAAGTGATGTGGAGCGGCTTAATGATGCGATGGCGGTGGTGAAAGCTGCGCAAAAAGCAGAGTTGGAAAAAGTCGTTGCCAATCTAGATGATGACGCTTTGGGGAAGATGTCGCAAGATCCTGCGATGATCTCTGCGGGGGAAAAGACTTTCCAAACGGTTTGTTTTGCCTGTCACGGAAAAGATCTGTCAGCCACGATGGGGGGAGCTAAGCTGCCGGGTGAGCCACTGAACGATGCAATCTGGAAATATGGTGAGGGTAAGCCGATGGGGGTGTTTAATATCGTGATGAAAGGTTCGCCGGATGTGACCAAAGGCATGGTCGCGTTTGAAGGCCAACTTGGAGCAAAAGGCGTGGTGGAAGTGGTGGCTTATATCCTAAGTCATCATGAAGCTAAGGCTGATGGCACAGCTAAGCCGAAAGGGAAATAAAAAAACGCAGTTGTGAATCGAAAGAGGCGGCTGCCTGCACAAGCACATTATGGCACGTCTGAAAAAGCCGAATCTAGATTCCGTCACTACGATCAACGTAGATGGCTCCCACTTTAGTCCGCAACCAGCGGACGTGAAGGGGCCGTTCACCTCTTGGCGACGTTGGTTTGGGCTGATTTTATTAGTGGTCTATGTGGCATTGCCGTGGATCGAGATCAATGGTTATCCAGCGCTGTTTTTTGACCTGGCGCAGCGTCGCTTTCATTTGTTTGGGCTGACTTTTCTAGCTCAAGATTTGTGGTTGGCTTTTTTTGTTATTGCTGGTTTGGGATTGGGCTTGTTTTATATAACCTCTTTGTTTGGTCGATTGTGGTGCGGTTGGGCGTGTCCTTACACCGTTTTTTTAGAGCAAATTTACCGTCGGATTGAGCGTTGGGTTGATGGCGATGCTGCGGCTCGGCGTAAGTTGCAGAAAGCACCTTGGACGAAAGAGAAGGTGGTCAAGCGTATGATCAAACACAGTTTGTTTATTTTGGTTGCCTTGATCATAGCCAATGTCTTTTTATCCTATTTCGTTTCTCTATCGAGCCTCTACGAATACGTGCAGCGTCCGCCACTGGAAAATGCCAAAGCCTTCGGGGTGGTGATGTTTTTGACCTTGTGCCTGTATTTTTGTTTTGCCTGGTTTCGTGAGCAATTTTGCATCATCATGTGCCCTTATGGCAGGATTCAATCGGCTCTGACCGATGACAATACCATGGTCATTGGTTATGATAGCGTTCGCGGTGAGCCAAGAGGGAGGGGGAAGAGCTCTGATGCCGAAGCGGGTGATTGTGTGAGTTGTCAGCGGTGTGTGCAGGTGTGTCCGACGGGCATCGATATCCGTAATGGTTTGCAGATGGAGTGCATCGGTTGTGCAGCGTGCGTGGATGCTTGTGATACGATTATGAGTCGCATGGGGCGCCCCAAGGGTCTGATTCGCTATGACTCTCTGGTGGGTTTTGAGGGTGGTAAGACTCGTTATTTGCGTCCTCGTGTGGTGGTTTACTCGGTAGCTTTGGTATTGGGTTTTTTAGCGATGATTTATATGCTGTCGGGTTTGCACTCGGTGTTTGCGGATGTGAGTAGGATGAGTGGTCAGCCGTATTATGTGACAGATGAGGGGGTGAGGAATCAGTTCAAGATTCGTTTGATGACGAAGCTCAATCAAGCGACGACCTTCAGAATCCAGTTGGTGGATGCTCCAGAAGGACTGGTATTGAGTGGCTTTGAGGAGTTGATCACTTTGGAAGCTCAGAGCGAAGTGGTGCGGCCATTTTTGGCGATGATTCCTACCGATCAATATACGGGGCAATTTGAATTGAAGCTGTCGATCACTGCGAATCCCGGTGATGATAAACTGGTTAAGGCGGTTAGATTCATGGGGCCAAGCGCCTACCTGCTGCATGAGCAGGAGGAAAGAGACAAAGCTAAAAAAGAATCAAAATGAAAGCGTGGATAACTAAAAGGCCTTGGGTTTGGATCGTGCTAACTTTTGTTTTGCTGATCAGTGCGTGGACGGTATTGATCAAAGTGGCACTGAACAATCAACCCGAAGTGATTCCGGTGATTCGTGCGGGGGAGGGGGGCGCGAAGGATGTCGGGCATTGGATCCATCAATGGAACGACGGGGGCGTTTGTGGCAGGTTTGGTGACCAGTGTGCATTGTGCGGGCATGTGCGGGTTGTTGACCTGCGGTTTGGGAATAGCCAGTGGTAATGATCGCATCGGAGGGGTGAGCGCTTATCATGCAAGTCGTCTGTTTGCGTATATGATGCTGGGGGTTTTGACGGGGGCGATTGGTTATTATCCGGTGAGCAAGTGGATGGGCGGAGGCGCGAATCTCGTTCCTTGGGTGTTGATTATTTTTTTGGTGTTAGTGGGTTTGGGGGCAGAGCGCTTTTTGCCAACAGTGCCGTGGTTGGATCGGTTGATTGAACGGTTTCGCCATCGTCTGACTAAAGGTTCGCGGGCGAAGAGGGGCATGATGATGGGCTTTGCCACGCCCTTATTACCCTGCGGCCCTTTGTACGCTATGCTGGGGATCGGTTTGTTGAGCGGTTCGCCGGTAAAGGGCGCAGAATTGATGTTAGCGTTTGGTATGGGGACTGTGCCGCTACTGTGGTTGATGCAGAGTGGTGCGGGATTTTGGCAGAAAAAAATCTCTGCGAAGAGGATGCAACAGATGCAACGAGGACTTGCACTGGTCGCTGCTTTGGCTTTGACTTGGCGATTCAGGGGGACTTTGTGGTTTGTCGATCAGGTGTCGGCGTGTGGTTGCGATTTTCCTCATTCTTAGTGCGATAGGATTGAGAATCATGGCTAGCTCTGAGATAGATGAAGATTTTGGAAAGTCTGAGGGTGGCAAAGCTGAGCGCCATCATGCTGAATGCCTACATTGCAGCACGGGGTTTGTTTTGAGGGCAGGGACGGATCGTGAGTTTTGTTGTGCGGGTTGCCGCTTTGTTCATCAGTTGATCGATCAAGAGGGCTTGGATCGCTTTTATCATCTTAAGGGTGACGATGTGATGACTCCAGTGAAGTCGCTCGCTTTTCAGGAGCGAGATTGGGACTGGTTGCAGGCTGAGGTGGACTTAGCTGAAACTGCGGTGGAGCAGGGAGCAGCAGTTAAAAGGGTTTTTGAATTGCAAGGATTGTCTTGCGTGGCTTGTGTGTGGTTGATCGAAAAAGTGTATCAGCGTCAGTCAGGAGCTTTGCGGATCATCGTCGATACGCAGCGGGGAAGGGTCACTTTGTGGTGGCAGAAGGGCAAGTTTGTAGCGACGGACTTTGCCAAAGAGCTACTCAGATTTGGTTACGCTATGGGAGCCGTCGGTGAAGGTGGGCATGAGCAACGAGCGCAGTCACGCGAACTCGCCACTCGAGTAGGAGTGACGGGGGCGCTGGCGATGAACGCGATGGCATTCACCTTGCCTAGGTATTTGGGTATGGGGGAGGATTTTCTGCTTGCTGGCGTGTTTGGCTTGATCACTTTGGCATCGGCGACGATTGCGCTATTGGTGGGAGGAGGTTATTTTTTTGGCAGAGCTTGGCGGGCGATGGCGGCGGGTTCGCTGCACATGGATTTGCCTATTTCTTTAGGATTGATCACGGCTTATATCGGTTCGTTGGTGGGTTGGTTGAGTGGCATGGAGTCCTTGATGTATTTTGATTTTGTCGCGGTGTTTGCTTTTTTGATGTTGGTGGGACGGTGGTTGCAGCAGAGCGCTTTGGAGAAAAATAGAGAACGAGTATTGAGCGGCGACCTCTGTTTGCGAGAAGTATTGGTCGAGGATGAAGAGGGCAAGATCGGCTTGATAGCGGTGGAAAAATTGCAGCGGGGACAGCATTTTCTATTGAAGCCAGGAGATCCAAGTCCGGTCAATGCTCGTTTGGCTCGGGAGGATGGGGAGTTCAGTTTCGAGTGGATCAATGGCGAGCCGGAAGCACGCACGCTACGTAAGGGAAGCGAAATACCGGGCGGGGCGATGAATGTGGGGAGGTCTGATTTATCTTTGCTGGCGCTGGATGTTTTTGAAGGTTCGCGGTTGCAGCAATTGATGTCGGGCGGCGAAGGCATTGCGGAGTCGAGTCGAGAATTAGGCAGAGTTCTGCAATGGTATCTGATCGTGGTATTGGCGGTGGCTTTGTTAGGTGCAGCGGGGTGGTTGGTTTTTGCTCACGATGGAGCTAGAGCTTTCCAGGTATTTATCTCAGTATTGGTGGTATCCTGTCCCTGTGCACTAGGTTTAGCTTTGCCATTTTTGGATGAACTGATCGTATCTAAGTTGCGCCGCTCGGGGATTTTTATCCAAGAAATATCATTGTGGTCGAGGTTAAAAAAGGTGAAGCGGGTGGTTTTTGATAAAACTGGCACGCTGACTCTCGATGCGCCTAAATTGATGAACCCTGAAGTGTTGGACAACTTGCAGCAGGATCAAAAAACGGCATTGGTGAATTTGTTGTCAGGAAGCCATCACCCCGTAGCACGAGCGTTGCGAGAGGAGTTGGCGACCCGTGGTTGGTGGCAGGTCGAGAAAGAGTCAATCGGCGGTAGCGTGAAGGAGGTTGTTGGTAGTGGGGTACAGTGGCAGGATGACGAGGAAAAGGTATGGAGCTTAGGTAAACCAGGGTGGCAGGAGGTGGGGGAGCAGCAAGGAGCGGTAAGCAGTGTTTTTAGCTGCGACGGAGTGAGCATCGCAGCGTTTGAGTTTGAAGAGGCGCTACGCGAAGATGCTGGAGATGAGGTGCGTGCGCTGTCTCTGATGGGCTACGAACTGGGGATCTTGAGCGGGGATCAAGAGCAGCGGGTGGCGAACATTGCGGATAGCTTAGGCATTGATCGCCGCTATGTATTGGCTGGGCTCAATCCGGAGCAGAAAGCCGAGTGGATTCTGCAACACGATCCCGACACGATTCTCTACGTGGGAGATGGTGCTAATGACAGTTTGGCATTTGATGCTGCTGGGTGTCGTGGCACTCCTGCGGTAGGAACGGGGATTTTGGAAAGTCGTTCAGATTTCTATTTTCTCGGTCGCGGTTTGCACGCTATCAGAGAATTGCTCAACTTAGTGCACCAGCGACAGAAGGTCATTGTGAAAATTTTGACGCTTGCATTGGTTTACAACGTATTGGCTGTGATCGTCTGTTTGGCGGGATGGATGAACCCTTTGTTGGCAGCGGTGTTGATGCCGCTTAGTTCGCTAGCGGCACTATTTTTGGCTAAGTCGATTAAGTGAAATGAGAGCCTTAGTATTTTGGTGGTTGTCAAAATTCACTGACGGTCTTCTCATCTCCGAGTTATCCCTATTTGACAGGGATGGAAAGCGGTGAAAGTGTGGAGCATGAGTGTCAATTTCCCCTTTTTATCTTCTCCAATGATGATGTCCGTCTGCAATCAAGCATCAGGGGACAATAAATGGAGAATGAGCAACGTAGCTTGCGAGAAATGGATGAGCCATGTGGGAGTTGGTTTAGCCGAGGGAGCATACTAGGCAATGGTGATCTATGGAACAGCGCTCTTGTCAGGTTGTTTGTTAGTAGGATTGGCGCTGGGAAGAATACTGGGATGGGCGATTGGTATCCCTAAGAACATTGGGGGTGTGGGGATTGCTATGTTGCTTCTCATTTTGATATGCGACCGCTTGAAGCAGTCCGGTAAAATGGGATTATCCATGGAACGGGGGATTGCTTTTTGGAGCGCCATTTATATACCTATTGTCGTTGCCATGGCAGCGAGCCAAAATGTCCTTGCTGCGGTGAGCAGTGGCTGGATCGCCATTCTTGCTGGGGTGCTTTCGGTGTCAGTTTGTTTTGTGATGGTTCCAATACTTAGTAATATGGGTAAAGAGGAAGATCCTAAATTATGAACATCATTGATTTCCTTCAAAAAGATGTGTTTATTAAATATAACTTGGTGACCGCCTTTGCCGTCGTCGGGATTATGCTTTGGGTTTCCTATCTTATATCAAAGCATCTCACTCGTGGGCGAATTCATGGTTCAGCTATTGCCATATTTGCAGGTCTCGTATTAGCCTATTTTGGAGGGTATTGGATGAAGGGGGAAAATGGAATTGCAGACGTCCCTGCTCTAGCGGGTATTGGACTGATGGGGGGAGCGATGCTCAGAGATCTCGCCATTGTCGCGACGGCTTTCGGGGTTCGTATGGAAGAATTTCGGAAGACGGGTTTTTCTGGAATTCTGTCGTTGTTTGTAGGGGTGTTCAGTTCCTTTTTTGTGGGCGCTTGTGTCGCTTACGCATTTGGCTACCGTGACGCTACCAGCATCACCACCATTGGAGCTGGAGCAGCCACCTATATCGTGGGTCCGGTTACTGGAGGAGCTCTCGGGGCTAGTCCCGAAGTTATGGCGCTGAGTGTCGCGGCGGGGCTAGTGAAGTCGATCCTAGTAATGATTTGCACACCATTTGTCGCGAAATATCTAGGCTTAGATAATCCTAGATCGGCGATGATTTTTGGCGGTCTCATGGGGACGACCAGTGGCGTGGCAGGGGGGCTCGCAGCGACAGACCCTGAGCTGGTTCCTTACGGAGCGATGACGGCTACTTTTTATACTGGACTAGGCTGTTTGCTCGGTCCGTCGGTAATTTTTCTATTGATTAGGCTAATTGTTGAATAAATGAAAGAACTCGAATTAATTACCCAGGCTCGTTCGCATCGCGAACAGATTGCCGTGAGAACGGAGCTAGCTAAGCACACCTATGCAGATTTGCTGGTTCGATCTGAAATATTAGCAGCTACCCTGTTGGACGAGATAGATGATCTGGCTGAGGCTAGGATCGCTTTTCTGATTCCGGCTGGGTTTGAGTATGTTGCGACTCAGTGGGCCGTATGGCGAGCTGGGGGAGTGACCGTTCCTCTTTGCCTTTCCGCTGCGGAGCCCGAATTGGAATACACGTTAAGCGATTGCCAAGCATCCCAATTGGTGGTTGCCTCAGCTTATAAAGAAAAGGTTGAGGCACTTTGTGAAAAGCTAAGTGTCTCGCTGTTGGTGATAGAGGAAATAAATGAGGTGGCTCAAAAGGTGTTGCCCGGAATCACGCCAGATCGCGCAGCAATGATTCTCTACACCAGCGGCACGACCAGTAATCCTAAAGGTGTCGTAGCAACTCACGCAAACATTCAAGCTCAAATAGAGAGCCTAAGCGAAGCCTGGGAGTGGTCGCCAAATGACCGTATCCCTCTATTTTTGCCCCTTCATCACATACACGGTATTATTAATATTTGCTCTTGTGCGCTATGGGTTGGAGCGACGATCGAGCCGTTTCCTCATTTTGACTTGGAAAAAATATTGGGTAGGGTCAGGACTGGTGCCTATACCGTATTTATGGCGGTGCCAACGATCTATGTCAAATTGATCAAAGCTATTGAATCAATGCCGGAGGATGAGAGGTCTGCCACCGTAGGAGGATTCTCCAAAATGCGTCTTATGGTTTCCGGTTCTGCTGCTCTCCCTGCCAGTATTCATGAAAAATGGACGGCTTTGACTGGTCAAAAACTTCTTGAACGTTATGGAATGACAGAACTCGGCATGGCGCTGTCAAATCCCTACCATGGTGAGCGCAGACCTGGGGCGGTAGGGGTGGCTCTTCCCAAGGTGGATGTCCGCCTCAAGAGCGAACAGGGCGAGTTGATCACCGTCGAAGATGAGCCGGGCGAAATCCAGGTGCGAGGGCCGGCTGTCTTTCATGAGTATTGGAATCGACCACAAATTACTGAGGAGTCGTTCGATGAAGGGTGGTTTCGCACTGGCGATATGGCGGTGATAGAAAGTGGTTATTTCCGAATCATGGGACGACTTTCGATCGATATTATTAAAAGCGGTGGATATAAACTCTCAGGACTCGAGATCGAAGCCGCTTTGTTGCAACACGAGGCGATATCGGAATGTGCTGTGATCGGCGTCCCTGACGAAACTTGGGGAGAGATGGTCGTCGTCGCTGCTGTTCTTGAAGCAGGAGTTGATTTGGAAATTGATAGTTTACGTGAATGGTGCCGAGACAGGCTTTCCACCTATAAGATACCCAAACGACTATTAGTCGTTGAGGCTCTACCTAGAAATGCGATGGGTAAAGTAACAAAAATGGTGCTTAGGGAATTGTTTTGATCAAAAGTCATCTAGAAGGCTTTATAACATTTGCTTAGATATGTCATTGAAACACCTGATCTGTGTTAGGTCTTCTATGACAAGAACACATAAGAGACTCATTTTGTTTTGATTTCCAAGGTCTTACGGATCGCTTCGACTAATTTTTCGAGACGTGCGGGGTCTTCTATTTTTTCTCCGCTAGCTTCATCAATGAGATAAAAGGAATCAATCGCGGCTCCTTGTTGGGTCGATATGCGTGCGTGCACGATTTCGATGCTGAGTTCGCCGATGACGGAAAAAACGTCGTAGAGAAGGCCTATGCGGTCTTGCACTTGTATTTCTAGCACCGTGTGTTCTGGGCTGAGAGTATTGGAGACGAAGGCGCGTTGGGGAAGTTTGAAGACCGATTCAGCGTTAGTGTAGCGTGATTTTTTTTGTGACTTTTCTATCAGTATGCGAAAATCTGTGAAGGGCTTGTTCATATCAAATTCTTCATCGACGAGCTTTTCGACAGCTTTGATATCACGCGCTGAGGTGATGGGTTTGAAGTCTGTTGTGCAAACACGAAATATATCGATCACGAGATTATCCGTTCGGGTGTAGATGTCGGCACTGAGGATGTTGATGTTTCTAGCAGCCAAGGCTCCGGCAACTTTGGCGAGGAGAAAATGGCGATCCCAACAGCAGACCTCGAGCAGTGAGTAACCTTCACCAGGTCGGTCTTCCCATCGCAAAATGGGGGCGATGGTATCGACTCCGGACTTGGATAGGCGTTTGAAAAAGCTATGAAAAACTTTGATATGACGCACCACACTGTCTGAGCCTCGGAAGCGGAAATAGCGCTCTGGCATGGTGCGGAAATGAGCATCGATTTCCTCGGTGTAACGCTCGGGTAGTTTGGCGACTACTCGTTTTTTAAGCTCATCGCTGGATCGTGTGGCCTTGGTGGTAAAGGCTTCTTGGTCATCGAAGTAGGCGCTGGTGGAGCGGTAGAGGCGCATCATCAGAGACTCCTTCCAGTCATTCCAACCTTCGGAGTTAGTGCCCTTCGAATCGACGTAGGTGAATAGGAAGAGGGTTTTTAAGTAAGATGGGTAGCGGATCACAGAAGCGAACTCTGCTACTACACTGGGATCGTCGATGTTCTTGGTTGTGGCGGTGCGCCAAAAGGTGAGATGGTGATCGACCAAGAATAGCAATCTGCGCCTGCGATTGCTGGTGATTTGTAGGCGGTTACAAACTTTGGATGCTAGTAGAGTGGAGGCATCGGCGTGTTGGCGCACGTTGGCTGCACGACCTGTGTCATGTAGGATGAGGGCAAGGTAGAGTATGTAGGGGTCTTCGAGGTGACGGAAGAGGTCTTGGAAAAAGGCAGCTTTGGGATGGTCGGTGCTTGCGAGGGCGTCGGCTTCTTCAATGCAGCGTAGGGTGTGTTCATCGGCGGTGTACTGATGGAAAAACTCGTGTTGCACGAGGCAGTCGAGTGCACCGAATTCAGGCAGGTAACGACCTAGGAATCCGACTCGGTGCATGGCGCGCAGGACTCTGGCGACATCACCTCGGTGCATGAGAATCTCTTCGAAAGTCTCGCGGTTAGCTTTGGAGTAGCGGAAGGTGCGATCGACGAGGCTGTAGTGGGTTTTGAAAAGCTTACGTAGCTTAGGACTGAGTTTGAGGTGGCGTTTTTGCAGGTGCACAAAGGTGCGCATCAGGCGGTGCGGGTCTTCACTGTAGATGCTGTCGCGATCTGGGTAGAGCAGTCCATCCCCTTTGCTATTGAAGCCATCAAATCGGTCGATTTTCTTTTGTCTTCTAGTGAGGAATCCGAGCAGGCGAGAGGGTGCGGTGACTTCTTCTTCGATTTCTAGCTCAAAGATCTGCATCACGGTGGTACAGTAGTTGTACAGATTGCGGGTATGGATGTAATAATCCCGCATGAAGGCTTCGATGCGGCGCAGGATGGTGCGTTCTGGGTAACCAAGATCTTTAGCTACGATGCCTTGCAGGCGTAGGGTGAGTTTGTCATTGGGGCGGCGTTGATTGTAGTGCATCGAATTTCGCACGCGCATGAGAAACTCAAAGGCAGCTTCGGCTTCTTTAACTGCGGGGCGGGAGAGTACTCGCATTTTCACCAGATCCTTGAGCTTTTTGGACTGAGTCTTCATGAACAACACCCAGTGCATGTTGTGGTAATCGCGCAAGCCACCGCAGCTTTCTTTCACATTGGGCTCTTGCAGATAGACGGTGCGTTCGTATTTTTTATAGCGAGCTCGGATGTCAAACTCTCTTGCTGTGAGGTAGGAATTTTGATGCCCTTTCACACACTGATTGACAAAATTTTCGTAAAAAACTTGGTAGAGCGTTTCATTGCCAGCGACCAATCGGGCATCGAGTAGGGCGGTGCGGGTGTGGTGATCTTCGTTGGCAAATTCGAGTGTTTCTTTAGCCGTGCGCACTGCGTGACCCACTTTGAAGCCTACGTCGTAAAGCATGAGTAGGATTTGCTCGATAAACTCGGCTAGTTCATTGGGTATGTTTTTGGTTTTGTTAGGTAGCAAAAACAATAGGTCAATATCACTCCCAGGGTTCAACGCACCTCGACCGTAACCGCCGGTGGCGACCAGTGCGATGGGGAAGTTGTCTTTGTCTGTCGGGGTCGAGGCAAAGCGTTCCTCGCCGGTGGCTTCGAAGAGGTCGTTGAGCACGAGGTCGATCAAGACTGAGCGCTGTCGTGCGATTTCAAGGCCGCCTCCACCAGCTTTGTGAGCGAGTTTGATGCGGTGATTTTCGATTTTGAGAAAGCGGCGATAGAGATCCAACAGCTGTTTTTTGGTGCGTGCTTTTTTGCGCAAAGGAACCAGTTCCTTAGCGGCGTGAGCACGTATTTTTTTGAGGTGATTTTTGCTATTGGTGGTAGGCATGGAGAGGAAGGCTGTAGGTGTTTAGCAGTTTAGGTGTAGGTGAATTGGTCGTCGTTAGGAGTGTTGCCCGTCTCGCTGGCGACAGATGGATCGTTCGTGGCGAGGTGTTGCAGTGCGTGGTAGAGGGTTTCGATCTGTGTGTCTCCGTCGATTTGTTCAGCTAAGCGCGTTGCGGTGTATGTCTCGCCGTTGTGATCCCGCAGGAAGGTGAGCACGTTTTTGAGCACTTTTAGAAATTCTCCGGCAGCTTTTTTTCCTGCTTCGACCCCAGGTTGATGGTAGGCATTGATGTTGACGAGGCTGGCATAAAATCCAGTGCTTCGTTCGAACAAGGCGATCAGGCTACCAAGACTGTGGGCATTGAGCTGTTTGATGCTCAAGGTGATAACGGGACGTCCGTTTGCGCTGAGTGCTTCGCGGGTGCCGCGGAGAAAGCCTTCGAGGAAATCGCCGGTGGTGGCTCCGGGTTCGACTTCAAGTGGGGCTTGTCCGTCACTGCGGGTTTGTTGAACTTCGATCAAGGTGGCGATGAAGTTATTCACGCCATCGCGAAGCTGTTGCACGTAAGCGTGTTGGTCCGTCGAACCTTTATTGCCATAGACGGCGATGCCTTGATACACGACTTTGCCATCGAGGTCTTCGGCTTTGCCGAGCGATTCCATGATCAGTTGTTGTAGGTATTTGCCAAATAATCCTAAGCCGTCTTTGTAGGGCAGGATCACGAGATCTTTTTCTCCTTTGCCGTTGCCAGCTTGATGCCAAGCGAGGGCTTGTAGCATAGCTGCATTTTGTCGTGTTTCAGGATTGCGGGTGAGCTGATCCATAGCAGCGGCACCGGCGAGCATGGCGTCGATGTCGATACCGATCAGCGCGGCAGGTACTAAGCCGACGACACTCATGATGGAGGTGCGACCACCTGTCCAGTCTGCCATGTGAAAACGTTTGAGCCAGTTTTCTGTGCGGGCTTTTTGATCGAGTTGACTATCCTCGCCGGTGATGGCGACGGCGTGCTGAGCGAAGGGCAGTTTCTGTTTTTCAAAAACTCGCGCAGCTTCTAGCATGCCGTTGCGGGTTTCCGCGGTGCCACCAGACTTGGAGATGACCAAAACTAGAGTGCGGTCGAGTTCGTCCCCGATGCAGGCGAGAGTGTGGTCGATGCCGTCAGGGTCGGTGTTGTCGAAAAAGTGGATAGCGAGTGGCGCGTCAGCTGCTGCGAGGGCACCCGCCAGGAGTTGTGGTCCGAGGGCGGATCCGCCAATGCCGATCAGCAGCACGTGTTGGAAAGTCTCGCCGCTGGGTGTCTGGATGGAGCCAGAATGAATCGCTTGCGCGAAATCCTTGATTTCAGCAATGTTGTCACTGATGTGCTGTTGGATTGCTTGATCGGGAGCGAGTTGCGGATCGCGTAACCAGTAGTGGCCCACCATGCGTCCTTCATCGGGATTGGCAATCTCACCCGCCTCGAGTTTTTTCATGTCGTCGAAGGCTTTATCAATCTGGGGACTTAAAGACTCGATGTAGCTTTGCTCTAAGCCGCTGAGGCTGAGGTCGATGGAGAAACCGAGGTTTTGGTAGCGCAGGTAATGGTCTTGGAAGTGTTGCCAGGAAGTGTTCATTTTTTTATTGGACAGTTGATGGTGAATCGTAGAAGTTTTTCTATGCAAAAGAATGTGAGTAAATATTTGGTATTATGGGCAGCGATGGTTTTCATCGGGCTTTCAAGTGTAACGATGATGACTTTAGCGGACGATAGCGGAGATGCCAAACAAAAGGGAAGCAATAGCCATGTGGGTCACTTCCGTCATGTGGTGTTTTTCAAGTTTAAAGAAGGCACATCTCGTGCCAAGGTTGACGAAATTGTCAAAGCTTTTGGAGCTTTGAAGGCGGAGATCCCGACGATCATCGATTACGAATGGGGCACCAGCGAGAGTGTGGAGAAGCTCAATGATGGTTTCACCCATAGTTTTTTGGTGACTTTCAAAGACAAGGCAGGCTTGGACGCCTATTTGCCAAGTGATCCGCATCAGGCTTTTGTTAAAATGCTCAAGCCTCATCTGGATAAGGTGATGGTATTTGATTATACTGCGAAGGACTGAGCTGCAGGGTAGGGAGTTAATAGAGAGTTTTAGGTTTAGGTTTTTCATTTTTACTAGGGGAGGCTCCCCTGGTAAAAAAGGGGAGTGGACGACGAAGCAGGCGCTTGATGAGGTGGCTCGGTGTAGGGAGGTGGGGGCTGAGACTCGCTTGGATGAAATCGCGGAGTCGCTGAAGGTGAGGCTCTTTGAGCCTATCGATGTTCATGAAGGAATTGAAGCTGAAAATGACTTTGGCTTATAACAAAAAGCATGGGCGCTGCGGGACTTTGTGGGAGGGGCCGTTTAAGAGTGTGTTATTGCAACCTCCTTCGCAAGGCTATGGCGGTCAAGGAGGTGCTGGCGAGGGGGGTGATGGTAGCGAGGCCTTGCGGATGGTGGCGGCTTACATTGATCTGAATCCGATTCGGGCGGGGTTGGCTCAGGTGCCAGAGGGCTACCGCTGGTGTTCGTATGCGGCGGCGGTGGCGGGGAATCGTGGGGCGCGACAGGCTTTGACTTTTGCGGTGACGGGACGTCAGCGGGTGGCGTGGCGGAAGGTGGAGGCGGAGTATCGCTGTCTGCTGTATGTGAAGGGGGAAGAGGTGGAGGCGGATGTGAACCTCCGCCGCCAAGGCTGTGGCGGTCAAGCGGTGGAGGGTTATAACAAGGGGAAGGGTGGATTCAGTCAGGCGGAGATTGCGCAGGTGTTGGAAGCTGGCGGACGTTTGCCTGTGGCGGAGGCTTTGCGCTGCCGGGTGAGGTATTTCACCGATGGTGCGGTGTTGGGGAGTCAGCACTATGTGGATGAGTTTTTTGAGGGGAAGCGGGATCAGTTCGGACCACGCCGTAAGGATGGTGGGCGCAAGATGCGGGGCGCGCAGTGGGGAGATCTACGAGTGTTGCGAGATTTGCGGCAGAATGTGATTGTTTGAGAGGGGGTGGCGGGGTTATTCTGTTAATAGAATAAAAAGGTTTGACCTAGTTGTTGGGTGCGTGTAAAAATTGTTTATGACCGAGATGGGAAACGCACTTTATCCAGAATATTTGAAGGTCTCTGAAGCTGATTTGGGCAAGGGGGCTTCGGTGGAGGTGAAGGTGGTGGATGGCATGGATGAGATTGCGCATGCGGTGGCGGATGAGATGATGGCGGTGGTGGATGCGGCGCAGGCTGAGGGGTGTGCGGCGACGATGATCATTCCGGTTGGCCCGGTGGATCAGTTTCCGATCTTGGCGCAGATGATCAATAAGCAAGGTAAAGGTTGGAGAGAGGTGGTATTGATCAATATGGATGAATACTTAGACGAGGATGATCAGTGGGTTCCGGAGGGGCATCCGCTGAGTTTTCGTGGTTACATGAAGCGGAAGTTTTATGATTTGATCGATCCTGACTTGGCACCTTTGGAGCAAAATCGAGTTTTTCCAGATCCTAGGGATTTGTCGGGGATTCAAAAATTGATAGCAGCGCGTGGTGGTTTGGATGCTTGTTTCGGGGGGATCGGTATCAATGGACACATGGCGTTTAACGAGCCTCCTGAGCCGGGTGAGCTGTGTTCGCTGGAAGAGTTTGCAGCGCGCCCCACTCGCAACTTGAATTTGAGTAGAGAGACGGTGACGATCAACTCGGTGACGGTGGGGGGTGGTTTGGCGGTGATTCCTAGGCGGGCGATCACGGTGGGGATGAAGGAGATTTTAGCTGCACGCAAGTTGCGTCTTTATTGCAATCGCTTGTGGCAGAGTGCGGTGGTGAGAAAAGTGCTGCATGATGAAGTGGGGCCCGCGTGTCCTGCTTCTTATATACGAGGTCATGCCGATGCGAGGTTGACGGTGGCAAAATATGTTGCGGAGCCGCCTGATATAGCTTTGAGATAAGGAACTTATGCAATTAAAATTCGATAAAGAGCGAGTGATGGCGGTGGTAGCTCACCCTGACGATGCGGAGTTGCTGTGTGCTGGTACCCTGGCTAGAGCAAAAGCGGATGGGGCGGAGATCGCAGTGTGTGTGCTGTGTCAGGGAGATAAAGGGCAGAGTGACCCACCGCTTGAGGATCTTGGGCAAGTGAGAAGTGCGGAGATGAGTGCGGCGGGGAAGGTGCTGGGTGCGGAACTTTATGAAGCGGGTTTTTTAGATGGGGAATTGCTCGATGCTTATCAGCAGAGATTAATTTTAATCGAAATTTTTAGGAAGTTTAGACCTACTTTGGTTTTGGCGCATTCGCGAAAAGATTATCATCCCGATCATCAGCAGGCGTCGGCTTTGGCTGAGGCGGCATCTTGGTTTTGCGCTTCGGATGGGCATCCTACCCCATCGCCTGCGATGCAGGCCGGTCCTCCGGATTTGTGGTGGATGGATACCATCAACATGAATCAGTTTGATCCTGGTTTTTTCATCGATGTCAGTGATCACCTTGAGCTGAAGCAGCAGATGTTGGCTTGCCATAAGAGTCAGTTGGCTCGAGGGGCGGATGCGGATTTTTCTCCTTTGGCGGATCTGATGCGTGCGCAATTCACTGCTCGGGGGAATCAGGCAGGGGTTCATGCGGCAGAAGCGTTTCAGCTGCATCTCGCGTGGAAAAGGGCGAGTGCGTGGTAGGAGAATTAGGAATTAGGAATTAGGAATCGAAATGTAATGAAGATAGCTGGAGGATAATACCCGAAAGCAATTAGGGATTTTGATATGGCGATGGAATACAAATTTTCTGACAGGGCGGCGGCGTTGACGCCTTCGGTGACTTTGGCGATTGATGGCAAAGCTAAGGAGATGAAGGCGGCGGGGATTGATGTGGTGGGTTTTGGCACGGGGCAGCCGGATTTTGATACGCTGGATTTTGTCAAAGACGCGGCGAAGAAGGCGCTCGATGAGGGGTTCACTAAATACACGCCTGCGGCGGGGATTCCTGAGTTGCGTCAATCGATAGCGGATAAGTTTGAGCGTGAGAATGGGTTGAGTTATCAGACGGATCAAATTGTGGTTTCTTGTGGCGGCAAACACTCGTGTTTCAATGTGATGATGGTGCTCTGTGAGCAAGGGGACGAGGTGATCGTGCCTGCACCCTACTGGTTGAGTTATCCAGAAATGGTGCGTATGGCAGGGGCGACTCCGGTGATTTTAGAGACAGGGCAGGCGACGGATTTCAAAGTGACGCCGGAGCAGTTGGCGCAGGCGATCACGGATAGGACGCGCCTTTATATTCTTAACTCACCGAGTAACCCGACGGGGGTGGTTTACTCTCCGGCTGAGATCAAAGCTTTGGGGGATGTGTGTATCGAGAAGGGGGTGATGATTCTTAGTGATGAGATCTACGAGCACTTGCTCTACGATGGTGCGGTGCATCAGAGTGTGGCGAGCTTTTCTGCAGAGCATCAAGCGCAGACGATCATTGTGCATGGTTTCGCAAAAGCGTGGAGCATGACGGGGTGGCGTTTGGGATTCATGGCGGCGCCGTTGCCGATCGCTAAAAAAATCGCTGCCTTTCAGAGTCACAGCACGAGCAATCCGACTTCGTTTGCGCAGCTGGGCGGGGTGGCAGCGATGACTCAACCGATGTCTCATCTGCCTGCTTGGTTGGCAGAGTTTGCCAAACGGCGTGAATTGGCGCACGCTTGATTGAGCGCGTGCAGGGGGCTGAGTTGTTATAAATCTGAGGGTGCGTTCTATCTTTTTCCTAGCATTGCAGATACAGGGCTCAAGTCATCGGAATTTTGTGCCAGACTGTTGGAGGATGAGCAGGTTGCGGCGGTGCCGGGCATCGCGTTTGGCGCAGATGACTATTTCCGTCTGAGTTATGCGACGAGTATGCAGCAGTTGGAGAAGGGCTTGGAACGGATCGAGCGCTTTTGTGCTAAGTTGTAGCGTGCGCTAATGGGCTCAGACTGAGATTTTCAGAAAGCGCAGCATTGAGGCTTCTGGGCTTGAATATTGGCTGATTCCACTGTAGAGAGTGCTCGCTTTGATGCGGATGCGAGCTTGATCTGTATCGGAGATAAGAATATTTTAGCTATGAGCAACAAGGATAAACAGAATGATGACGTGGCAGCGATGGAAAAAATCGTTAGTCTTTGCAAGAGGCGTGGATTCATTTTTCAATCGGCGGAGATCTACGGGGGGCTGAACGGTTGCTGGGATTACGGCCCACTTGGGGTGGAGCTGAAGCGTAATTTGAAGGAGTATTGGTGGCGTCGCAATGTGCAGGAGCGTGATGATATTGTCGGCTTGGATGGTTCGATTCTGACGCATCAAGAGGTGTTGAAAGCTTCGGGACATGTGGGTGGTTTTTCTGACCCTATGTGTGATGATTTGCTCACCAAAGCGCGCCTGCGTGCAGATCAGATTGAACCTCAATCTGGCACGGTGTTGAACTTCACCGGTGCTTCCCATGCTGAATCGGATTTCTCGATTGAGAGAGAGTTTGCGGTTTTGATTCGTGAGGGGGAGGATGAAAATAAAGCGAGGAAAACGGCGAAGTCGTATTATTCTCAATTTTTGAAAGACGGCAGAATTTCTCCGAAAACGATTGAGCTGCAGGGCGAACGTGCGGAGGAAGTCACTGATACGATTCGTTTTAACCCTGCAACGGGATCGTTGCTGACTGAAGCGCGTGAGTTCAATCTGATGTTTCAGACGACGATGGGTGCCTCTGCGGAGGAGGGGGATGAAAATGCGATTGCTTATTTACGCCCAGAAACGGCTCAGTCGATTTTTGTGCAATTCAAAAATGTGTTGGAGACTTCGCGGGTGAAGCTGCCTTTTGGCATTGCTCAGATTGGTAAGTCTTTCCGCAATGAGATCAATCCGCGCAACTACACCTTCCGTTCACGCGAGTTTGAGCAGATGGAGATTGAGTATTTCTGCACACCTGAGCAGGGCATGGAGTTGACGGATTATTGGTTGGAGGAACGCTTGAGTTTCTACGAAGACATTGGTTTGCCGCGGGAGAAGTTGCACGTATTGGATGTGCCAGATGGGGAGCGTGCTCACTATTCTAAGAAGACTTACGACATTGAGTTTGAATTCCCGTTTGGGATTCAGGAGTTGGAAGGGGTGGCTTATCGCACCGATTACGATCTGAGCAAGCACATGGAGAAGAGTGGCAAATCTCTTGAATATTTCGATGAGGCGACAAAAACACGCTTCGTTCCTCACGTGGTGGAACCGAGTGCTGGTTGTGATCGCACGATCTTGGCGATGCTCTGTGAGGCGTATGACGAGGAGACGATCACCAATGATAAGGGCAAGGAGGAAATGCGCACGGTGATGCGCTTTCATCCGCGCATGGCTCCGATCAAATGTGGTATTTTTCCTTTATTGAAAAACAAACCTGAATTGGTCGCCAAAGCTCGCGAGGTGCAGAAGATGCTCACGCCTTTGATGAATGTATTTTATGATGAGAGCGGTGCCATTGGTCGTCGTTATCGTCGCCAGGATGAGGTAGGCACGCCGTATGGAGTGACGATTGATTTTGATACTTTGGGCGAGGAAGGTCCCGAATTGAAAGATACCGTGACTTTGCGCGAGCGAGATTCGATGAAGCAGCAACGCATCGCGATTGCGGATTTGCCGATGTTTTTGTTGGAGAAAATTCGTTAGGGATTCACGCCGATGAAATGGAAGGTGGTGGTGATCGGTAAACCTGCGTTGGCTTATGCTCGCGCAGGCATTGCTGATTATTTATCGCGGCTCAAGCATTATACGCCGGTCGAGATACAGTATCTGAAGGATGCGGGTTCGGTGGCAGGGAATACTGAGCGGCTATTGGCAGCGAGTGAGGGGTGCCTGCGAGTGGTGTTGGATGAGCGGGGAAAATCGTTGACTACAGCAGGCTTGGTTGACTGGGTGAGTTCGAGAGCAATGGATGGCACGGTGAAGCAGGTCGCGGTGCTGATCGGTGGGGCGGATGGTCATAATAAGCAGATGCGCGAACAAGCAGGACTGTTGTTGAATCTGAGCACCTTGACCTTGCAGCATGAATTGGCGTTGCTGGTGTTTTTGGAACAGCTCTACCGGGTGCATACGGTGATGCGTGGTGAGCCTTATCATCGTTGATTCCTAGATCAAATCCGTAAAAAGATCTTTTGGCGGTAGAGGTACCAGCAGATGAGCCAGAAGAAGAGTCCGACTGCGGTGGCTTGCACAAAGGGGGAGTTCATTTCGCCGAGTACGTTGAAGGCGTCCTCTCCTAAGTGGGTTTTGAGCATGCCGCGAGTCCACGGCACGAATAACATTGCCATGAAATACATCAGCAGGGAATTGACTCCGACGACGATCAGTGGGTAGGCTCCCCAACGCCATTTCATGATGTCGATGATGCCGTAGAGCACCGCTAAGATGAGACTGCACCAACCGGCGGAATAGAGCACCCATGAGGGGGTCCAGATGCGTTTGACCATGGGGATGACGCCTGCCAAATCGAGATTTTGTCCGATGATCAGACCGAGTGCTCCAGCGATGATCAAGGTCCAGAATTTGCGTTTGTGGCTGTGGCTGGAGCGCAGCAGTTCGCCTGCCATCAGGCCAAAGAGCATGGTGGCGAGGGAGGGGATGAAGTTGAGGGTTTGGTAGCCGCCTCCATTATAGATGAAAGCATTTTTGCGAGGGAAGTTGTTGAGCAGGTAGAGGTCGATGTGCTGCCCTATGTTGGCATTTTTGTGCCAAGCGGGGGAGAGGTCTTTGAGATGCTCTTGTGCCCATTCTGCACTGACGCCGACTTCAGCTGCGCCGTTTTCGAGATCGATGCCGGTATTGGGTTCGAGGGTATAGATCGCCCAAGTGCCGACCAGAATGAGGGCGATGCCGAGGGCTTGGGCTTTCCATGGAAATCTCCAGAAGATGAAGAGGAAGCTGTAACCGAGTCCGATTTGAGCGAGCACGTTCATGAAGGACCAGTTGGTCTGATCTTTGCCATTGGAACTGAGGAATACGCCGAGCAAAATGAGCACGAGAGAGCGCCAGACTACGTGGCCGAACATGCGGAACCAACTGTGCCCCATGGCAGCGCGTTTGGTATAGGAGTATGCCATCGAGACGCCGACCATGAACATGAAGGAGGGCTGGATGAGATCCCAGTAGCCCCAACCTGTCCAGTCAACGTGGTGAAAGTGATGGTAGATGGTTTCCCACAGTTGGGTAGATCCATCATCGGGATTCTGCGCGAGGTGCGCGAGATGTCTTTGGGCGGTGCCAGCGAGTCCAAATCCGCCGAATGCTAAAGAAATCATGATCAGACCGCGGTAGGCATCGAGTGAATAGAGGCGTGGGTATTTTTCTTTGGGGCGTTTTTTTTGTGCCTCGGCGGGGGCTTTTTTGCTCGCTGTGCTGGTGGCAGCTGCCGAGGGGTGTGCGGGAGGTGTCTGCGTATTCGTTTGTGCAGATTCCGAGGGGGTGATCTTAGTCGTTGCCATGATTGTGGCAAAGGTAGAATGAAGATTTGGCTGTGGCAACTAGGAATAGTGAAGAGGGGGGGCGCGAATACGTGATCGCCGTGCTCTTGTCCTAGTGTGTTTAGTGGGTCATGCTGGTGTTTATGAAAACTAGAAGAAATGTATTTGTCTTAGCTTGCTTGGTAGTAGTCGCGGTGTTGACTGGGGCTGCGGTGGCGGAAGAAAAGCGTAATGTGTTGTTTCTCATCTGCGATGATTTGAACACGGATCTTGCCTGTTATGGGGATGCGCAGGTGAAATCGCCGAATATCGATGCGCTTGCTAAACGCGGGGTGCTTTTTGAGCGAGCTTATTGCCAGTATTCGTTGTGCGGTCCGAGTCGGGCTTCTTTTATGACAGGTTTGTATCCTGACCAGAATCTAGTGAGGCGAAATGCGATTTACATACGTGAGCATGTACCTAATGTGCAGACGGTGGCGCAAATGTTTCGCAATGGCGGGTGGTTTGCTTCTCGGATTGGGAAGATTTTTCACTACAACGTGCCAAAGCATATCGGCACTGGAGGTCACGATGATCCGTATTCTTGGAACCAGACCTTTAATCCGCGTGGGCGCGATGTCGATGACGAAGCGTTGATTTTCAGTCTGAAGCCAGGGAGCTTTGGCGGCACGCTGAGTTGGTTGGCTGCTGAGGGCACGGACGAGCAGCAGACGGATGGCATCGCGGCGGATCAAGCGGTGAAGCAGTTATACCGCTTTGCTAAAACGGGGAAACCCTTTTTTCTGGCGGTGGGATTGTATCGTCCGCATACGCCTTTTGTCGCTCCTAAAAAATATTTCGACCTTTATCCAAAGGATAAGATAGTGGTGCCGACTGAACCGGAAGGTTATTTGCAGACTTTGCCAAAAGCTGCGCAAAAATCGATTCGGCGTAAGAAGGATCAGATTGATTTGCCCGATGATTTGGCACGTCAGGCGATTCAGGCCTATCATGCGTCGATCTCTTTTGCTGATGCTCAAGTGGGGATTGTTTTGGAAGCTTTGGAAAAATCGGGTTTGGCTGAAAATACCGTGGTGATTTTCACTTCGGATCATGGTTATCATATGGGGGAGCATGGTCATTGGCAAAAGACGACCTTGTTTGAAAATGCGGCTCGGGTGCCTTTGATCATGGCGGGTCCGGGTATTCCGACTGATTCGGTAGGGAAAAAGTCTAAAGCTTTGGCGGAGATGGTGGATTTCTATCCTACGCTGGCGGAGTGGTGTGGGCTAAAGGCTCCAAGTTATGTGTCGGGGGTGAGTCTGATGTCTGTATTGGAAAATCCTGCGACGGAGAATCCACCTCGTAAGGGGGCGCTGACTCAGTATGCGGATGGCTATAGTCTGCGTACGGATCGGTATCGATATACGGAGTGGGGACAGGACGGTAAGGGCGGGAACGAACTCTACGATCATCACAGTGACCCTGCGGAGATGAAAAACTTGGCAAGCATAGCGGAGCAGGCTGGTGTGGTGGAGCGCTTGTCGAAGCGTTTGAGAGAACGCATCGCCGTGGCGCAAACGAAGCCGCAGGGGTTGACGCAGATTCAGTTTGAGAATCGCAGGCGGGTGAAGTGATCTTATGCAACGGTATTTAGATGCCGTTCGGTTTGATTACCTTTTTTGACCTGCAAGTTTTGGGCTGTGAAACCCTAGTAGGTTTAACTTTATGGAAGGTGCTTGAAGTGGCGGAGGGAGGCTTGAGCATTCCATTGTTTGTGAGAGCGCACAATAGCGGGTGAGGACACCCACTCTAGTGCGCTGCAAAGCAGCGTCCTCTTCCGAGGTGAGATACCTTGGCCGTTGGCAGCCGTTGTGCTGACGAGAACTTGAAGTAACTGCGTCACCGCGAGGTGGGGTGGGAAGCAACGGAAAGAACCAGATCGACCATAATGACAAGTGAACATGATTCGGCTACGATAAACG
>JAKISY010000050.1 GCA_021648365.1 Verrucomicrobiales bacterium
TTTTCCAGCGAGTGGCAAGCGAGCATCGGAGGTGCCGGTGACCATTCATGTCAAGGGAGGTCAAAAAAGCGTAAAAATCAATCAGAAGGTCAATGAGTCCAAGGACTTCGGTCTGATCTCGCTCGGGGTATTTGAGTTTGAAAAAGGAGCAGCGAAGGTGGTGGTTTCCACGGAGGGCACTAAGGGCTATGTGATCGCTGATGCGGTGCGGTGGTTTAAAAAATAGAGAACCGAAAAAATGTCCGGGTGGACATTTTTTCGGTTATTCGTGGTCGGTTTTGGTAGGCATGGGTAGAGCGAGATTTGTTATGAAGAAAAAAAAATGGTATAGCGGGTGGGAAACTGGCTTTGTGTTGTTATCACTCGTTGTGAGTGGTGGGCTTCGGGCGGAGCGTGCGGGAGATAGGGGCGGTAGACCTAATATCGTGATGATCATGGCGGATGATTTGGGTTACGAATGCCTCAGTTGTTACGGTGGACGTTCGTATCAGACTCCACGTTTGGATCAGTTGGCTGCGGAGGGGATGAAGTTCACTCATGCTTTTAGTACGCCCTATTGCTCACCGAGCCGAGCGCAGCTATTGACTGGGCGTTATCCTTTGCACAACGGGATCAAACGGGTGATTTTTCTTCCAGACAAACATCGTGAATTTCTCGATCCTCGGAAAGAGACGGGTTTTGCCAAATTGTTACAGAACAAGGGTTATGCCACTGCTATCGCGGGCAAGTGGCAACTGTCATTTCTCTATGAGCGCGATACGGTGAATGGGTTTGGCTTTGATCAATACCAGTGTTGGAAAATCATGGATCCGAATCATAAAAAAAACTCGCGTTATTTTGACCCGGTTTTTGTGCGTAATGGCGAGACGTTGGAGAAGCAGTTGCAGGGAAAATACGGTCCGGATGTGAATGCCGAGTTCTTGATTCGATTCATGAAAGAAAACAAGGATCGTCCGTTCATGGTTTATTATACCATGCTGCTGCCTCATTACCCCTGGGGGCCGACACCTGATAGTGACAAGGTGCTGCCCAAGGTGGGAGGCAAAGGGAATCCTGATTATTTTCCTGATATGGTGAATTACATGGACAAATTGGTGGGGCGTATAGTCGATGCGGTGGATGACTTGGGACTGAAAGAGAATACGGTGATTATGTTTACTGGGGATAATGGAACTCAGAAACCTCTGACTTCTCGTTGGGGACCGGATAATCGAGTGGTTCACGGCGGGAAAGGTGATCCCTCCGATGCGGGGACGCGGGTTCCGCTGATAGTCCGTTGGCCGGGTAAGATCAAAGCTGGAAGTATCAATGAGGACTTGGTTGATTTTTCTGACTTGCTGCCAACTTTTGCAGACTTGGCGCAGAGCTCTTTGCCTGAGTTGCCGATCAATGGTCGTAGTTTTATGCCGCAACTTCTGGGTGAGAAAGGGGTGCCTCGCAAGTGGGTGCATATTGAGAAACAGGGTATCCGTTATGTGCGTTCGCAGGACTGGATTCTGACCAATAAAGGTGACATGCGCCCAGTGGTTGAAATCGGGCAGGCTCCGGCAGCGGCCATTGATTTGCCGGGAACTCCGGAGCAACGACGCATTCGGAAGCAGCTGAGTGCGGCGTTGAAAGCGGCGGTGAGTTTCAAGCAGGAGTAGTCTCTCGTGGAGCGCAAAGGCAGTGAGGCGGGGGGAAGGAGCTAGCTGTGAACCGAAAAATTGTCCGGGCGGACAGTTTTTCGGTTCAGCTGTGGTGTTTTCTTTTATTGAAGGATTGACAGCGGGCGTGTGAGGCGAATAATAGGGAGGTAATTTTTCCATAACTCACTTGTTCGCAAATCTATAGCTATGTTTTCTAAAGTTTTTCGTGATATTGCGAAACCGCAATGGTTGCTCATCATCAATGCGCTCAAGCGTTCGCAGGGGCTATCGGTGGCTGAGCTGGCGAAGGCGCTGAAGATGAGCTATATGGGGGTGAAGCAGCATTGTGTGGCGATGGAGAAGAAGGGATACTTGGATACGTGGCGGCGGCCTAAAAGTGTCGGGCGTCCTGAAAAGGCTTATCGTTTGACGGCTAAAGTGGATCCTCTTTTTCCAACAGTTGGCTATGATATGGTCATCCGTATCCTGAAAGTGACGGAGCGTCAGATTGGTTCGAATGAGCCTGAGCGTTTGTTGTTTGGCTATTTCCAGGATTTGGGTGAAGATTTTGCGAAGCAGGTGAAGGGCAAGTCGGTGATTGAAAAGGCGTCATCGTTGGCGAAAGCTAGAGAGAAGGCGGGGTATTTGTCGGAATGTCTCTACGATCCTAAGGGTGGGCTGCAAGTGGTGGAGTATCACAATCCGATGCAGCCGCTGTTCGAGCAGTATCCGACGGCGGAACGGATGGAGGAGAATATGTTTGAGCGGCTGTTGGGAGTTTCTGTTGAGCGGAGGATGGAGGAGGCTTCGGGACTGAAGTGTTATATTTTCCAAGTCACGACGCTGTGATGGTGGGGTGGCGGAGATAGCTGGATGTAAATGAACACGGATAAGAGGAGAGAAAGATTTTAACCGCGGATGGCACAGCCGAGCGTAGCGAGACAGCCGGAGGAAACTACTCGAAGGCAAATTAACGCGGATAAGAGGATGGGAGAGAATGCTAATGGATTGAGGGCTTCCAAAAATTCTATCCAATTTCACCCATTTAATGCCCAAATAAGGAATAGCCTTGTTATAGGGGGAGTTTTGCTGGAAAAACTTCACTATCAACTCGGAAATTGGTTGACGAAGGGGCAGGTCTTCTTAAACATTTGACATGGGTGAAATTTCTCTTGGTTTAAGTTTTGATGACGTTCTTCTGATTCCTCAGATGAGCGAGATATTGCCGTCTGAGACGGATCTTAGTACGCGGGTCGCTGAGACGATTCCGCTCAACATTCCGGTGCTGTCTTCGGCGATGGATACGGTGACGGAGGATGAGTTGGCGATTGCTTTGGCTCGTGAGGGTGGGCTGGGGGTGATTCACCGCAATAATCTGATCGAAGAGCAGGCGGATATGGTGGCGCGGGTCAAGCGTTCGGAAAATATGGTGATCAGCGATCCGTTTACGGTGTCCATCGATACGACTTTGCAAGAACTGAAGCGGGTGATGGAGGTGAAGGGGGTCAATGGTTTTCCTGTGGTGGATGCTGAGGGGCTGTTGCTGGGCATGGTGACGAATCGTGATATCTGGCAGGTGGAGGACGGGGAGACTTTGGTGAGCAGTGTGATGACGCCGCGCGAAAAGTTGATCACGGGTTCGGTGGAGACGGATCTGGAGGAGGCGCAGAGTATTTTGTATCAGAATCGTATCGAGAAGCTTCCCTTGGTGGATGATCACGGGAAGTTGGCGGGGTTGCTCACGGGGCAGGATATCGAAAAGCGGCACAAGTTTCTCAACGCAGCGAAGGATAGTGAGGGGCGCTTGCGCGCGGGTGCAGCGGTCGGTGTGGGGCCAGATTTTTTGGAACGTGGGGCGGCTCTGGTTGCGGCTGGGGTGGACGCGCTGTTCATCGATGCGGCGACGGGGCATACCTCGCGGGTGCTGGAGGTGGTGGCGAAGTTGCGTGAGTTGTCGGGCGATGTGCCGGTGATCGCGGGCAATGTGGTGACCACTCAAGGGGCGGAGGATTTGGTTTCGGCGGGTGTATCGGCGGTGAAGGTGGGAGTGGGGCCGGGGTCGATCTGCACGACGCGGGTGATTGCTGGAGTGGGAGTGCCGCAGTTCACGGCGATACAAGAGGTTTCGAAGTGTTGTCGGAAAGCAGGCATTCCGTTGATCGCTGATGGGGGAATGCGTTACTCTGGTGATGTGGTGAAAGCGCTGGCGGCGGGAGCGGATCTGGTGATGTTGGGTTCGCTGTTGGCGGGCACTTCGGAGAGTCCGGGTAGCACGGTGAACTATCAGGGGCGGACGTTTAAGGAGTATCGCGGTATGGGATCGGTGAAGGCGATGCGTCAGGGTTCGGGGGATCGTTATGGTCAGAACTCGAGTGGTAAGCTGGTGGCGGAGGGAGTGGAAGGGCGGGTGCCTTTTCGTGGACCGCTGGCGGATACGATTTTTCAACTGATGGGTGGTTTGAGGTCGGGCATGGGTTATGTGGGTGCTGGCAGTTTGAAAGAGTTGCGCGAGCGGGCGGTGTTCACGCAAATCACGACGGGCGGACTGAAGGAGAGTCATGCGCATGATATTGTGATCACGGAGGAGCCGGTGAACTACCAGAGTCGGAGTTGAGAATAAGAGGGGGAGTTTAACCACGGAAAAACACGGAGGGGGCACGGAAGCAGGAGGGGGAAAGAAAGGGATTGTTGAGAAGAATTTTTTGTCAGTAGAAAGGTTATATTTTATGGAGCGTTCGATAGCAGTGATAGATTTTGGTTCGCAGTACACGCAGTTGATTGTGAGGCGGATTAGGGAGTTGGGGTATTTTGCCAAATTGTGGCAACCGGATGAGTTAAGGTCGGTGGAAAAGCCTGCTGCGGTGATTTTGTCGGGGGGGCCGCGTAGCACCTTGGAAGAGGATGCGCCGGATATTGATTTTGAGTATTTGCGTGGAATGGAGGTTCCTATTTTGGGGGTTTGTTATGGCATGCAGTTGCTGAATCTGAAATATGGGGGTGAGGTGGCTCCGGGGCATACGCGTGAGTATGGACCGGCGACTTTGGTGCCGGTGGAGAAGGGCGGATTGTTTGAAGGATTGAGCGAGCGTTCGCAGATTTGGATGAGCCATTCGGATACGGTCAGCAAGCTTCCCGAGGGGGCAAAGGTATTGGCGGAGAACCTCGATGCGGTGCCGGTGGCTTTGCAGTGGGATGATGAGGTGTTCGGGATTCAGTTTCATCCGGAGGTCACGCACAGTGATGAGGGCACCAAGGTGTTGCAGAATTTTCTCAAGCTAGCGAAAGATCCGCTGGAGTTTAAGATTGATTCTTTCAAGGACTACCTGTTGAAAAAGGTCAAGCAGGATGTAGGTGATCGCAAAGTGGTGTGTGGAGTATCGGGTGGAGTGGATTCGTCGGTATTGGCGGCTTTGCTGCATGAGGCGGGTGTGGATGCGCGATTTATTTTTGTCGATATGGGTTTGCTGCGCAAAAACGAGGCGGCTGATGTGCAGACTTTGTTTGATAGTATCGGGATCGAGATCGATACGATTGATGCTTCGGAGATGTATTTGTCAGCATTGGCAGGCGTGGAGGATCCAGAGGAGAAACGCCGCATCATCGGGCGCTTGTTCGTGAAGGTGTTTTTTGACGCGGTGGGGGATGATGTGCAGCTGTTGGCGCAGGGGACTTTGTATCCCGATGTGATCGAGAGTGCGACCAGTGGTTCGATGGCTTCGACGATTAAGACTCATCATAATCGGGTGGATAAAATCATGGAGCTGAAGGAGCAAGGGAGAATTCTCGAGCCGCTTGATGAGTTGTTTAAGGATGAGGTGCGGGCGCTGGGGAAAGTATTAGGTTTGCCTGCGGAAGTGGTGGGCAGGCATCCTTTTCCAGGGCCAGGTTTGGCGGTGCGCTGTCCAGGAGCGATCACTTTTGAGCGCTTGGAGATCATCCGTGGAGCGGACGCGATTTTTATCGAGGTTCTGCGTCAGCGCGATTGGTATGACCGGGTGTGGCAAGCTTATGCTGGTTTGATCCCGGTGAAGACGGTGGGGGTGAAGGGGGATGAGAGGTCTTATGAATTTGCGGTGAACTTGCGCGCGGTGGTGAGTGAGGATGCGATGACGGCGAAGTGGGTGCATCTGCCGTATGAGCTGTTGGAGGAGGTATCGACCCGCATTTTGAATGAAGTGCCAGGGGTGAATCGGGTGTTGTACGATATCTCGTCTAAGCCACCGGCGAGCATTGAGTGGGAGTAAGCTTCTTCGCCGAGGCTTCGGCGCTCAAGGAGGACAGCCGGAGCTTACTGCCCGAAGGCAAATGGCACTGATGGGCACTGGTAAGAGGGGGAGCTTACATGGATGAGCCGATCCCGCTATTCGCGGGGGAAACCGTAGCGCAGCGGAGATAGCTGGAGAATGCTATCCGAAAGCAAAGAGCCGGAGATTTACTGAACGAAGGCAACATTGAGGATGGACAGGATTCTGGGGAGCATTTTTTCTGATCTTTACTTGAAGGCTGAAGTGATTTTTGTTAGATTTACAGGATGACCGTGGTTGCAGAACAAATAGAGGCTCTTACAACTGTAGAGAAATTAGAGGCTATGGAAGTTATTTGGGAAAGTCTCGCAAAGAACTGTGCAGACTTACCTATTCCCGAATGGCATGATGTGATCTTGAAAGAAAGGCGAGAACTGGTTGAAAAGGGGGACGCTGAATATACAGATTGGGCTGAGGCGAAGAAACAAATTCTTGATCGTGTTTTGTGAAAGTTTCTATTCTTCAAGAAGCACCGAATGACCTCATCCAAGGTTATTTGTTTTATGAAGCACAGGAACCTGGTGTGGGAGAGTATTTTCTGGATTCTTTGCATGCGGATATTGATGAACTACCTTTCTATTATGGATTTCACCCTCTCCACCTCGGATTTTATAGGAAGTTGGCTAAAACATTCCCATACAGCATATATTATCGACTTGGGAAAGGTGAAATTTTCATAGATGCGATTATTGATCAACGAAGGAATCCTGACAGAGTTTGGAGTGTGTTGGAATCGAGAGGGAAGCACTGAGGACAGCCACTGATGAGAGGGGGAGCTTACACGGATGAGCCAATCCCGCTGCGTGACATTGAGCATTTGTGGTAGAAGCGGATAGAAGAGATATTTACATGGATGAACGGGATGGACAGGATTTTTAGGAGGAGTAAATAATGGTTTTTTTGAGTTTTTTATTCTTATCCTGTGTATCCTGAATGTTGCCTTCGTTCAGCAAAAGCTCCGGCTGTCTTCGCTTCGCTCGGCTCATCCATGTTCAGTTCTTTTGTTTGCAGTCTAGGTGAGTCGTTTGGTGCCGTCGGATGCGAGTAGGCTTTGCATCTGGCTGATGGCAATTTGATTGAGTTTCGCCAGCCGGACGGCTGGATCCAATCCTTGCCGAATGAATACAGAGTTCAGGCTTTCAAGATTAGTGAGCACCACCAGTTGCTCGAGTGTTGCGTGGTCGCGGATATTGCCTTTGGCGTCAGGATGGGTCTCACGCCATTGTCTGGCACTCTGCCCAAAGAGGGCGACGTTCAACAAATCCGCTTCGCTGGCGTAGAGGTGGGAGATTTGTGATTTGGTGACGACTTGGGGAATGAGAGTGTCTTTGATGGCATCGGTGTGGATGCGGTAGTTGATCTTGGCGAGGGTGCGTTGGAGTTGCCAGTCAAGCTTGAGGCGATCATTCTCATCATCCTTGAGTCGCTGGAATTCTTTGATCAGGTAGATTTTAAATTCGGCACTGATCCACATGCCGAATTCAAAGGCGATGTCCTTGTGGGCATAAGTGCCACCGTAGCGGCCGGCTCTAGCTTGAAGGCCGATAGCACGGGTTTTTGAAACCCACTCCTTGACGCTTATTTTGTAGCTGTTAAGGCCAGCTTGATTTCTAATTGTGGCGAATTCGCCATAATTAAAATCTGGATTGTGTATGGACTCCCAAATCCCCAGGTATTCGACGGTGTTTCTGTTTCGTAACCAATCGGAGATGAAAAAATCACCATCCTTGGCTCGCAACATGTCAGTGAGTGAAATGAAATCCCCGTGGCCACAGCTGAGCACAGTGATTTCGGTGTCTTGCACAAGAAAGGTGGTTTTTTTAGTTTTAGCCATGACCTAAGCGGCGAACTGGTTCAGGGAGACGTAGTCTTTGATGTATTCGGGAATGAGGTTGCGGTATTTCTCTGGCACGGCTTTCAAATCGCGAGTGGAAAAAACTGGGTTAGTAGCCAGTTGAGTGAATTCTTTGCTCTCAATGATGGCGCGGATATTATGGTTGGTGGCGTCGGAAAAAAAGCGTTTTTCGAATTCGCGTTGTTGGTAGGTTTCTTTCTGCTCTTCACCATCATCATCGGTGAACTCGACGACAAAACCTTCTTCCGAGAGCAGCTCGGTGGTGATGTCGGTTCGAGCATCGATGACGGTGGGGTTGATGAGGAAACCGTCTTTGACTCCGTCGAGCAGCGAGTAACGAAAAGTGGGCTGGCTGTCTGCACACCCAAAGGTGCGGTAGGTGTCGAGCAGGAGGCGTCTCTCGTGTTCGCGTGGGTCTTTGGTGGTGGGTTTGTCTTTGTTAAAACGCTTGAGGTAGTCGCGTGGTGTGGCGGTGAGTCCAAGCTTGGCTCCGACGAAGTATTCAAATACGGCACGGGCATTGCCTGAGATCGAGCGATGGGCTTCGTCCGAGATGATGAGATCAAAATCGGTAGGTGAAAACAGCGATTGGTATTTGTTATTGAACAACAGTGACTGAACGGTGGTAACGACAATTTCTGCCCGTCGCCAGTCATCACGGTTTTCTTTGTAAACAATCGTTTGGTAGTCGTTAGCTAAGAGGAATTTGAAGGCGTCACGAGCTTGGTTTTCGAGTTCGAGTCGGTCGACGAGAAAGAGTACGCGCTGGGCGTTTCCAGAGCGCAGAAAAAGTTTGATCACGGCGGCGGCGATCAGAGTTTTACCTGTTCCGGTTGCCATCTCAAACAAGAAGCGGTCACCGCCATTCTTCACTGCGCTTTGTAGGGCATGAACCGCTTTTTTTTGATAAGGACGAAGGAAGCGCAACTTATTGGCTTCGATGAAAGCGGGGCGTTCCGATTCATTGATCCAAGCGGCTTCTGAAGCGTAGCCGGGTCGCTGGGTCAAAGTGATGTAATCATCATCGATTTTTTCATCGACGAGGCGTTGGGTGTCAGGTGTGGTTTTTGCATAAGTGCTGACTGACAGGGGTGTGGGAAAGGTGGTGATAACATAGGGATTTCCCCGATCGAGATCCCAGAAATAATGGAGATTGCCGTTTGATAGAATGATGAAACGGCAGTTTTGCGAACGAGCATATTTACGAGCTTGCTCTTTTCCTACCAGCGGCGACTTGCTTTCGGATTTGGCTTCGAGGACGATGAGGGGGAAGCCTTTTGAGTCTAGTAGGAGAAAGTCAATGAAACCGCGTGAGGATTCTTCAAAGTTTTCGCCTAGTTCATTGAGCGCCTGCGAGGTCACTTTGACCTTGGGTTCGAGGCAGATGTTGGCCGCGCCAGTTTCATCATCAAAAAAACGCCAACCGGCCGCTTCGAGCAGATGGTTGATTTTGATGCGTGCGGTGGCTTCTTTGGCGCTCATGTGCGGTTTGAGAAACTATGTTCAAGTTTCCAAGTAGGGGGTTTCTATAACATAAAAGGAGAGTTTCTTCGAGAGGTGTTTTGAGGAGAATAATGGTGAAAGGGCAGGATGAGGTTTACATGGATGAGCCGAGTGAAGCGAAGACAGCCGAAGCTTTTGTTGAACGAAGGCAACATTCGGGATGCACAGGATTTTTTTAGGATAAGATCATTTGGGAATTTTAAATTTTTATCCTGTATATCCTGTTCAAATTCAGAACACCTGACACGTCCTTGGGAAATGCTGTTGGAATGGGAACCGTTAAATTTGAGATTAAAATTCAAAGTGATACCAAAACGAGGGAAGACGGATTGCCAATCCATTCCACGGACTGATGTTAATGCGTAAAGTTCTAATATTTTGCGGGCGGCAGTTCAGAGTGGTATCAGAATAAGCTTATCCCGTGTAAGGTGTTCTGAAATTGCATTTCCATCATTATCCCTGCAATTCCTCCATGCGATGGTAGATATGCAAGGATGATAGTTCGTCAGGATCGTGAAGTCATACGAGGGGAAGGGCAATTCCTTTAGCTGATTTTCCTCGGAGGATTCGACAGGACTCATCAGTGAAAAGGCGTGGTTTGAAATCTCAGATTTCACCGATGAGGTTTTTCAGTTGTTTGGCGGGCCATTGGCCGGGGGCGTTGGGGGTGGCGAGGTAGCCGTAGTTGAGCGCGGAGCCGGCTTTGGCAAAGAGTAGGCGGGAGATTTTTCCTAGTGGTCCCATACCCATCAGACTGATTTTGATGCGTGTTTCATTTTCGCAGACTTGGGCGAGTTCGCACAAGCGGTCGAGAGAATCGAGGTGGACGGCGATTTTGCAGACGTCGGCTTCGGCGTCGATGGCCGCTTCGATTTTGTCTTGGATGGTGGAGATGGATGGAGTGCTTTTGAAATCGTGAAAAGAGAGGATGATCTTTTTTCCAGCTGATCGAGCGGCTTCGAGAGTGTCGCTCATTTCATCGACGGAACGCAGTTCGATGTCGAGGGCGTCGATTTGAGGGAGGAAGCGGGCGTAGAGTTGCTGGCGTGCGGCGGCGTCTAGAGAGCCGTCGCCGCCTTCGTCGGGGTGACGGGCGGTGGCGAGGATGGGTAAGTTGGGATGGTGATCGCTGAGCAGGGTTTCGATTGGATCCAGTTGATCGCTCAGGCTGTCGAGGCGTAGTTCGATGATGTCGCAGTGGTGTGCGGCAGAGGTGCTGGATAAGAAGTCCAGATCTGCTGAATTGCAGACGGGAGCGACTACTTGGGGCGATGAAAAATCGATAGGGAATGGCATGTTGGTATGGATCTGTGCCGGAAGGTAGCAGAGAATAGCGGAGAGAACCTGCGAAAAAGTTTGTGAATTTGATCTTTTGGGGCAATCTTACTGGTTCTAGGATCAAAATGATGATCTCAACTGCTTGCTGAAAGGCAATTAAACACAAACTCAAACAAAAAAATATGAAAAAATTCCTCGCTATACTGTCGTGTGTGCTGGTTTCTGCATCCTTCTCTTTCGCCGGAGAGTTTCCTGATATCAGTATCACTGAAATGAAAGAAGTGATCAAGTCTGGTAAAGTCACTGTGATTGACGTGATGGGAACTGGTTCCTACAAAAAAGGTCACGTTCCTGGAGCTATCGATTTCAAAGCTAACGCTGATAAATTGGAGTCACTGTTGCCGAAAGACAAAGGGGCATTGATCGTTGCGTATTGTGGCGGTCCTTCTTGCAATGCTTACAAATCAGCTGCTAAAGCTGCTGAGGCACTGGGTTACACCAACGTGAAACACATGTCTGCTGGCATCTCTGGATGGCTGCAGGCTGGTGAAAAAACCGACAAAGGTTAATTTTACTGGTATTAAATTTAACGGGTGCTCTTCGCGAAAGCGGAGGCACCCGTTTTTTGTGAAAAATTAAGAATTGGAAACCACGGATAGCACAGCTGACCCAGCGAATGCGGGGGAGACAGCCAGCCGTAGCGAAGAGAAGACAGGCAACCTGAAAGGTTGAGTGCAGCGCCCAAAGGAAACTACCCGAAGGCAAATGAACGCAGAAGGACGCAGATGGGAAAATAAATTAGAGGTTAACCATGAAGAAAATGAAGTGAATGAAGGTTAAGAGGGGATTGAGAATCGATTTGAAATTTGAGATTTGAAATTGAGTTCACTTTCAAAAACCTTCGTGTTTCTTAGTGAACTTAGTGGACGATTTTTTCATCTTCCTTCATTGATGGTTCACCTCGGCAGGGTGGTTTGCAGGAGTTTTTTGATGATGCGTTTTTCTGCGCTGGGGAGGTAGGAGTAGTTGGGGTCGGGTTTATCGGTGCTGAGGGCTTTGGCTAGTTTTTGGTAGATCTGTTGTTTGAATTTTTTGGGTAGGCCTTGGAAGGCGTTGCTGTAGATCATGTAGGAGCAGCGGTATTTGAACAGGTGGCGGCCGAGGTCGAGATCTTTTAGGGATTCTCCGCTGGCGAGGGTTTGGCGGTTGGCGCGGAAGTCTTTTTTGAATTGGGCATCGCCTTGGATGCCCCTTGGCAGGTTGGCCTCGTCGGCGAATAGTAGGTAACGGGTGAGGTCACTGGTGATGCGTTCGAGCTCTTTGCTATGAGCGGGGTTGAGGATGCCTTTATCGCTGTCTTGATAAGCGCGGTATTTGTAGCCGGCCTCGACCACCCGATTGATGAAACCGACTTGATGTTCGTGCAGCAGTTGTGGCAGGATGTCGCTGCGATCTAGCGGGTAGTTGTTGAAATCAAAAAGCTGACCGGGCTGGATGATTTGTTTTTTCAAACCAGCGGGTGAGAGTTGTCCGATCAGGTTGCCCCAGTGTTTTTTGATCGGATCTGCGCCGGTGAGATGCCAACCGCCAAAACGATCTTCGAGCGGGATTTGGTGACCCGTTTGCTCGCGGCGAAATGAGTTGAGACTACCGCCGTTGGGACCGGGGATGACAGATTTAATCACTAGACCAGGTACGTGGCGGGTGTCGGTATCGGCGTGGCAGTTCATACAGCGCTTGGCGCGTTGGGGTTGTGGTGTGCCTTGATCTCGTGGGATTTCAAAGATATAAAAGATGCCGCCGAGTTGTGGGTCGATGGAGATGATTTCGATTTTTCCTCCGGGGATATAACCGAGATAGAGGTCTTCGTTGAAGTAGAGCGCACGTGGATTGCGGGGGGAGATCTTGCTCAACTGCAGGCTGGTGGTGGAAAAAACCAGCATTTGTGAGGCGGCGGGGATGTCGAGAGCTTTGAGCAAGCTGGTGACAAAAGTGAGTTGGTTTTGGGTATCGAGTTGGATTTTTCCTGATTCAAAGTCAGGGATGAGTTTTGAGAAGGGGTCGTTGAGCGGGCGCGTCCAATATTGGTGCGCGGGGGAGGTCAGGTCGGCGAAGGTGGTGTCCTCTCGGCAAGTGGCGCTGGGTGCGAGCACGAGCAGTTGCAAACCTAGACTCGCCAGTAGGCAGTAGAGGTAAAGTGGGGCGTGGGTGATGGTTTTGAGGGGAAACACGGTGCTGGTCTGCTTGGCAGGATTGAAACAGCACAGTGTAAAATGAAAAAGCCTGTTGGCAAACTATTGATCGGCGGGTTTCACCTTTGCTGCTTGCTGAACAAAGGCGATCACATCAGCGAGTTTTTGTGGATCGAGGGCGGCTTCCAATCCCTCAGGCATGGCAGACAGTCCGACGGATTCGAGCGATTGGATTTCACTGCGTAACAAGGAGCGCTTGCTGCCGTCGAGGATTTGCAGGGTCAAACTACCTCCGGACTCTTCGATGATCATTCCTGCCAGCGATTCTCCGCCGTTGAGGGTGATGCTGTAGAGCAGAAATTTGTCTTCGATCGCTCGGTTGGGGTCGAGGATGGCGGTGAGCAATGCGCCGGAAGAGTTGTCTGAGAGTGCGGTCAGATCGGGTCCGATGTGGCGTCCGATATCTCCCAGTTGATGACAGACGGAACACAGGGCGGTGAACAGGGCTTTGCCCTTGGCGGGGTCGCCCTTGAGTTTGAGGCTAGGGGTGAATTTCTCGACCACGGCAACTCGGTTGCTGTTGTTGGCGGCGGTGAATATCTTTTTGGCACGTTTTTGGATGGCGTCATTTTTATAACGTAACAAGCGATCTTTTCCGGCGGCATCTATCGATGCACTAGCGATTTTTTTGTCTTCGAGGGCTTGCAGAAGTTTGAGGGTAGCGCTTTTCCGGTTGAGACACTGGCTGACGATGGTGGCGCGTAGTGAGGGCGTGCTTTGCGACCAGGCGAGGAGCAGGCTGTCGATTTCTCCAGATTCTGCTAGCCGCAAACTGGCGGCGGTTTGGATGAGAGTGGGAGATTGCGGACTGAGCAGGGAGGCGAGGAGTTGGATGTCGGATTTTTTGTCTGCGGGGTTGCGACCGAGGATGGTGAGTGCCGCGATGCGATCATCGACGGGGGCTTGTGGGTCGCTAGCTATTTTCCGAGCGGTGGTAGAAAGTTCAGCTGCGGTGTCGAGAGCGTTTTTCAGCTCAGGCGATGCTTTTTGGTGATAAACAGCGAGTTTGGTTTTGCGTCGATCCATCACTTTGAGAAAGTGGGCGTAGATGGAAAAACGTGCGGGCAGGCTCTGGTTTTTTCCCATAGTGAGGATGTGAACCACTGCGTCCTCGTTTTGCATGGCGAGTGCGGTTTCTAATAAATAGGGTAGCAGAGGGGCTGCGAGTTTTGCAGGCTCACTTGCCAGTGCTGCAGCTACGGTTCCCAAGTGATTGGGAAGAGAGCTCATGGCGGCGGCGGTAAAAAAAGAATCCTTGGAATGGGAAAGTGCTAGTTTGGCGAGAGTCTGTCCGGCTTTTTCACTTGGCCATTCGCCGAGGGCGAGAGCTAACTGAAACTGAACGTCGGGATCGACATCCTCGGATAGGCTTAATAAAGCAGGCAGTAGTTCGGGATTGGATTTGGCGAAGGATTCGCTGAGTCGGAGCGCGTGACGGCGAACTCCGGGATGGGAATCTGCCAGACTGGTGGAGATGTGTTGGGCGTTTAGAAGTTTCAAGCCGTCGAGCACACAAAGGGCGTGCAGTCTTGCCAAGGGCTGCTCGCTGGATTGCAATAATTTTTCCAGATGAGGCAAAGCTGAAGGATCATTTTTCCACAGCAATAACTGGTGGGAGGTGTCCCGAGTCCAAGCGTTGTTTGAGCTTAACAGGGAAACCAGTTCACCAGTGTTTTTTTTAGTTAGGATTGGAGCTATAGCGCCACCGGTTTTGTCAGAGACCACGCGGTAGATGCGCCCGCGATCAGAGCCTGCGCGGAGATTGAGCACTTTCTGCCACACCTCAGGGATCCACTCAGGGTGCTCGATCACGTAGCGGTGCATGTCGGTGACCCAGAGGGCTCCATCGGGTCCGGTGTGGGCGCTGGTGGGACGAAACCAGTTGTCAGTGGAGCTGAGGAATTCAGATTCGCTTTCATCCTTGGCGCGATGACTGTGGCGAGCGACCGTTTTTACCGGATCAAAAACCTCGCGATGAACCAGATTGTGAACGGGTTCGCAGACAAAGGCGTTGCCGTTGAATTCAGCTCCGAGGCGAGGGTCACGGTGAATGGTTAGACCGCAGGCGGAGGTGATGCGGTTGGCAGCGGAAGGCACGTTGAAACGAGCAGCGGGAGTGCCGGCAGGGTAGATCCGGGGAACGGTTGGTATTTCCGGCACTTGATGGATAGCGCTGGGGTAGGTGATGTGAGGGTTGCGCCGCAACCAGGCATCTGGTAGGACAAATTGGTAGAGTGGGCGTGAGTTGCTACAGCCGTACCAGTTGCCCCAATCATCGCGGGTGCGACCATTCTGGGTGCGGCCGGTTTCTAGTTCGATGTCTCCGCTGTCAGGGTGGATGCGCAGATCAAATCCTCCCAATTCCACCGATTTGCCGGTTTTTGCAGAGACCACTTTGCCACCACTGTCGCCGTTGGCGAGGTGCAGCCAGTTGTCGAGACCCCAAGCCAGCGTGTTGACTCGGTGTTGTTGATTGCCTTCTCTGAATCCTGTGAAGAGGATGGTTTTTTTATCGGCCTTGCCATCGTGGTCGCTGTCTTCTGCGTAGAAGACCTCTGGAGCAGCGACGATGATGACTCCGTTGCGCCAGGCTTTGACGGCAGTAGGGAAGCGCAGCCCTTCCATGAATAAGGTGGAGCGGTCGTATTTGCCGTCACCGTTGCTGTCTTCGAGGAAACGAACCCGCCCTCCGGGCGTGCCTTTGCCGTCGGGTCCAAGCGGGTAGTCCGCCATTTCAACGACCCACAATTTGCCATCAGGTCCCCAGTCCAGGCTGATGGGGTCCATGACCATGGGTTCGGCTGCGATCAGTTCTACTTTCAGTCCGTGACCAGCTTTTACGGTGGCGACGGATTTTTCGAGCGGAAGAGGTTTGGGCATTTTGAACCCTGGTGGGAGGGTTTCGACTTTTTCGTAAGCGCACAGAGAGCTGTTCAAAAAAGAACCACTAGTGATCAGGACGGATAAAAATAGGGTTTTGATTTTCATGGGGGGAAGAACCTGTTTGAGGTCTTTGTAAAGAAGAGTAGAAAATAAGATTAACGATAGAGCGCCATTCGTCAATCAAGCAGCGGGTGAGATGAGTGTCGATCGGTGATTCTTGATTGTTGAAGGCGGGAGAAAGAGAAGAGTGGCTCACGCAGAGGCGCGGAGGCGCGGAGGGGAATTAGGAATTAGGAATTAGGAATTGGGAATTGGGAATTGGGAATTGGGAATTGGGAATTTTGACAAAGGGGTGTTTTGATGTTTTTGTGTTTTTATGAGAACGACGCTCGATTTACCAGAAGCTTTGCTGATTGCGGCGAAAGTGAGGGCAGCCAAAAGGGGAAATAAACTTAAAGAGGTGATTGCGGAAGCTCTTGAGCGAGGGCTTGATGCAATGGAAAAGCTACCGAAATCAAAAGCTGGAAATGCTCGAATTTTTGAGCCTGAAGATGGGAGTTTGGCCTATGTGATTTGTGAAACTTTGGGGAGTGAAAAAAAGAGATCAGTTGATGAGACTCTTCGTTTGGAACAAGAAATCCTTTTACAGGAGGATTTGCGCGATGCGGGGTTTACTGCCTGATATGACGGATTACGCTCAATATTTCGATAACAACGCAACCACGCCGGTGAGCGTGGTGGCGAGGGATGCGTGGCTGCGGGCGACTGCGGAGCACTGGCAGAACCCGTCCAGTCTTTATCGTGGTGCGGGCATGACGCGGCGCTTGCTGGAGGAGGCGCGTGGTGAGTTGGCTGACTATTTTGATGAGGAAGAGTGTTCGGTGGTATTCACTTCGGGAGCGACCGAAGCGAACAATGCGGTGATGGAATACGCGGCGCGGGTGAGGGCAACTGGCGGCTTGGTGGTGATCAGTGCGGTGGAGCATCCTTCGGTTCGCGAGGCTGCGATTAAGAGTTTTGGTTATGATCGGGTGCGGGAGTTGGCGGTGGATGATAGGGGGCTTGTTGGTTTGAGCGATTTGCAGCAGATGCTTGAGAAAGAGGAGGTGGCTTTGGTTTCGGTGATGGCTGCCAACAACGAAACGGGAGTGATTCAGCCGTGGCGGCAGATTGCTGGTTTGTGTCGCAAACAGGGGGTGCTTTATCATTGTGATGCGGCGCAGTGGATTGGGAAAATGGAATTACAGGATTTGGGTGGATGTGATTTTGTCAGTGGCAGTGGGCATAAGTTCGGTGGTCCGAAGGGGGTGGGTTTTTTGTGTTTGGGTGCGACGGTGGAAGAGGGTTTCAGGTCGCAGGTGGGAGGTCCTCAGGAGGGGGGGCGGAGAGCGGGCACCGAAGATTACCCAGGGGTGGCAGCGATGATGGCTGCGCTGCGTGAACGACAAGCTGAGTGGTCGGTGGAGAGGAGTGAACAGCGTTTGCAAGATCGCGAGGCTTTTGAAAGGCTGATGGTAGAGAGCTTGCCAGGAGTTCAGGTGGTGGCGCAGGATGCGGGGAGGTTGTGGAATACGGTGATGCTGATTTTGCCTGCGGCGGGACCAAAGAATCTTAAGTGGTTGATCCGTTTGGATCGATTGGGTTTTGCGGTATCGACGGGGTCGGCTTGTTCGGCGGGTAAGGGAAATCCGTCGCATGTGATGCAGGCGATGGGCTTGGATTTTGATCAAATGAGTAGGGTGCTGCGGATCAGCGGGGGATGGGAGACGAGGGAGGGAGATTGGATGGCGCTGGCTGATGCGTTGGGGCGAGTGTGGGAGGATTTGAAAAGTGGGGGGCGAATGGGGAATAGAAGACAAGAATTTTTAACCACGGATAGCACAGCCGAGTTTAGCGAGACAGCCGGAGAAAAGTAAGCGAAGGCAAATTAACACGGATAAGAGGAGGTTATTTTATGAAGAGAGAAGAAGCTATTGAGAAAATTGAGGGATCTTGCAAGCAGATTGCTTTGCAGATGATGAAGATTCATCCGGCAGTTCGTGACTTGGGGGATGATGGGACTCAGGGGGATATTTTGAAATCTGCGCACGCCTTGACGGTGGAGTTGGAGGTGATCAAAAAGAAGCTGATTCAATTGAAGGGGCGAGATGATAGCACGGATTTGTGAAAGTCGCGTGCTTGATGGGCTTGTAGGCTAACTGATGGCGTGGTCGAAGATGTTTTTGGTGATGCGTTGCACTCTTTTGTCAGGTCCGTGAGGGCGTGACCAATGGGACCAGGGTAGCATCAGAACACCTGACACGTCCTTGGGAAATGCTGTTGGAATGGGAATCGTTAAATTTGAGATTAAAATTCAAAGTGATACCAAAACGAGGGAAAACGGATTGCCAATCCATTCCACGGACTGATGTTAATGCGTAAAGTTCTAATATTTTGCGGACGGCAGTTCAGAGTGGTATCAGAATAAGGTCGCCCTAAGTCAGGTGTTCTGAACATGTGCCCTGGTGGTGTGGTGAGGCGAGGTCTTGACACCAGAAGATGGTGGAGGCGTTGAAGACAAAATTATCTTTGGGTCCAGGGTTTGATCAAGATTGCAATTTTTTGATGATGGTATCTGCATCATAGACGCAGCCGCCCCAGCTGCCGCCGCAGGCATTTTGTAGAGCTGCCCATAGGCGGGTATCATCGGGCACGCCTTCGATGGCTTGCAATAGAGGGTTGGCGGGGCGCTGAGTGAGCTCTTCTTCTGAACCGATATAGTCGAGACTTCCTTCTAGCTTTCTCACGTCGATGCGGATGCGGATCGGGTCGCCGTCGCGCAATTTGCCAATCGGTCCATCTGCCCACGCTTCTGGAGATACGTGTCCGATGCAGGCTCCGGTGGATACACCAGAAAAGCGTCCGTCGGTGATCAGGGCTACATTTTTCCCCCAAGACAAGTGTTTTAATGCCATGGTGAGCTGTGCGGTTTCTGGCATGCCGCAACCGATGGGGCCGTGACCGATCAAGACCACCACGTCGCCTTCTCGAATACGTTCATCGCCGCTAGATTTGATCGCGGCGATGGCAGCTGGTTCGGAGGCAAAAACGCGTGCCGGCCCTTGATGTAGGTAGATACCGTTTTCATCGACTTTGCTCGGATCGATGGCGGTGCTTTTGATCACGGCTCCGTCAGGGGAAAGGTTGCCAGTGGGAAAAGTGACGGTGCTGGTGAGGCCTGCTTTGGCAGCGGCTGTGGGGGACATGATGACTTCGTCGGGGTCGATGCCGTCGAGTTCGCTGAGTTTGGCGCGTAGTCGTTGACGTCGTTGAGAGCTCTGCCACCAGTCGAGGTTTTGTCCAAGGGTGCGGCCACTGGCGGTCATGGCGTCGAGTTTGAGTAGTCCAGCATCGCGCAGGTGCAGCATCACTTCGGGCACACCGCCGGCGAGGAAAACTTGCACGGTAGCAAAAAACTGAGGACCGTTGGGCAAGGAGTCCACTAGGCGTGGCACTTGGGCATTGACTCGTCGCCAGTCGTCGACCGTAGGGCGCGGTAATTTGGCGGCATGGGCGATCGCGGGCAGATGCATGATGAGGTTGGTGGAACCGCCGAAGGCAGCGTGAGTGATCATCGCGTTTTCGATCGAATCAGAGGTCAGGATGTCTTTGGTGGTAAGACCCTTTTTTTCCATGTGCAAAAGGGCGAGTGCGGAGCGGCGTGCCAAGTCTCGCCAGATGTCTGAGCCTGATGGACTGAGCGCGGCGTGGGGTAAAGTCATGCCGAGGGCTTCGGAGATCACTTGGCTGGTGGCTGCGGTGCCGAGGAATTGGCAGCCGCCACCTGGTGAGCCACAGGAGCGGCACGCCATCTGGGCGGCTTCGGTGAGTTCGATTTCACCTTGGGCAAAACGCGAGCCGATGGTTTGGATACGGCCGAGATCTTCGCTGTCTTCACTGAGCAAGGTGACGCCTCCTGGGATGAGAATGGTGGGTAGGTCGGGGGTGCCGGCGAGTGCCATCATCATCGCGGGCAGGCCTTTGTCGCAGGTGGCGACGCCGATCACTCCTTTGCGGGTGGGTAGCGAGCGGATGAGACGTCGGAAAATAGTGGCGGCATCGTTGCGGTAGGGAAGGGAGTCGAGCATGCCGAGTGTTCCTTGGGTGCGTCCGTCACAGGGATCACTGCAAAAAGCGGCGAAGGGAACGGCGCCGTTTTCGCTCAATACTTTAGCGGCTTCTTCCATCAGTAGCCCGACTTCCCAGTGTCCGGTGTGGTAGCCGAGAGCTACAGGCGAGCCGTCCTCTTTGCGGATACCTCCTTGGGTGCTGAGGATGACAAAATCTCCGCCGTTGACTTTGTCGGGCGACCAGCCCATGCCGACGTTTTGGGTCCAGGAGAAGAGGTTGCCGCTGGCAGAGTTGCTGAGCTGTTCGGCGGTGAAGGGTAGGGCTCCGACAGGACCTTTGGCGGTGGTGCGTAGGGTGAAGATTTTTTCGTCACCGGAGTTGAGAATGGCTTCAGGAGGTTTCATAGAGTTTCAAGCTTGAAAGAGCTGATCAAAGCAAAAGTTCTCACTGCGGTAAAATTGACCGTCTTTGACTAGGGTGACGAATTTGGGGGTTCGGTAAATAGTGATCATCGAGCACAGTGTAAAGATGCTCTGTTAATACGCAAGTTGAGAGCGTGAGCAACTCGGGCAGGATGCGCTCAACGAGCTTTCGCTAAATAGTGATCGCCTAAAATTTCTGCAAGTGGATCGTTGTCTTGACTGGAGAGTCCCCAGTGTAGGTGGCGGCGCCAGCCTTCGGCGTGTTTGAATTTCTGCGAGCGTTCTCCGACTTGTTCAGAGAGCTCATCCATGGTGATGAGGTAGGAGTCCAGGCCTTGACTGGCATCGAGCCATTCTTTTTGACTTTTATGAGCAGCTAGAGCTTTTCGTTTGGTGGCGTGGACACTGCTGGTATCGATGTAGAAGTCGGCATCCACTGGACGCCGCAGTCCATCACAGAGACCATGTGGCATGGCGTGGTAAAGGGCAACATCGCCTTCGATGGCGGGTGAGGGTGGATCAGTGGCGAAGTTAGACATGCCGCGAGAGAAAGCGGCGGTCACGGCTAGGCGGGAGACGTTCATGTGGTCTTCCATGTAATCTTCTGGCGAGTGCGTTAGCACGATCTCGGGCTGCACTTCGCGGATCACGGCGGCGAGTTTGCGCAGTAACTCTACCGAATAGACCACTTCGAGATCGTTGCAGAGGCTGGAGTGGAAAGTGGCTCCGAGAATCTGTGCGGCGGCTTGTCCTTCTCTAGCTCGCACGATGCGGGTTTGATTGGCGTCCATGGTGGTGCTACCGCAACTGCCGTTGGCGACATTCATGTAGTGGATGTCGTAGCCTGCTTGTTTGAGCAACATCAGAGTGCCACCCATGACGAACTCGATGTCGTCTGGATGAGCGGCGATGGCGATGGCGGATCGGTTTGCCATGGGTATTTGTTTTTTGAGTCTTGAAATTCAGTTGATTTCAGCAAGCTTCACAGGCCTGCCTTCTGCAGCGGAGCGGTCACAGGCAAATAGCACTTGGAAGGTTTTCAAGGCTTCGTTGAAACTGGTCAGCGGCATGTCTTCGCCTTTGTCCGAGGCATCAAAGAAGGCTTGGAATTGTGCTTGGTAGGGATGGTCAGCGACGTCGCCAGAATCCGCCATTGCCATAGGCAGCTCGGTCCATTGTTTATCGCGTAACCCGAGTTTAGTCGAGTAGAGTTTGTTATCGAGCATGCTGCCTTCGCTGCCGACCAAGTGGGTGTGTAGGTAGTAGGGCTGCAGACAATCGATGACTGATGCAACTTTGCCTACATTGCCGTTAGAAAATTTCAACAGCGCGGTGGCGGTGGTGGGGTATTCGTATTTGGTGAAGATGGGATTTTTGGAAGTGGTGGTATAACAACTGACTTCTTCGACATCATTACCCATGCACATCAGCAGGGCATCGAGGGCGTGGCAACCTGCGGAGAGAAGGCTGGAGCCGCCGTTTTCTTTGGTGGTGTTCCAGCGGTATTGACCATACCAAGGGCCGATGCCGTGGTAATAATCCACTTCGCCGTAATGCACGTCGCCGAGGAAACCACCGTCGATGATCGATTGGGTGGTGGTGAACTGACTGATGAAACGCAATTCGAAGCAGAGGCAGGCTTTGACGTTGTTGGCTTCGATGGCATCGCGGATGGCTTTGCAGTCTTCCCAACTAAGCGCCATGGGTTTTTCTAATATGATGTTCTTGCCAGCTTCGGCGGCGGCGACGGCTTGCTCGCGATGTTGATTGGGGTAACTGGTGATCGATACGGTATCGATGTCTGGAGAGTTGATCAGTTGATTGACATCTTGATAGGTAGCGATGTCGCTGCCAAATTTGGCGGAGACTTCTTTGCTGTCCAGTTCGCGTGACGAATAAACGGCTGCGACTGATCCTTGTTCGGTGCCGTTGATTGCGTCGATGTGAGCGGCTGCTGCCCAGCCGTATCCGATTACTCCTACTTTATAAGCCATAGTTTTTGGGTGTTTAGAAAGAATGATAAAATTGCGAGCTTCAAGATGAAGTGCGCAGCTGATTTATTCAAAGGCGGACAAGGCGCTAACGCAAGAGCTTTTTGCTTGATGGTGTCAAGCGCGCGGATGGTGCCAGCGCAACTCCTTAGCCTTGCTGCTCGGAAGAGGTCGAGCTTGGAGCTGGTGGGGCAAAAGTCATGCCGATGTAGGCTCCGCCAGCATGAGAGCCGCCGAGGCGCATCGGCAGATCGCGCTCAGGGAAGCGGATGGGGCGTCCCGTGATGGTATCGCGACGCCAGACCCAGATGGCGTAGGCGGCTAGCGCGGCGAGTGTGAGTAGCGCGATACTGAGCAGGGCTTTTTTCACGGCTGGCCAAATAGAAGCGAAAAAAGTCTTACTGCGTTCGCCGATGCTTAGGTCTTCGCTGGTTTCGATTTTTTCTCCGCGAAGAGGATTGCCGACGGGGTGTTTGCCGTCGATGACGCTGGTCATCCAAAACAGTCGGATGGACATTTCGGAAGCGAGTCGTTTGATTTGATCAACGGGATTGCTAGTGGTCTGCGCTTCGCGGATACAGCTATAAGTCACGCGATCTATGGAGGTAGAGGGGAGCGATGCGTGGATTTTATCACCAAATTCAAAGCGAGTTTTTTCTGGAGCTTGCATGTGGTAGATCACAATGGCGGCGGGCTTTTCCCCAAACCAACGGTGGTGCAGATTGGAGAGGGAGATGGAATCGGGTATGGACTGGGCGGAGCCAAAAATCATCAGGTAAATTTCCAGCGGGGACTCTTGCTGGTGGGCGCGTAGCAGGTCGTTGATCTCTGCGGCATCGCGATTGGTGAGGAAGCTCTGTGGATCGATCAAATGTTGATTAGGTCGATCGTCGCCAAAGTATTCTGGCATCAGCTCGCTGGGGAGAGCTTCTGTGGAGGATAAATAGATCGGGGTGGGGCGGACGTTCAATGGAGGCGGTCGTAGTGAGCGCCCCGTGGACTTGGGTTCGATGATGGAAAGCGGGAATTTAGGGCGGATGTGGTCGGATGCGAGGATGCGGTCGCCGCCACGAATTTTTTCTTTAAGAGCCTCTAGTTCTGGGTCGAGCACGGGCTGGGTGGAACTGCCATCTGTATTGAGCGGCCATAATCCGTCGCCGAGTAGCACGGAGCCTGGTTCTTCAAAGCGTTGCGCATCGCGTTGGTTCCATTCGGGTAGCCCGGTCTGCGCGGAGCTGACAGAGGTAATCAAGATGAATGCTGCCGCCAGTAGTAGCGTTAGGCTATGCCGGCTGATATCAATAGGCAAGACTGCGCAGTGTAGATGATAAAAAGGAGAACGGTTCATGGGAAACGTTACGTAAAACTTCAAAGAGAGAATGATTTGAGACAGAATCGTCAGGACAAGGCTTGTTCACTTCGCTTGCCGACTAACGGAGAGCCCGCTTTAGCATTGCGCAACTGTGGCAGCGCAGAGGCCCCGAAAGGATTCAATACCGATTGTTGGGTTTCGGGTTGGATGCGCAGTACGCCGCGTGATCGTTTGCTCAGTGTGCGACCTAGTTTTTTCATCACTTTGCACAAAGCTTTGCCGTTTTCGCCTTTGGCAAAAAGGGCACGAGCAGATTGCAAACAACGGGCTGCGGAGTTTTCTTCTAGGAATTTTTCGACGTAATAACCCAGTGAGATCCCTGCTTCGCCAGTGTGGGTGTCGAGCAGTAAGAGGATGGCGTTTTCGTTGGGCCGGGCGATATCCACTCCCTTGACGGCGGCGTGGTTGAGTAACCAAAATCCCAATTCGCTCATTTTCACGTTATCTGGCAAGGTGCCAAGGTAAGCGCAGAAAAATAGCTGAGGGAAACGATCCTTGAGCCGATCCATGACATCGAGCACCTCTGCACGCTCTTCTTTGCGTAGGCAGTGGGCGGCGTCGTGGAGGCGATCCATTTCGACCATGGCGGTACCGAATACGGATTGAGCATCCGTAAGTGAATACCCACAGGCATGACATGCGTCGGACCGATGGGTGACTGATTTTGAACAACGAGGGCATCTCATTACCTCATAGACCACTATAATAGGACAATGTTCAAGAACTATTTAAGATTTCTATAATATTTAAGTAAATTAGAGTTTCACCTATGCTTGAGATGTCCAAAATAGTGGTGTGGGGCTCTTTAGGTGTAAGGGAATTATTTTTATAGAATATGAGAGCACTGCACAAGGTAAAGAAAATGACATTTTGGGTAAAATTGATGGTTGGGGTTTTGGGCGCTTGGATAAGCGTGGGCACGGTGAGAGCTCAGGAGTTTTATAGTGGGATTTACCCTCACCTTGCTTTTTTTAATGATGAAGGGGAATGCGGGACTGGTGCAGTGGTTCCGTGGGCGGGGCGGCTGTGGGCGATCACTTATGCGCCACATAAACCTCGGGGATCATCTGATAAATTGTATGAAATCGATAAAAATCTTAACATGACGGTTCGTTCTGAAAGTGTGGGGGGGACGAATGCTAACAGGATGATTCATCGAGAATCTCAGCAGTTGTTCATTGGTTTGTATGTGATTGATAAAAATCGCAAGGTGAGAGTGATTCCTTCGTCCGCCATGTTTGGTAGAATGACGGGGAATGCTCGGCATTTGTCTGATCCGGCAAACAAAATCTACTATGCAACGATGGAGGAGGGCATCTATGAAGTGGATGTAAAAGGTCTGCAAGTAAAGACCTTGTTTGTCGATGAGCAGGTCAAGGGTGATGGGGTGAAAGCGAATCTTCCCGGTTACCATGGCAAGGGTTTGTATTCTGGTCAGGGCAGGTTGATTTACTCAAATAATGGTGAACATGGCAAGGCTGCCAAGTTGGATCCTTTTGTTCATTCAGGGGTATTGGCTGAGTGGGGTGGTGAGGTTGGGGAGAAGTGGAAAATTATTCAGCGCAATCAGTTCACTGAAGTGACGGGGCCTGGGGGGATTTACGGAAGCGAAAATCCAGCTAGCGATGCAGTGTGGTCGGTGGGTTGGGATGCCAAATCGCTGTTGGTGATGCTATTGGAAGAGGGTAAGTGGCATCGCTATCGTTTGCCCAAAGCGAGTCACACTTACGATGGTGCACATGGGTGGAACACGGAATGGCCACGCATTCGGGATATTGGTGAGGATGATCTGCTGATGACGATGCACGGGATGTTTTGGCGTTTCCCCAAGACTTTTTCAACCGCTAACAGTGCAGGCATTTTACCTCGCTCCACTTATTTGAAGGTAGTGGGAGATTTTTGCCAGTGGCAGGGGCAGGTGGTTCTCGGTTGCGATGATACGGCGCGTAGCGAGTTTTTGAATAAACGCAAGGCAAAGGGGGAAATTGCGGCTCCTCAATCACAATCCAATTTGTGGTTCTTGGAACCTGAGCAACTCGACCAACTCGGACCTGTGATTGGTCGTGGCGCGGTGTGGTTGAATGAGGATGTACCAAAAAATCAAACTTCGGATCCCTTTTTGTTCAATGGATTTAAGCGACGCGCTTTGCATCTGTCTCATACTGGAAAAGGTAAGGTCAGTGTGGATTTGCAGATCGACCGTGAGGGTAATGGCGAATGGGCAGCTCTGCGGTCTATCAGCCTTGATCCTGGACAATACCTTTGGACTGATTTTGAGGATGAGCAAGAAGGTGTGTGGATTCGCTTGAAAGCTGCCGATGATCTTTCTGAGATGAGTGCTTGGTTCACTTATTCAGGAGAAGATGCGCGCAGTGAAGGAGGGCGGGCTAAGTTGTTTGCGGGTTTGGCGATGGTGGATGATGACAAGGTAGTGGGTGGGGTGATTCGAGCACGCAACGGAAACCGGAGAACCTTACAATTAGCTTCCTCAAACGGTGCTTATTATGAGCTGGGGGAGGGGATGAAACTGAGGAAGATTGAGAACAAACAGGCTTTTGCTCGCTTGCAGGAGAGCGCGGCGGTTCCTAGTCGTGAGGGCATCCTTAGTGTGGATGCGGCATCGGTTTTGTATATCGATGACAAGGGCGGTCGGTTTCGCTTACCTAAAGGGGATGCTGCTTATGGCGAATCGGGACCTCTGGGATGGGGGCGATTGGCAAGAGAGGTGGCGACTGAGCGAGATTTGTTTAATTGTCACGGCACGTTCTATGAATTGCCGGCGGAAAATGCAGGAGGTTTTGCGCGTGTTCGTCCGGTGTCGAGTCATCACTTGAGAGTAGCTGATTATTGCAGTTATCGCGGGCTGCTGGTGATGTCTGGGGTTGATTTGGAAAAAGGGAAAGGTAACTCCCATATTATCTACAGTGACGACAAACAGAGCGCGCTGTGGGTAGGGGCGATTGACGATATCTGGAAGCTTGGCAAACCTGTCGGAGAGGGTGGGCCGTGGAAAGACTCCAAGGTGAATGCGGGTCAGCTGTCCGATGCTTATTTGATGACGGGTTATGATCGCAAAGCGCTGCATTTGCAATCGAGTGAGGCGACGAACATTTTGATGCAGGTTGATATCACCGGCAGAGGAGATTGGAAGGATATGCGTAGTTTTGTCTTGGACGAAGGAGGGCAGCTTGACTATGAGTTCCCAGAATCTTTTCAAGCCTATTGGGTGCGGTTTGTTTCGGCGAAGGGTTCGACTGTGAGTGCTCAGCTTAGCTACCGGTGAGTTTGGCGTCGGTCTTGCCTTTGGGTTCCACTTCGGCCATGAGGTAGCCTCCGGATCTGGGGGTTTGGTAGTAGGGTTGTCGGATCCGGCCTTCGGCGTCGGTGGATTTTGGGTCGCCTGGTTTGCGGCCGAGGCGGGAGTTGGCGGCGATGAGAGCACCGCAGGAGAATTCTTCGAGTCCGCTTGAGTCAATGGGCTAGTATTGTCGTTGCATTGGTAGATCGTAGTTGGTATAACCTTTCTGATGCACGTTGACTTATTTTTAAACATCAGTATATGAAACACCTGTGGCTTATCGGAGCGTTTTGGCTGGCTTACACTGTTCCAGTATCGAGTCAGAGCTTTTCGCATTCTATTTCTAATTTGGGAACCAAGGAGGAAAAAACCATTGTGGTCGATGGGATGAAAGTTGTTTTTCCCGTCGACCAGGAAGATGTCATTCAGTTGTTATTGCCGACCTTTGCAATCCATCGGGAAGCTCGCAAGGAGCATGCTGCTCGGGCTGCAAAAGAAATGAACGAGGCTTTCCTCGAGCTGCAACCTAAGTTCAAAGTGCTGGTGCAAAAACTGTTGGGAATTGATGAACTTAATGAGGGATTCGATGAGGCTGTTGAGAAGGAGCTGGCAAGGGTTAAAAAGGTAACTCGTCAGTGGGTCGATTGGTCCGGGGATATTCGCGAGATTCATTTTTGGAATCATGCAACGGTTCAGCCGTTTGTGAACAGTGAGACTGGAGGAACTACATTTGAGGAAATTCGTTTTTTTCCAGAATCAAACGGGAATACCAAATTCACCCTGCTTCCTCCGTTTATGGATGAATTTGGAATCGGTCTCGGAAAATTGCGTCCGGATTTAAAAAAAGTGCAAGCGTTTCGGTTGGATATCCCCTTGTTCGGAAAGCCTGGAGAATCCGCGTCGAGTGTGGCGACCAGTGTGATGCAAGGGAATTTGTTAATTGCGGAAGGACAGAACAAATTGGCGGCGCAACTGGGCGGTAACATATACAAAGAGGTAGTGGAAAGCTTGCTTCTTGATCAGATAGAAGCCCAGTTTTTCACTAAAGATACTCCAAAATCGATCACTCGGGGGATGGCTCGTTATTACCTGCTAATGAACATAATTTTATCTGAGAGAGACAACGCGCTTCAAATGCTTCCTCAGCTTTTATACTTCCCGATTCCTGAGAACCGTAAGAACGCTGCGAAGTTTTTGGAAAAAGTAGCGACGATGGACCCTCTGCGGACGGATGACCCTGAATTGCAGGATGCCGCAGGAAGAATCCTCATGATGTCAGTATTTCAGTCTGCACAAAATACAAATAAGGATAAAGCTATTTTTGTTGAATTCAAAAAAGCTGGAATTGTAATCCCAAAGGGCGGATTGAACCGTGAGGAATTTATTGCAGCATTGCGAAAGACCTATCCAAACATCAATAAACAATTGTCTGGAACAAGAGCCGAGGTGGTAAAAATGATGCGTGACAATTTTCTGAAAACGGTCAAAAAAAAGAAAGCTCCGTTTGTATTGCCCGAAGATTATCAAAAAAGAAAAATTGATGGGATGACGTTTTTTCATCCCAAGTTATTGAGCAAAGCAGTCGATAAGCTCGGACCCGAATGGGCGCAGAATATCAGAGATGCGCAGGAAGTGATTAAAAAACGTTTCAACGCCCCCATAGTTCCGTCGATCACCATCAGCGAAAAAGACAGCGCTTCTCTGCAAAAATACGGACTCACTGGAAATATTGATGAAATGCGAATGTGGGCAGGTCAAACGGCTCTTATTGCAAATACGGGGCATCTGGCCATTCGATTATTCGCTGGCAATGAAGTGCAGATCTGGTTCAAGGAAGATCTTATTGACCTGATGAAATCTGGGGTCGAAGTGCCTGATTTCGCCATGAACAAGACGGGAGACTCCGTGACTTTCGATTTCTCCTTCACCTATGACGTCAGTGCATCCGTAGGAAATGTATTGGAGATGATTGCTTCCTATCCAGCAAAATTTTTCCCGGTGGTAATCAAAGATGTGGATAAGATGGCAAAAGCTTCACTCGATGAACAAATCGCAGCAATCAGAAAGGGAGACGTTTTGATCGGTCAGCTTACGAAATCGAAGAAAACCATTACCCCAGAACAATTAACTGGAAAAACCACGCGCTTTTTTTCCGATCAGCAGGCATTTTTTGTGGTGATCCACGAAGTGGTCGAGGCGGATTTGATGCGTGGCACCATTGCGAGCGAATACCGTCGATGGTTTTGTGATGGCTTGGCCAACGTCATTGCGATTCGTGAGTGTGATCGACGTTTCGGGGCAAAGGTGGGAATGGAAACGTTTGCTTCTATGTTGAATGAGGAGCAGGTGAAACGCCATAAGGCAAAAGTAGATCTTTTGAAATGGGCTGCCGTAGAGGCGGAAGATGACTCTATCATCGAAGCGAAAGGGTTGAGTGCTGCCCATTATTTCTACGCTACAAAAGCACTACTCACAGCAACTGAAGGGAGGGATACGGAATTCATTGCCAATTGGATTGCAAAAATAAATGAGACCAATTGGACCCGCACCAATGCGGAAACCGTGATTCGTGCCTATGACGAGCTGACTGGAGACGATTTGCTAAATATTTTGAATCTTTCGTTGGCGATGGGCGAGGGGGATGACCGTATTGAGATATGGAACCAGACTAATGGCGGGAAAAATGATCGCGGCAGCACTAAGGCGAACGTCATTTTTTACCTTGATGACAAGGAAGTGTGGCGAAAGGATGAAGTGAAACTTTCTTGGGTAAAAGGTCAGGATATGGTTACCAAGGTCGAGATTCCACGTATCAAGGTAAACCGAGTTCGAGTGGAAATAAGTGAGTTCCATTTCCGTGGAGGAGGACTTGCTGAAATACAGCTTTTCCGTGACGGGAAAAATATCGCTCGTGGGGGGCGTGTTGAAGCGAGTGGCTTTTGGGCGAAAAACAAAAAGTATAGCCCGTCCAAGGTGGTTGACGGAATCACATCAGGCAATCAAAAGGACGGCGGGTATTGGTTGCTTCCCAACAAGAAAGCAGGATGGATTGTGATTCATATTGCTGATTGAGGGTGAAGGGGGGGATATGCGGATGAAGGCCGATGGGGAGGATGGGGATTTTAACAGATGGAGTGGTTAATTATGAATGAGAGTGAACCACGGATAGCGCGGATTGACACGGATAAGAAGAGAGTAAGGCACTGAACCACAGCCGAGCTTAGCGTAGACGGGCTGTCGTAGCGAAGACATGCAAGCTAAATGTGAGCGTAGCGGGCAAAGGGAAATGCCCGAAGTGTAAATGCACGCGGATCAGAGTGGCATTAAGATTGTTCTGGTATTGAATACTCGCCATCGAAACCATAGCGTGTCTCAAAATTCATTTTGGATCGGATTTGTGCGACTTCGTTGATGCTATTAGCTGTCTGTGCAGCATGATCTTTAATGAGTGAACAGCAGATTTGATTTTTTGTGTCTAGGATTTGAACTAAGCCTCGGCCTGATTTGACATTTGCTTTGGCGTGATAGTGGTCGGATGCTCGTGAATATATTTCGTGTTCCGAGTAATGTAGGCTTAGATCGAGGATCGACTCTTCGACCCAGTGATGGGGGATTCCTTCCAATTCATAGAGGGGAATGCCCATGTGAAACATACTAACCTTCTTGATGAAAAACCTTTGCCCGGCATGTGAAGCGATATGGGTAGCTAGAACATCGCAAAGCAGAAATACTTTGCTGCATTTATTCTCAAGTTCCTCTAATGTGTTCTTGTCTGCGAGGATGATAAATTCGCCTGCTGAAAATGCTGGGTGCTCTGATGGCATAGGGTGAAAAAGGTATAACTATTTAGCGTAGATGTAGAAAATGGTGTGTGTTATTGGAGAGTAGGGTGGGTGTCCTCACCCGCTCCCTTTTACTGCTAGGTCACAATCAGCGGGTGAGGACACCCGCTCTACCTTCAATTCTTCTCGGTGGTGTGCAGGATCTCACCATGCTCGTCGTGCCAGGTGACTTTGAGTTTGGCGTTGGTCTTGCCTGTGGGTTTGACTTCGACCATGAGGTAGCCTCCGGATCTTGGGGTTTGGTAGTAGGGTTGTTTGATCAGGCCTTTGGCATCGGTGGATTTGGGGTCGCCGGGTTTGCGGCCGAGGCGGGAGTTGGCGTCGATCAAAGCACCGCAGGAGAACTCTTCCAGTCCGCTTGAGTCGACGGAGTGGTATTGCCAGTGGCGATCGCCACAGATGATGAAGAAGCCTTTTTTGTCGATGCCGCTGTCCTTGAGAAAAGCAAAGAAGTCATCGCGTTCGTTACGGAATCCTCCGAAGTTGGTGTGATTGTCTTTTTTGCGCAAATCATCGGGGCCAAGCATCGGAGTGGGGGAGATGAAGAGTTTGTATTTGGCGTCACTCTTACTGAGTGTTTTTTTGATCCAAGCTTTTTGCTTGGCTCCCCAGATGGTTTTTTCGGGGCCGTCGGGCATGGCGTTGGGGCTGCGGTGGATGCGGCCTTCGGGTAACCAGATTTGTAAATCTCTGGAGATACGATGGGTGCGGTAGGTGAGGGCATCGGCGTCGTCCATTTTAGCGTAGGGCAGTTGTTCGAGCATGATGCGTTTGCCAAGAGCGGGTGAGGGCTCGTAGTCACCGCTGTTGTCGCAATCGTCGGTGCGGTAGTCGTGATCGTCGACCATCCAGTAGGTTGGCACGGCGGCGAAGAGGTCTTTGAAGCGGGCTTGGACAAATTGTTCGTGCCATTTTTGACGCAGTTCGGTGATGCTGTGTGCGGCGGGGTTGTTGGGGGTGTCGTAATAGACGTTGTCACCAGTGGCGACGAAAAAATCAGGCTGGGCTTTGAGGATGGCTGCGAGAGCGGGGTAACCGAGTTCCTTGTCATCTCCAGCATAGGGGGCAGGTAGTTTGGTATTGTTTTCGAGGAGGTGTTCGGCTTGGTCGATGCGCTGGTCGCCGTGGAATTTGGCGTAGTTCATGCCGGTGACTACGACAAAACGAACGGCTTGGTCGGATTCGGCTCCGGGCAGGGTCTTGAAAGTGGCAGTGGGACCGTCACTGAGCTGGCTTTTATCCATGCCGATGCGGGTTTTGCATTGGTATAGGGTTCCAGGTTTGAGGTTTTTAAAAGCTACTCTGGCGATGAAATCATGTTCGGGGGATGCGGCGGCGGTGAGGGTTTGTTTTTGTTCTCCTTGCAAAATGAATTCGACGAAGCCTGCCGCTCCTAGCAGATCTTGATTCATCAGTTGCTCGCTGGAAGTGAGCCTTAATTGCACGAGGGCGCTGTTCGCTGTGACTTCGCCTACGAGGATGCCTTGGCCGGCAAAAGTGCTGATCTCATACTTTGGAGTGAAGTTGCAGGCTGAAAAAAAGAAAATGGATAATAAGGAGATTTGGAAGAGAGTTTTGTGGATAGGAGTCATGATGAGGTGGGTGATGTTTTTCGAATTTTTTATACGAAATAGGTGTCTTCGTGAGAGTAGGGTGGGGCGCAGCAGCAGAGTAGTTTGAGGGAGCTTTTGCTATCGGCGGTGATTTGGTGCCAGGCTCCAGGGGGGATGAGGATGGCATCGCCGATGGTGACGGGGTTGGATTCGCCGTCGATTTCCATGGTGCCACTGCCTTCGAGGATGAAATAGAATTCTTCCGATAGCCGGTGGTAGTGGCGTTCGGTGGCTCCGCCTTGGGGCAGAGTGGCTTCGGCGAGACTTTGATTAGCCACCGGGGCGTTGGCCAGGTCGAGGATGCTGCGGATGGTCGAACCATCTTTGGTGGTGAAGGGCTTTTGTTCGGAGAATGGACGAATGGTCATCATGGTGTGATTTTAGATAGATAGGGAATGGGTCAGTTTTTGTATCATGCAAATGCAAAGTTCTAAAGAATAATTTCTAAACAATTGGTGTTGGCTCGCTTGATCTTGACTTGTTAGCTCTTAGGGTGTTGAGGTCATGGTATTAATCTTTCTAAATACTCGTGATAAAGGTCGTTAAAGTTGCTGCTTATACATGGTCGAATGTGTTTTCTGAACATCCCGTTCTTGGGGTGAAGATCGAAAGGGTGGGTGAAGTGCCGCATGTGATGGGGAGCGAACTTGCTGCGTGGCAGGTCAAACTGGCGGAGATGTTTGTTGCGCTAGCTCCTAGTCAGGTAGATGCGAATGAAGCTGCTTGGATTGATTTTCTGGGGGCTTTGAAACTTGGGCGAGTGCTGGATCTCGAGGTATTGATAGGCGGTATTGCGATCGGATTGCAGGCTTTGGAGGATGGGCGGGTGCCGCGTTTTTTTGGTTTCAACCCTTTGAGCGATTCAGCCCAAAGCGTTGTTTTTGTGGCGTATCATTTTAGGAGAACTGCTGTTACAGCGGTATTGCATGCAACGGAACTGGTTAATATGATGTTGAAGCACCCGAGGGATTGGGTGCAGGAAATAGAGCGGTGGAAAAAAACTTTCCAAGTGAAGAGCGCTGCAGTAGGATTGGACATTTTGTTGCGAGAAATGATTGAAGTGGCGGAAGTTCGCGGCATTCCTTGGAGAGTAATGGATGTGCAGGCGGAGATGGTGGTTTTTGGTCACGGGAAAAAATTGATACGCTATTGCGGAGGGCTGAGTGATGTCGATTCTGCCTTGGCGCAAAGGATTGCCTCGAACCGTATTGCGACATTCGCTGTGTTGAATGAGAGGCAGATAGCGTTAGCTCCGATGATGATGGTTAATTCTCTCGAACAGATTGAGCCGACGCTTGCAAAAATGGCTTATCCGCTTTTGATCTGTTCTGCGGTTCGCGGTGGAAAAGAGCGTGAGTTCCATTTTTTTTATCGTGAGGATGAGGTGCTTGAGAAATCCAAAGAGCTACTGAAGACGGGATCCGCAGTGATTTTCCAACGTGTGTCATCTGCTCAAGCGAAAATCTATCATTTGTTGGTGGTCGGCGGAGAGTTTTTTATGGCTCTTAGCTTAGGTGAAAACGGGCAGATGCAGGAAGTTGCCAAGGTTCATCCAGACAATGTGCGTCTAGTGGAGAGGGCGAGTTCTTTGATAGGGCTTAAAATGGCTGAGGTGGTATTGATCGCTGAGGACATGAGCGAGTCATGGCTACGGGGGGCGGTGAAGTTATTTGGTGTGGAGTATGCGTTTTTTAGTAGAAAGAAATGGTCGGATCTACAGCGGTCTAAGGTGGCAACTGCGATGCTTGCATTTCTTTTTCCTGGGGATCAAAATGGTCGTATTCCTATCGCGGCAATTACTGGCACTAACGGTAAAACTACGACTTGTCTGATGCTTGATCATATACTTCGCACTGCGGGGAGGTCGTCGGGAGTAGCGACTACGGAGGGGGTGCGTGTGGCTGGGAGGGTCAATGGCTTCGGGGATGCAGCGGCGGGGCAGGGGGCTACAGCAGTGCTTGAGGATGCTGTTGTGGAGATTGCTGTTTTAGAGACCGCTAGGGGTGGATTGTTGGATGAGGGTATGGCTTTCGATAGCTGCGAAGTCTCTGCTGTGCTCAACGTGACAGCGGATCACTTGGGTTTGGGCGGCATCGAAACTTTGCAACAGTTGGCTGAGCTCAAGGGGCGTGTGGCACGAACTGCGCGAGATTTGGTGGTGCTCAATGTGGACGATCCTTTGAC